>NZ_JAUYUD010000010.1 GCF_030692605.1 Lutibacter sp.
CTTGAAATCAAACAATATATAGACTATTATAATAACGAAAGAATTAAATCAAATCTAAACAAAATGAGCCCGATAAAATATCGAGCTCATTATTGTCAAAATTAATTATAAATTTGTCTAACTTTTTGGGTTCAGTCTAAAGGTTGCTTTTTTATAAATTTATTGGAATAATACTTTTTAATTATTTCCTAAAATTAAAGGTAAACCATCTTTAGAACTACCTACAATAACCACTTTACTATTTGGTGATTTTGCAAGTTCTAAGGTAGCTTCAATACCTTTATCCTGTAAAATTTTATCAGTTAATGATGCACTTAAAATGCGGTTTGCATCAGCTTTACCTTTGGCTTCGATAATTTGTTTTTGAGCTTCTTTAGATGCAGTAACTAATCTAAATTCGTATTCTAGCGATTCTTGTTCTTGTTTCAGTTTACGCTCAATCGCATCTTTAATAGTAGCAGGCAAAGTAACATCTCTTACTAAAAGTTCATTTAATTGAACGTATTGATTATCTAAAATCTTTTTAGTTTCATCAAAAATTTCACTTTGTATGACATCTCTCTTACTTGCATATAATTGTTCAGGTGTATATCGCCCAACAACACTACGAGCAGCAGAACGAAGAGCAGGCTTTATAACTCTTTCTAAATAGTTTTCACCTTTTTCTTGATGTAGTTTTCCTAAGTTATTATAATCAGGAACAAACCAAGCCGATGTTTCTAAAATAATATCCAATCCGTTTGATGAAAGAACTTTCATTTTTTCAAACAATTCTTGTTGACGAACTTCATAAACTACTACATTATTCCAAGGTGCTACCACATGAAACCCTTCTCCTAATGCTGGCTGATCTACTACTACCCCACCATCAAAACGTTTCCACAAAACACCAGCTTCACCAGCATCAATGTTAATTGTAGATTTTGAAATAAATATTATTAAAACTATCCCTAATAAAATTAAAGGCATTATAGTTTTAGGCAATTGCAATTGTCCATTTGTACTCATTTTTTTAAATTTTTAAATTTCATCAAAAATACGAAACAGAATTTACATGATGATTATGTAAAATTTATTTAATTTATTTTAATACTAATCAACTGGTAAAAAAGCTCCTTTTATTAAGATTTTTTTATTTCCAATTTCTTCCGGAATAATTACTTCAATCCAATTTTCATTTTTTACTCCGACTTCTATTTTTGTTTTTTCAAATAGATAAATACCTTTTTTTTCTTCTTTAAGCATTAAAACATAAAATAATTCATCTTTTTCTATAACAGCTGTAGCTGGCAAAGCAGTTTTTTGCACTAAATCTGTAATTATTTCAGCTTCAACAAACATTCCAACCAAAAAGTTTTCTTTTTCATTATGCAAATGTCCGTGCACTTTTACAGTTCTATTTGCATCGATAGATTTACCTACTAAATGTACTTCTGCATCATAAGTAATTGCAGATGATTCAGGAATGTTAAATTTTATAACTTGCCCTTTTTTAATTTTTAAAACATCTTTTTCAAAAACAACTAATTCAAGATGTATGTGAGTATTATTAATAATTTCAATAATAGCATCAGAGTCACTCATAAACTTTCCAACACTTCCGTAAACTGCTGTTATGCTACCACTTATTGGTGCGAAAACTGAAATTACAGATGTAATTTTACCAGCCTTAACATTAGTGGGATTGACATTTAACATTCTCAACTTTTGATCTAAACCATTCACTAATGCTCTTGCGCTTTTATAATCGCTTTCTGCTTTTAAATAACTTTTTTGTGATGTTATTTTTTCGTCGAATAATGTTTTTTGCCTTTCATATTCCGATTTTAAATACATCAATTCCTCTGAAGTTTTTAAATAATTCTGTTGAATTTCAATAAAATCAAGATTTTCAATAGTAAAAAGCAATTGTCCTTTTTGTACATTATCACCTATTAGTAAAGGGATTTTTTTAATATATCCGCCCATTACAGCACTAACCATTGCTCTATTTGCTGGCGGAACATCAATTAAACCATTGATTTTTATACTTTCAATAAAACTTTGAGTTGATACACTACCAAGTTCCATTTTTGCACTTTTAAATTGGGCTGTTGTAATTTCAATAGTTGAAGAAGTGTCTTTTTCTTGTGGAATAACTTCCGCTTTTTCCGATGAGTTACAAGCACTAAATAATGCTAAAAACCCAATAAATAGTACTATGTTTATGTTATATTTTTTCATTATTATCTATTATAAGTTTAAATAATTTATGTTTAAAACAATTTGATTGTAATTGTTTAAAGTAGTTATATAATTAATTTTTATTTGACTCGAGTTTTCGATACTTTGTATGTATTGAAAGAAATCTATCTCACCACTTTTATAGCTAATTGAAGCTGTTTTTAAAATTTCAGAAGCTAATTTTTCACCACTTTCATAAAAGTAATTTAATTCTACCTCTGTTCTTTTTAGTTCTTCTAAAAGTAAATAATACGTTGCTTTTAACTTTACGTTTACATCTATAATGCGCTCATTTGCAATATCTTTATCTATTTTAGTTGCAGCCATTTTAGATGCTTTCCCAAAGAAAAATAGTGGGATTGAAATCCCTGCTTGGTAACTATTTACAGAGACATTTGCAGCTATATCCTTACTAGAGAAATAATTAAAACTTAAATCGGGTAAAAGCTTTTGAGCTTCGAGAGAATTCACAGCTTTCAACAATCTACTGTTTTCCTTATAATAAGTAATTATAGAATTAGTGCCTAAATCAATATCATTTACTGTAACCTTTTTTAATTCAAAAGGTTGAACTTTTATTTTTTCATCTGTTTGAAGCAATAAATTTAAAGATTCATACGCCAAATTTATATCATTTTCAAGCTGAGCTATAGCTACTTTAAACTGTCTATGCTTAGATTGCGCTGTAATCATTTCTAAATAATTTGACTCTCCTAATTCGAATTTACGTTTTGCAGCGTAAGAAAAGGTTTCATACAAACTATCAACTTGTTTTAAGTACACTTTTTTAGCATTTAAGTAAGCAATCGTATAGTATTGCTTTGAAACTTCTTTTTCTAATTTATTTTTAGCAATAGTGTAGCTTATCTCTTCCATAGTTGCATTTATTTTACCAACTTTTCTTTTAGCAAAATATACTGTAGGAAACTCTATTAATTGTTCAATTCCATAGGTTTCGAAAGGCTTTCCGTCTATTCCTAAATTGGTTTCATCATTTAAATAATAAAAATGAGTTTTTGGAATATCGAACGCAGCACCAATAAGTTTGGTATTTTTAGAAACTTCCATTCTTTTAATTAAAAGCTCCTTATTATTGTCAATTGCATTAGAAATTGATTCTTCTAAAGTCAGTGTTTTTTCTTGTGAAAATCCAACAACTGGAACTAAAAGAAACAACAAAATAATAGTTGGTTTGAATTTCTTTTTCCTTTTTATTTTGAATTCTTTTGTGTCAAAAATTGCATATAATACGGGTAAAACAACTAGCGTTAATATTGTAGCTGATATTAAACCTCCAATTACGACTGTAGCTAACGGTCTCTGAACTTCGGCTCCAGCATTGGTTGAAATTGCCATAGGCAAAAATCCTAAAGCGGCTGCAGCTGCGGTTAAAATAACTGGCCGTAGTCGTTCTTTGGTACCTTTTAAAATTCGTTCATTTACATCATCCATTCCATGTTCTTTTAATTCTTTTAAATGTTCAATAAGTACAATGCCATTTAAAACCGCTATACCAAATAATGCAATAAAACCAACACCTGCAGAAATACTAAATGGTAAATCTCGAATCCATAAGAAAAGTACACCACCAATAGCCGATAAAGGAATTGCTGAAAACACCATCAATGCTTCTTTTATAGATTTAAATGCAAAATGTAATAGTATGAATATCAACAATAAAGCAATTGGTACTGCTACTTTTAATCGTGCTTTTGCACTATTTAAGTTTTCAAATTGTCCACCATAAGAAATGGTATAACCAACAGGTAATTTAACTTGATCTTCTATGATTTTCTGAACATCTTTTACCACTGATTCCATATCCCTATTTCTAACATTTACTCCAATAACAATCCGTCTTTTAGTATCATCTCTCGATATTTTTGCAGGTCCTTTTGTATATTCAATAGTTGCTAATTCATGCAATGGAATTTTATCTCCAGAAGGAGCATCAACATATAAATTTTTAAGATTATCAATATTTTTTCTAGATTCTGGTTGTAAACGAACCACTAAATCAAATCTCCGTTCGCCCTCAAAAACATTTCCTACTATTTGCCCTGCAAAAGCCATTGAAACTACCTGATTTAAATCTTGAATATTTAATCCGTAACGAGCTACTTTTTTTCTATTATAAGTAACTGACATTTGAGGCAATCCATCAATTTTTTCAACTATTATATCTGCGGCTCCTTCAATATTTGCAATTTTAGTTTTGATTTCATCAGCCTTTTTAGCCAATATTGCTAAATCCTCACCAAATATTTTGATAGCAACATCAGCCCTAACACCTGTAATTAACTCATTAAAACGCATTTCAATAGGTTGTGTGAATTCAAAATCTACTCCAGGAATAATAGATAATTTTTCTTTAAACTTATCTGCCAATTCATCTTTTGAGTTTGCTGAAACCCATTCACCTTTCGGTTTCAATTTTATAATAACATCACTTTCTTCCATTGACATTGGATCTGTAGGTACTTCAGCCGCACCAATTCTAGAAACCACTTGATCAACTTCAGGAAAGTTATCTAATAAAATTTGCTCTATTTGTGTTGTAATTTCTACAGTTCTTGATAATGAAGTCCCCGTTTTTAAAACCGGCTGAATTACAAAATCTCCTTCATCTAATGTCGGTATAAACTCACCTCCCATTCTTGTAAATAATACTCCAGTTCCAATTAACAAAGCTATAGATGAAATGATAACAATGTTTTTATGATGTAAAGCCCATTTAATAGTTGGTTCATATAAATTCAAAAAGAAGTTCATTAAACGTTGTGAAATGTTATTTTTAGAAACTTTTTCAGGTTTTAAAAAGATAGATGCAATAACTGGAACATAGGTAAAACATAAAAACATGGCACCAATTAGAGCAAAACTAAATGCCATTGCCATTGGTTTAAACATTTTACCTTCAACACCACTTAAAGACAAAATTGGAATAAATACAATTAAAATTATAAGTTGTCCAAATACTGCAGAAGTCATCATTTTAGAACTGCTCTTATAGGTAATTTCATCAATACTATCTTGTCTGTCGCTTTCAGACAACTGCATTAATTCTGTTCTATTACTGGTAATTTTAAAGGCTATAAATTCGACAATAATTACGGCACCATCTATTATAATACCAAAATCTATGGCTCCTAAACTCATTAAATTGGCATCAACTCCAAAAACGTACATCATAGATAATGTAAACAGTAATGACAAAGGAATTACCGAAGCTACAACCAAGCCAGAGCGAAAACTTCCTAATAATAGTATTACCACAAAAATTACGATGAGAACTCCAAGAATTAGATTTTCAGCAACCGTAAAAGTGGTTTTTCCAATTAATTCACTTCGTTCTAAAAAACCATTGATAAAAACACCTTCAGGCAATGTTTTTTGAATTTCAGCAATGCGCTCTTTTACTTCTTTAATAACTTTATTTGAATCGCCGTCTTTTAACATCATTACTTGTCCTAATACCTTCTCGCCTTCTCCATTTCCAGTAATTGCACCAAACCGATTTGCAAAACCAAAATTTACTTCTGCAACATCTTTAATTAAAATTGGGATTCCATCAACATTTTTTATAACAATATTTTCAATGTCTTCTATAGATTTTATCATTCCTTCACCTCGCACAAAGAAACTCTCATTTGTTTTTTCAATATAACCACCACCTGCAACACTATTATTCATTTCTAAAGCATCAATTATTTGAGTGGCTTTTATATTCATTGATTTTAATTTCTCAGGATTTATAGCAACTTCATATTGCTTTAAAAAACCACCCCAAGTATTCACTTCAACGACACCAGGAATTCCAGACAGTTGACGTTTCACGACCCAATCTTGGATAGTTCTTAGCTCCATTGCCGAATATTTATCTTTAAATCCTGGTTTTGTATCTAATATGTATTGATAAATTTCACCCAAACCAGTAGTTATTGGACCCATTTCTGGAGTTCCAAAGCCTTCAGGAATTTTATCAGCTGCTGTTTTAATTTTTTCAGCAATTAATTGTCTAGGTAAATAGGTTCCAATGGCATCGTCAAAAACAATAGTAACCACAGATAATCCAAATTTTGAAATTGACCTAATTTCTTTAACACCTGGCAAATTTGCCATTTCAAGCTCTACAGGATAAGTTATAAATTGCTCTACATCTTGTGTAGATAAATTTCTTGATGTAGTTATAACCTGTACTTGATTATTTGTAATATCAGGTACAGCCCCAATTGGTATTTGTGTAAGTGAAAATATACCGAATCCGAAAATTGCAGCAGTCATTAATAAAATGATCAATTTATTTTCAATACTTATCTTAATTATTTTTTGTAACATAATTTAATTAATTAATAATGTATATTATTGAGAAACAGATTAATGCTACTCAAATTTAATTATAAAAAAATAGAACTATGTTACTTTTGTGGTGGTTGAAAAATAAATTTACGGAATAAACTTTTAAAAGAATTTTTGTAAAAAAAGTTAGAAACAGTAATAACTATGTCATTATATTTAAATTCGATATAATTAGTAACTATTATAAAATTAAATTGAAATGTAGAATCTAATTGATGGTGTTGAAATGGAAGGTTCTGATGCTCTTTATGATCTTCTTTATGTGAATTTTCTAAAGAACCGTAATGCATTGAGATAAATTCTGAAATAGAATCACCTTTTTCTAAATGTGTTATAAAATGACTTGCTAGTGCTGGAATTTTATAATAATCATTGAACTCAACGTTAAAACTTTGAAGTAAAACGGTTATTATTAATATATAAGCAATTGCTTTTTGCACTGTTAATTTATTAGATAATTAAAATATTTTGTAAATGTGAATATATAAAATTACAATAATTTAAAATTACTATAACTAATATCAATTAAACTATTGATTAACTTTATCAGTGTGTCTAGCAAATTAAATTTTACCATAATACTTTCTAGTAAACCATTCTAAACTAAGAAAAAACAGTAATAAACCCAATAACCACTTCCAATCTATTAATGGTGTATTTTCTGTTTTGGTTGATTGGAGTCCTTTAAATCTACTATCTTCCTCCAATTCTTTTAATAACATTTCAATTTGATCTGCATAAAAGAGTTTTCCTTCGGTATTTTCTGAAAATTGTTTCAATACATCATCATTTGCATTTACAAATTGATGTTCAACTTCAAAAGGAATTATTTTAAATGTTCCATTAAATGAATCATCTTCATTTTCAACTGTTATAGAATAATTATAAATTCCAAATGGAAGATTGGGTAATTCTAAATTAAATCTGGATTCAAATAAGGAGAACGGAATTCGCTTTTCAAATTTTTCATCCACTTTACTTAAATTTAGCCATAATTTTGCTCTATAATCAAAATTATAATTATTATCCAAATAAATTGCTGAAATTTTTAGTTGATCATTTCCATAATAAAAAGGATTACTGAATACTTGTAATCTAGTGGCATTAGAATTTGAAGCTAGGTATTGAAATAAATTAGAAAAATAGGTATCAAATTCTTCAAAATGTTGATTTTTTTTGAAGCTTTCCATTCGCCATTTCCAAGAATTTTCTCCAAATAAAACACCTATTTTTTGCTCTGAATTTTCAATAGTTACAGCCAATGGTTTAGTATTATTTAAATTTATATCTTTTTGATAAAGAAGTGTTTGAGATTCTTTATTTAAAGTAATATCGCCACTATTGTCTTCTAAAGGTGGAAATTTTTCAAAACCTAAATCAGTACTTAAAAACGTTGCATAGGAATTATTATAACTAGCAAAATATATTGATGATGAAGTACCATTCTTTTTTGAAAAATTTGGTTGAATTCCATTTAAAAAAGTCCAATCTGTACTTAACCCTGTAATAATAAAATAATTTTTTTTGGTATCTTCTAAAATATTAAATATTGTCTTGAATTGCGAATTTGGCTGATATAAAATAACTAATTGATAGTTGTTTAAATTTTCTTTAAAATCTTTTATTAATGAAACAGTTACTTTTCTTTGTTTTGAACTTTCAATCGATTTTTTGAACATTCCAACATCGGGGTGATTTATTGAAGAAAGTAATATTATATTTGTTTGATCTTCTATAACATTGATGCTAAATTCTTTACTATTGTTAAGTGTATTTTTTTCATTAGTAAGAGACTCTATTTTTGCAGTATAAAATTGATTTCCTTTCATTGTCGCGTTAAGAAAGATTGAAACAGTTTTGGTATTATCTATACCATTGAAAAGAAGAATATCTGAATAAACGCTTTTATTTTTATAAAATATTTCAATTTTTTTTGAAATAATTTTTGAACCAGTATAATTCACAACCAATTCTATAGGAAATTTATTATTGATGTAAGTTACTTGATTTATATTTAATTGAGAAATTGAAATATCTTCAAGTTTAGTGGTATCACCCACAATCAATGAATAAACAGGGCTGGAATATTTGATGTGTTCTATACTTTTTCCGATGGTTTGATTACCATCAGAAATTAAAACAACTGGATTAATTCCTTTTTTATAGATTGATTGAAATTCAGTGAATGGCTTTGACAAATTGGTTTGTGATTCTTTAAAATTTAGAGAATCTAACAATTTTATGCCAGAACCGAAGGAGAAATATTGAATGTCAAATTTATCTATTAATTTTTTATTCTTCTGAAATAAGGTAATTAAATTTATAATTACGTCTTCTTTCTTAAAATATTTTATGGAAGCTGAATTATCAGCAACAATTAGTAATTTCGGCTTGGTTATTTCAGATGATGTCGATTCAATACTAGGATTAAACAATAAGATTATTACTAAAAAAATAGTGCAAAATCTTAAAAATGACAATAAATAAGCAATATTACTTTTAGCCCCAGTTGTTTTATGAAAATATTGAAAATAAGAAACAAACAAGGCAATTAAAACAGCTAATATTACTTGGAAAACAGTTGCTAATCCCATTGTTTGTTTTGAAAAATTATATCAATTGTTAAAAAAATATTTTTAAGTAAGCATCCCTCCATCAACACTTAAAGTTTGACCAGTAATATATGAACTCAAATCTGAAGCTAAAAACACACATGCATTTGCAATATCCTCAGGTGTTCCACCTCTTTTTAATGGAATAGCATCTGTCCAACCTTTTATGGTATCTGCAGGCAAACTTGCAGTCATTTCAGTTTCAATAAAACCTGGTGCAATAACATTACTACGTATGTTTCTTGAACCTAATTCTAAGGCAACTGATTTAGAAAAACCTATAATTCCCGCTTTTGAAGCTGCATAATTTGCTTGGCCGGCATTTCCTTTTAATCCAACAACTGAACTCATATTTATAATAGATCCTGAACGTTGTTTCATCATGGGTCTAATAACCGCTTTAGTTAAATTGAAAACCGATTTTAGATTCACTTCAATCACAGTATCAAAATCTTCTTCTGAAATACGCATTAACAAATTATCTTTTGTAATTCCAGCATTATTTACTAAAATATCTATTGTTCCAAATTCTTTTAAAACTTCAGTAGCTAATTCTTGAGCTGCATCATAATTTGCGGCATTAGATTGATAGCCTTTAGCTTTTACTCCATAAGATTCTAATTCTTTTTCTAATTCCATTGCAGCTTCAATTGAAGCACTATAGGTAAATGCTACATTTGAGCCTTGTTGGGCAAAAGTAACTGCAATTCCTTTACCAATTCCTCTTGTTGCTCCTGTTATTAATGCTGTTTTATTTTCTAAAAGTTTCATTTTTTATTTTCTATTTAATTTTTTAGATTTTTAGAAGTCAAATATACATAATTGTATAAAAATAAACTGCTCTCAATTTACATCAATTTTAAAATCACTAATAAACAACTAATAAATCAAGATATTCATCATAAAATCACTTTTATGAATTAAAAATAAAATTATTCAATAAAAAATGATATTCATCACATTTTGCTTTATATGTGCCAAAAAATGCATGATTATTTATTAGTTGTTAAATTTTTGTTATATATTTCCCAAATTAATTAACAAAACAACAAAAACATGAATTCAAAAAAACAATTTATTTTAGGGATTTTCTCTTTTTTTACGGTCGCTATATTTGCGCAATCGTATCAAGTCACTGGGAAAGTAACAGACTCAGATAACCAGCCAATGCCAGGTGTTTCAGTGACCATTGAAGGAACATCAAGAGGAACTACGACTGATTTTGATGGTAAATATGCAGTTATGGTACAAAGTACTGAAAACCTTATTTTTTCATATGTAGGGTATAATGAAAAAAAATTACAAATGGACGGCACAAAAATATTTAATATCGTCTTGGTTTCTGGAGTAGCACTAAAGGAAGTGTTAGTCGTTGGGTCGAGAAATCCAAACAGAACAGCAGTTGACACTTCAGTACCTGTTGATATTATTGATGTTACTGAACTAATTACAGCTGGACCACAAGTTAACTTAAACCAAATATTGAATTATGTGGCACCTTCATTTACGTCGAACACCCAAACTATTTCTGATGGTACAGACCATATAGACCCAGCTTCTTTAAGAGGTTTGGGCCCTGATCAAGTTTTGGTATTGATTAATGGTAAAAGAAGACACAATTCATCATTGGTAAATGTGAATGGTACATTTGGTCGTGGTAGTGTTGGTACCGACTTAAATGCAATACCAGCAGCCTCTATAGAACGTATTGAAGTTTTAAGAGACGGTGCAGCTGCACAATATGGTTCAGATGCCATTGCAGGTGTTATTAACATTGTATTAAAAAGAAGTACTAATGTGTTAAACCTAAATGTTACAACCGGAGCAAATTTTACTAAAAATGCAAATGACCAAACTGGTGGTGTTGATGGAGAAACAACAAATGTTAGTGCAAACTATGGGCTCCAATTAGGTGACAAAGGTGGTTTTATAAACTTTACAGGAGATTTTGACGTTAGAGAAGACTACAGCAGAATGAAAGAATGGGAAGGTACTATCTTTAACAAATATAATACTGTTGAAAGATTTGCAAATAATGCCGGGTATGATTTGTCTAAATTATTGGATGATAATGTTGCAGACGTAATTCAATATGGTAATGCAGCTGGTTTTGGTTTAAGCCCAAGTGCTACAAAAGCAGAATTACGAACTATCTTAGGAGCTGATAATACTGCTGCTGAATTAACGGCACGCGGATTGGAAAGAAGTGATTTTAATATGAGAGTTGGTCAGTCATCATTAAGAGGTGGTCGTTTCTTTGCTAACTTATCCCTTCCTTTAGATGAAAAAGGAACAGAATTATACTCTTTTGCAGGTATGAGTTCAAGAACAGGTAATTCTGCAGGATTTTATAGATTACCAAACCAAAGCAGAACTTATACTCCAGCTTATATCAATGGATTTTTACCTGAAATCAATTCTAATATTTCAGATAAATCCTTCTCTGTTGGTATCAAAGGTAAAGTTTCTGAATGGGATGTTGATTTTAGCAATACTTGGGGAAAAAATGCATTTATGTACACTATTGGAAATACATTCAATGCTTCTATGCAAAATACTTCGCCTACACTTTTTGATGCAGGTGGATTTTCATTTGCACAAAACACTACTAATCTAGACATTAGCCAGTTTTTTGATGATACAATGGCTGGTTTAAACGTAGCTTTTGGTGCTGAATATCGAATAGAAAATTATGATATTATTGCAGGGGAACAACCTTCTTACGCACAATATACTGCTGATGGACAAGCCATTACTTTATCTACACAAGTTCCATCAAAAGATTTCTTTGGAAACTCAAGACCTGGTGGAGCTCAAGTTTTCCCTGGATTTAGCCCTGCCAACGAATTATCTCGCGGAAGAAGCAGCGTTGCTGGATATTTTGATTTGGAAGCCGATGTTACTGAAAATTTATTATTAAGTGGTGCCTTGCGTTATGAAGATTATTCTGATTTTGGTTCTACTTTAAATTTTAAAGTTGCCACTAGAATAAAAGCAGGTGAAAACACCAATGTTAGAGCCGCATTAAATACTGGTTTTAGAGCGCCTTCATTACACCAATTGAATTTCAATTCTACCTCCACAATTTTTAATAACTTAGGTAACCCTGTAGAAGTTGGTACATTTGCCAATGACAGCAGACCTGCAAAAATATTAGGTATTCCTCAATTAAAAGAAGAAACCTCAAAAAGCGTTAGTTTAGGATTTACCTCTAAATTACCTGACGCTCATTTAACATTTACTGTTGATGGCTATTGGGTAGGAATTGATGATAGAGTTGTATATACTGGGCAATTTGGTGGAGCTGCCATTGCGGCAGAATTAGCTAAGGCAAATGCATCAGCTGCTTCATTTTTCGCAAATGCAATTGATACAGAATCAAAAGGGATTGATATTGTAATAACGCATGATGCTTTGATAGGAACTAATGCTAAGTTAAAATCTGACTTATCAGGTACTTTTTCTAAAACAATAAAAGTTGGCGACATTAAAGCCTCTGATGTTTTAATTAATGCAGGCTTAGTGGGAACATATTTTCCTGAAGACAGCAGGGTATATTTGGAAGAAGCTGTGCCTAGAACAAAAATTAATTTATCGAACAGTTTAACGACTGATAAATTTAATGTGTTTTTAAGAAATGTTTGGTTTGGTGAAGTTACAGAAGCAACTACAACTGTTGCCAACCAACAAGTTTTTGGATCTAAATTGGTAACTGATTTATCATTTGGATATAAAATGTCTGAGAGCACAACAATTACAGTCGGCGCAAATAACTTGTTTGACATTTATCCAGATAGAGCTACCCAAGATTTGCAGCCTGATGTGCCTCTTGACCAAAACAATAGAAGTGATGGTAGATTTGACTGGTCAAGAAGAGCGCAACAATTTGGTATTGGAGGTCGTTTTCTTTTTGCAAGATTGAATTTTATATTAAAATAATAACTAAATAAAAAGTCTTCAAAATAGAAGATTAAATTTTGAATATTTAAAACCCGTAAAGATATTTTGTTTACGGGTTTTTCATTTTTAAGAAAATTGGACTTTCAAAAAACAATTTAAAATATATTAATATGAAGGGTTGAATGCAATTAATTTTTAACGATGATTTTTCGTTACTTCGAGTGATTTTCGTTTCGTTTTACTGCACAAAAAACATTCAAATAGAACAGGTTAATATGATATTTATCAATTCAATTAACAACTATTATAGCGTATTTTTGCAGTAATTATTTTAAGCGAAATAATTTAACTCGTGAAAAGGTTATAGTTATAAAAAAATATGAAAACTACTTCAATTCTAATAATTCTGATTTTTTTAACTACACAAATCAATGCACAAAATACAATATTAAATATAAAGGATAATGCAAATTCAAGTGTTATAGAGCTTCCTTTAGCTTCAAAAATCATAAATTCTCAACCTGAATTTCAAGGCGGTCATAAAGAGTTAGCCAAGTATTTAAGCAAAAACCTTAAATACCCAAGAAATTCAAATAATTCGAGTATAAGAGGAAAGGTAATTGTAAGTTTTAAAGTTGAAGTAGATGGTGAAATTTCTGATGTAAATATAGTTGAAGGCGTTAACAAAATACTTAATAAAGAAGCAAAAAGAGTTGTTGAGAATATGCCAAATTGGAAACCTGCTTTTGAAAACGGTATTTCAGTAAGTAATGTCCTTATGATTTCTATTGTGTTTTTTAGAAATTAAAGCTTTCAGTAAGTCCATTTTATAAATTAAAAAGCTCCTCGTTTTGAGGAGCTTTTTTCTTGAGGTAATAGAGTAAAACAGTTAAATAAGAATTGTTTTTTTACCAATAATATGAAGCTCAGTAAATTCCTTTGAAATTACCAAAACATTTCCTTTAAGACTGGAACTCAAATCAATTTTAACATTATCAACTTCTACTTTTCTGATTTCAAAGGGCAATCCAATTAAATTAATTTCAAAAGTTTCATACGAAGTAATAAATTTTCCTGATCTAAATTGTTGAATGGTCAAGGAATCTTCTTTGCCCAATAAATTAAAGTTTCTCAAGCTAAATCTTCCCTTTTTGTAATCGAATCCATCTTCTGCATCCTCATAAACCTGGGATTTTTCTTGTCCGAATTTAAAAAAGACATCTAAATGAAGTTCCCCTATTTGTTTTTCCCCTACATATTGCTGAATGGGATATTTTGGGATTATGGCGCCTTCTTTCACAAAAATTGGCATACTGTCCAAATCGGCATCAACCCAAACTTCATTTCCTCCTTTTATCAAGGAATTGTCCCAGAAATTATACCAATTTCCTTCAGGCACATACATTCTTCTTCCTTTGGCATTTGGCTCGGTAATTGGACAGGCCAATATTTTTTCCCCAAAAATAAATTCATCGTTCCTATAATGCGTATGTGCGTCGGCTTGGTCATATAAAACCAAAGATTTCAAAATAGGAATCCCTTCTGTTGCATAACGCCAAAATGCCGTATATAAATAAGGCAACAATTGGTACCTGATTTCAATGAATTTTCTTACAATATCAGTAATGTTATCGCCAAAAGCCCAAGGTTCCTGGTCACCATGGTCGCCGGATGAATGCGTTCTGCAAAACGGGTGAAAAATTCCCAATTGAATCCAGCGTGCATAAAGTTCCCCGTTGGGCTGTTCTGCAAATCCGCCAATATCTGAACCCACAAATGAAAATCCGGACATGCACATTCGTTGTGCCTGTGCATTTGCAATAGATAAATGTTCCCAAGTAGCTACATTATCACCTGTCCAAGTGGATGTATATCGTTGAGTTCCAGCGTATGCGGCTCTTGTAATTACAAAAGGTCTTTTTGGATACGAAAACTTTTTTAATCCGTGATAGGTAGCTCTCGCCATTTGCATTCCATATATATTATGTGCTTTTCTATGGCTACAATGGTTCCCATCATAATCATGCCTTACGTCATCTGGAAATGTTTTACCAGGAACGTCCATAACGGCTGGCTCGTTCATGTCATTCCAAACACCCTTTACACCAATATCTTCAATTAATTCTTTAAATAAACCTGCCCACCATTCTCTTACTTTAGGATTTGTAAAATCTGGAAAATAACATTCTCCTGGCCAAACTTTACCTTTCATATAAGGACCGTCTGCTCTTTTACAAAAATAATCTTTGTCGAGAGCTTCTTTAAAAACGCTATAATCTTTGTCAATTTTTATGCCGGGGTCAATTATAGCTATAGTTTTAAAACCATTATCTAAAAGTTCTTTAACCATTCTTTTAGGATCTGGGAAATACTTCTTATTCCAAGTAAAGCACCTAAATCCCTCCATATAATCTATATCCAAATAAATGGCATCACAAGGTATTTTTAACTCTCTAAACGTATTGGTAATTTCTTTTACCTTACTTTCTGGATAATAACTCCACTTACATTGATGATAACCCAAAGCCCACAGAGGGGGCAATTGATGTGGCCTTCCAGTCAGATCTGTATAATTGGCAACAACATCTACCATATTTGGCCCGTACATAAAATAATAATTCATTTCTCCTCCCTGAGCCCAAAAACTAGTGACGTTTCTTCGCTCATGACAAAAATCAAAAAAAGATCTAAAGGTATTATCAAAGAAAATTCCGTACGCTTTTTTATCGTGAAGCCCTACATAAAAAGGAATGGCTTTATAAATAGGGTCTGTATCTCTACCATAGGCATAAGAATCTGTTACCCAATTTTCAAATCTTTTTCCTTTTAAATTATTTTGAACAGGTTTATCGCCCAAACCATAATAGCTTTCACCAATTTGAGACATTTTTGACATTTTAACAATGTCACCACCATTTTCATGACTCTCTTCCCAATGAAAACCCAACTCATCTTCACAAATTAAATAATTATCAACAGCATCAAATAAAGAGATACGCATATCCAATTTTGAGACTTTACATATTATTTTTGAAGTTTGAATACAGTAATATTTCTCATTTTCAGTAATGTCTAACTGATTAAATCCTCTACTCGCATACTTTGTAATGGCATAAGAGAAATCGTTTTCAAAAATAGAAGTTGTTGTAAATCTAAAACGAAAAATACTATCCCGTTGCACTGTAATTTGCAATACAACTCCATTTTCGCTTGTAAAATAAAGTGTATCTACATCTTTTTTGTATGATATTATTTTAGTTGGAAATAAATTTCCTTTAAGCTCTAATTCAGTATTTAAAATCATTTACTTGTATTTAAAACAAGGTGCAAACGTACTAAATTTCTTGTTTTTAATAGGTATTTTTTTAGCAAAAAAATCTATGTTTTTTTAATTTAAATACATTTTTACACTTAAATTATCCTTTTTTTATAAGTTTTATTTAAATTTAAAAATAGTAATTGCTAATGACGCAAGTTTAACTTCAGCTGAAAAGAGTTTAGAATGGTATGGTATCTCTTTTATTTTTAATTCATTTTTATTTATAAACCCACCTCCTCCGTATATTTCAGAATCACTGTTAAAAACTTCAATAAGAGTTCCATTTATTGGAATTCCTACATTATAAGCTGTTATAGAAGAAGGGGTAAAATTGCAAATAACCAATACATCATTTTCTATTTGGTTTCCTTTTCTAATATAGGAAATTACAGAATTTTCAGTATCATCATAACTAATCCATTCGAAACCTTCATTGCTAAAACCTTTTTCATACAATGCTGGTTCAGATCTATAAAACAAATTTAATGCTTTAAAATAATTTTGAGTGTTTATATGTGGATAGAAATTGAGTAAATTCCAATCTAAACTTGTTTCAAAATCCCATTCTTCATATTGTCCAAACTCACTTCCCATAAATAATAATTTTGTGCCTGGATGTGTAAACATATAACCATACATTAATCTAAGGTTAGCAAATCGTTGCCACTCGTCACCAGGCATACGTCCTAAAATTGATTTTTTACCATAAACAACTTCATCATGAGAAAGTGGTAACATGAAATTTTCAGTAAAGGCGTAGGCTAAACTAAATGTTATTTCATTTTGATGGTATTTTCTGTAAATTGAATCTTTAGAAAAATATTCTAAAGTATCATGCATCCAACCCATCATCCATTTCATTCCAAACCCTAAACCACCCATTGTAGTTGGTTTTGAAACCATTGGAAATGCAGTAGATTCTTCAGCAATTGTTTGCACATCAGGAAATGATTTATATACTTCTTCATTCAATTCTTTGAAAAATGAAACCGCATCTAAATTTTCTTTTCCTCCATATATATTTGGTTCCCATTCACCATCCTCGCGAGAATAATCTAAAAATAACATGGAGGCAACGGCATCAACCCGCAAACCATCGGCATGGTATTGGTCTAACCAAAATAGTGCATTACTGATTAAAAAGGAACGGACTTCATTTCTTCCATAATTAAAAATTAAACTTTTCCAATCTGGATGATATCCTTTTCTTTTATCGGGATGTTCGTATAAATTAGAACCGTCAAAAAAACCTAATCCGTGTGCATCTTCTGGAAAATGAGATGGAACCCAATCTAAAATAATTCCAATGTCATTTTGATGCAATTTATCTACTAAATACTTAAATTCATCGGGGTACCCAAATCGGGAAGTTGGGGCAAAATATCCTGTAATTTGATATCCCCAAGAAGGATCATAAGGAAATTCCATAATTGGCATCAATTCTACATGTGTAAAATTCATTTCTTTTACATAGTTTACCAAATCATTGGCTAATTCAACATAAGATAGAAAACGATTTTCTTCCAAATGTTTTTTCCATGAGCCTAAATGAACTTCATAAACTGAATATGGTGCGTCTAACGCATTATGTTTCTTTCTTGTTTTTAACCAATTAGAGTCTTTCCACTTATAAGAATCTTCCCAAACAATTGATGCAGTTTTAGGTGGATGTTCACATCTGCGTGCATATGGATCTGCCTTTTCAGAAATATAATTGTCTTTTTCTGAATGAATTTTATATTTATAAGAAGTCCCCTTTTTAACAAATGGGATAAATCCTTCCCATATTCCGGAAGAATCCCAACGAACATTTAATTGATGTTCACCATCTGACCAATAATTAAAGTCTCCTATTACTGATACTTGTTTAGCTGTTGGAGCCCAAACTGCAAAATAAGTTCCAGAAATGTTATTAACTGTAACTATATGAGAACCAAATTTCTCATATAGTCTAAAATGTTTCCCTGCCTTAAATAAATTTATGTCAAAATCTGTAAATAAACTATATACTTGAACGTTAGCCATATTAAATTGTAAATCCGTTTGGAATTATTGCGCCTTTTTTAACTACAACAATGCCATCTCTTATAACATAAGTATCACTTTCTGTATCTTCTAAATGTTTTCCTCCATTAATTCTAACATCATCACCAATGCAACAATTTTTATCTAAAATTGCATTTTTAATAAAACAACGAGCTCCAATTCCCATTGAAACTACACTTGAATCTACTATTTCTTTTAAAGGCTGATAAAAATCACTTCCCATCATATATGTATTAATAACGGTAGATTCCTTATCAATTCGAGATCGAATTCCAATAACTGAGTGTTCTATTTTACCTGCATTTATAATACAACCATCTGCAATTACAGTTTTTTCTAAAATGGTTCCTGAAATTTTGGTTGTAGGCAACATTCTGGCATGTGTATAAATACGTTTGGAAACATTGTATAAATCAAATTGTGGAAAATCATCTGTTAACCCTAAATTAGCTTCAAAGAAAGAATCTATATTACCTATATCTGTCCAGTAACCTTCGTACTGATGACTTATAACTTTATGTTTATCAATAGCTTGAGGAATTATTTCTTTACCGAAATCATTGGTATTAGGATTACTCATTAACTCAATAAGCAGATCTCTATTAAAAATATAAATACCCATAGAAGCAAGATAAATACGCCCTTCTGCTTTCATTTCATCACTTACTTCTGAAGACCAATCAGGCAATAATGCAGCAGCTGGTTTTTCAATAAAAGAAGTAATATCATTTTTGCTATTTGTTTTTAATATACCAAATGATGTAGCATCTTTTGCATTTACTGGTATGGTTGCGATAGAAATAGCAGCTTTCTTTTTAATATGTTTTTCAACCATTTCTTCAAAATCCATCTGATACAATTGATCTCCAGATAATATTAAAGCATAATCAAAATCATGATTTAAAAAATGGTGCATACTTTGTCTCACCGCATCTGCAGTACCTTGAAACCAGGTACTATTTTCAGGAGTTTGTTCAGCTGCTAAAACATCAACAAATGCAGAGCTAAAAAAACTAAAATGATATGTATTTTTAATGTGTCTGTTTAAAGATGCTGAGTTAAATTGTGTTAAAACAAACATTCTTTTGATATCTGAATTAATACAATTTGATATAGGAATATCAACTAATCTATACTTCCCAGCAATTGGTACCGCAGGTTTAGATCTGGTTTGTGTTAGTGGATGTAATCTTGAACCTTGTCCACCACCCAATATAATTGCTAAAACTTTATTACCTATCATAATTATCTATTTAAGAGATTTGTATAATTTAATGTATTCATTTGCTGAAGCACTCCAAGAGTGATCTATACTCATTATTTTTTTTCTTATTTTTTTAAATTTCGGGTCATCATTAAATAATTTAATACTCCTACCAACGGCATCAACTATCTGCTGTACCGTAGTTCTTTCATGGCAAATTCCAAATCCACCAATTTGGTCAATATCGGTAATGGTATCTTTCAATCCACCCACATTTCGAACAATTGGAACGGTTCCATAACGTAATGAATACATTTGATTTAATCCACAAGGTTCAACTCTTGAAGGCATTAATAAAAAATCTGCACCAGCATAAATAATATGGGATAATTTTTCATCATACCCAATAAATACATTGTATTCTCTTATAAAATTGGGTTTTAATGCCTTTAATTCATCTTCAATTTCCTTATGCCCTGAGCCTAACAATAAAATGGTGCAAGATTTTTCCTTTAGTATATTTCTAAAAGAAACTGGGAACAAATCAGACCCTTTTTCTCCAACCAACCTTCCAATAAAGGCAACCATTGGTTTTTTTTCATCTAAATTAAAATGTTTGCAAAGCCACTTTTTATTTGTTTTTTTACCAGATTGAATTGTGCTGGATTTATAATTTTTAACAATATAAGAATCATTTTCAGGATTCCATACCTCAGTATCTATTCCATTTAAAATTCCAACACATTTTTTGCTTTCATGGTTTAATAAATTTTCCAAACCATTTGCTTTTATTTTTAATTCTTCCATATAACTTGGAGATACCGTTGTTACCCGCCAAGCACATTTAATTGCAGCAGCCAAAGGATTGATAACTCCACCCCAATCTAATAATCCTACTTTAGCAAAATTAAATTCTGGAATCACATTAATAATATCATGTGAAAACCATCCTTGGTATTGAGCATTATGAATTGTTAAAACTGTAGGAATGTTTTTAAGTGATTGGTATTTGTATGACTGGGTCATCATAAAAGGAATAAGACCTGTATGATGGTCATGACAATGTATTATGGAAGGTTTTTCATTCTGTGTTAGCATCCAATCTAAAAATCCTATTTGAAAAGCCAAAAAACGAATGGTATCGTTGTTAGAATATACAAAATCTTTAAATAATAGCTTTGGCACATCTACCAAAAATAAATCAAACCCTAGATTGTTGTTTTTAAGGGTTAATATCCTACATTCAAAATCTGAATCGCCTATTGTGATTTTCGATTCATGAAGTACTGAAAATTTATTATTTCTCCGAAAGTCGTTGTTATAAAATGGCATAACAACCTGTGAGACAATAGTTGAACTTTTTTGATATTTTGGTAATGAACCAACCACATCTGCAAGCCCGCCAACTTTAGCAATTGGGTAGCACTCTGCACTAACATGATATATTTTCATGGTGATTATTTAAAAGTCAAAAATTACAAAAAAAAAATGATAAAATTTATAATTTCAATTTAAATATTAATATATTTTCCAATATAATAAGTAACTCACAATCAAAAAATTGAACTTAATTAAAATTTAAAAGAATAAAAAAGAGAGGTAAAATTACCTCTCTTTAAAATATTTACAAAAAAAAATCTAAATATTAAAAACCGTTCTGCTTTTTAATTAAATTTAATGCAGACCCTTCTTTAAACCATTCTATTTGACCTTCATTATAGCTATGGTTCAATTTAATTATTTCTTTAGAACCATTTGAATGAACAAGTTCAATAGTTAATTTTTTATTAGGGGCAAATTCATTTAAATCTAAGAAATTTATCGTATCATCTTCTTTAATTAAATCATAATCAGCTTCATTCGCAAAAGTTAATCCTAACATACCTTGTTTTTTTAAATTAGTTTCGTGAATTCTAGCAAATGACTTCACAATTACAGCAGCAACACCTAAATGACGCGGTTCCATGGCGGCATGTTCTCTAGATGAACCTTCGCCATAATTATGGTCTCCAAAAACAATCGAATAAATTCCAGCCGCTTTATAATACCTTGCAACATCTGGCACAGGTCCATAAACTCCAGTCAATTGATTTTTAACAGAATTTGTTTCAGTGGTAAATGCATTTACAGCGCCAATTAAGCAATTGTTAGAAATATTGTCTAAATGTCCTCTATATTTTAACCAAGGCCCTGCCATAGAAATATGGTCTGTTGTGCACTTCCCAAAGGCTTTTATTAATATCTTGGCTCCCTTAATTTCATTGGAAATTGGCTTGAATGGATCCAAGAGTTGTAATCTATCAGAATTTGAATTTACAATAACTTCTACTTTTGAACCATCTGCAAATGGTGCAACAAACCCTGGATCTTTAACATCAAAACCCTTTGGCGGTAATTCAAAACCAGTTGGCTCATCGAAAGAGACTTCTTCTCCATTTTGATTGATTAATTTATCCGTTATTGGATTAAAATCTAACCTTCCACTAATTGCAATGGCTGCAACCATTTCTGGAGAAGCCACAAATGCATGAGTGTTTGGGTTTCCATCAGCTCTTTTTGAAAAATTTCTATTAAACGAATGTATAATCGAATTTTTTTCTTGTTTATCGGCCCCTTCTCTTGCCCACTGACCAATACATGGTCCGCAAGCATTGGTAAAAATTTTCGCATTTAAACTTTCAAAAATATGTAACAAGCCATCTCTATCTGCAGTATATCGCACTTGTTCAGAACCTGGATTGATACCAAATTCTGCTTTTACTATTAAATTTTTATCTAAAGCTTGTTTTGCAACAGAAGCTGCTCTAGATAAATCTTCATACGATGAATTTGTACAAGAACCTATCAATCCCCAATCCACCTTTAAAGGCCAATCATTTTTTGTTGCTTTCTCTGTCATTTCACCCACTTGTGTTGCTAAATCTGGTGTAAATGGACCATTAATATGTGGTTTTAAATCTGACAAATTAATTTCAATTACTTGGTCGAAATATTGAGTTGGATTTGCATATACTTCATCATCACCTGTTAAATAGGAAGCTATTTTATTTGCTTCATCTGCAACTTCATTTCTATCCGTAGCGCGTAAATAGCGTTCTATTGATGTGTCATATCCAAAAGTTGAAGTAGTTGCTCCAATTTCGGCACCCATATTACAAATTGTTCCTTTTCCAGTTGCTGATAAAGCTTTTGCGCCTTCACCAAAATATTCTACAATACAACCTGTTCCTCCTTTTACGGTTAAAATACCAGCAACTTTTAAAATAACATCTTTTGAAGAAGTCCAACCAGATAATTTACCTGTTAATTTAACACCTATTAATTTAGGAAATTTTAGCTCCCAAGCCATACCTGCCATCACATCAACCGCATCTGCACCTCCAACACCAATAGCAATCATACCTAATCCGCCAGCATTTACGGTGTGCGAATCTGTACCAATCATCATACCACCGGGGAATGCGTAATTTTCCAATACAACTTGATGAATAATTCCGGCACCTGGTTTCCAAAATCCAATTCCATATTTATTGGAAACTGAGGCTAAAAAATTAAATACTTCACTACTACCATTAAGAGCATTTTGCAAATCTACATCTGCACCAATTTTAGCTTGAATTAAATGATCGCAATGCACAGTTGTTGGAACTGCAACTTTATTTTTACCTGCTTGCATAAATTGTAATAATGCCATTTGAGCTGTTGCATCTTGACAAGCAATTCTATCTGGTGCGAAATCTACATAATCTTTACCTCTACCAAAAGCAGCTGTAGGAGTACCTTCCCATAAATGATTGTATAATATTTTTTCAGCTAAAGTTAGTGGTTTTCCTACAACAGTTTTTGCAGCATCAACTCTTTCTGCCATTCTATTATACACACTTTTAATCATTTCTATATCAAAAGCCATATTTCTATATTTTTAAATTAATTTTATTTGACGAAGGTACAAAAAAGGTTTTTTTCATTGATTAAATACCTTTAATATGCACCTTATTTTTTTAATAGCATTTTTGAGATATCTTTTTTTTTCAATAATGTAATATTTTGAAGAAAAACTCTTGTTTTTTTGATAAAATGATAAATTTTTTATTTTAGTTAAATAATGTTTATCACAAAAATCAATTAAATAGTACCTTAAAATGTGTAGATCCATCCACCTATTCCTAGTATTTTCTATTTCTATAATTTAATATGGGTAATTCAAAATACTTATAAAGCAGTATTGAAAAAAAACATGGTGCAACTTAAAAACAATAAAATTAGGCCAAACTTTTGAAGAAAAGAAAAATTAATACTATCAAAAAATTCCCGTAACCCAAGAAATACAATGGAATAGTTTACTAAGTAAATCGAATAGGAATGCACACTTATAAATTTTACAGGTTTTAATAAAACCCCTGAATAATTTAATGCGTACAAATAAGGAAACAATAGTGCTAAACTTAAAATTACAACTTGAAGATATACAAACACATAAAAACCTAGATTTATTTCTGGAACTAGCTTAAAATTGAAGATTGAAAGGTGAACAAGAAAAAATAATAGTAATCCAAAAATAAATAATACAATTTTATGTTTATGAAGAAAATTTGTCCATTTTCGGATAGCATAAACCAGTAAAAAGCCAATATAAATGGAATCAACTCTAAATATAACTACTTTTCTAAAAGAGGAACTCCAATCGCTATCTGAAGCACTATTTGCATGTAAATAATACTTAACTTTTAATGCGGTAAAACCTAAAATTAACAAGAATGTAACCCAAATAAAAATTCTTTTTTTGTCTATTCTTTTTAACAACTTAAAACTCATAAATAATGAAAAAGGTAGTACTAAGTAAGCATATTCTTCAATGGATAAACTCCAATCTTCTGTGAAAAAATCGGGATGTGGGGTTGAAAAATTTTGAAAAAAAGGTAAATATAATAAGATCTCTTTTGGTATATTTTTATCCAATAACAATAAAATTATTACATTCAACAATAAAATAAGATAATAATTAGGTAGCGTTCTCAACTACCTTCGTTTCCAAAATCGAAATAAATCTGATAATCTTGTTTTGTTTTGATCAATTTGTTTTAAAAGAATTCCTCCTATTAAAAATCCACTTAAAACAAAAAATAAATCTACACCAATTACTCCTAAAATTTTAATCAATATTACAATCGCATGTTCAGAATAAGGAAACAGTAACAATGTGGCATGTGACATTACAACCAATAGAATTGCAACAGCTCTAATTAAATCCAATCCGAAAATTCTGTTAATTTGATTAGAATTCATTCATAACAATTTAAAAAATAAGTAGGTCTATAAGCCGGATTTTGTACTTCAAAAGAAATTCTTATCATTTATCTAGACCTTAAATTACTCTAAGGTTCCAACTGCCTACCCCTTGAAATAAAGCGAGTAACTTTAAAATTTCAATATACATGGCATTTCACCGCATAGAGTTTACCTGGTTTCACTACAGCCGAACTGTACTTGCTTTCTGTTGCACTTGTCCTCAACTTACGCTGGACGGATGTTATCCGCTATGCTACTCTTTGGTGTCCGGACTTTCCTCTTCATTAAAATGAAGCGATAAGACGACCTACTTACGGCTGCAAATGTACATATAATTAAATAAAAAACCCACTCATTAGATGAGTGGGAAAATTGCTATGAAAAAGAAAAAGTGTGTTAGAATTAATCTAACAACTTCTCAAAGATACTTTTTTAATTTAAATAAAAAAATATTTTTTACTGAAACATGTCCTTTACCTTTTCAAAAAAAGATTTGTCAAATTTAGAAGGATTTGGAACGAAATTCTCATCATTTATATTTTTCTCAAAAAATTCTTTTTGTTCTTTCGACAAACTTTGTGGTGTCCAAACATTTACGTGTACCAATAAATCTCCATTTCCATATTGATCTAAACTTGGTAAGCCTTTTCCTCTTAATCTTAAAATTTTTCCAGATTGTGTTCCCGGTTCAAGTTTAATTTTAACTTTTCCAGAAACAGTATCAATATTTTTAGTTGCACCTAAAACAACTTCAGCTAAATTTGCATACAAATCAAAATGTAAATTAGTTCCTTCTCTTTTAAGTGTTTCGTGAATTTCTTCTTCAATAACAACTATTAAATCTCCATCAATCGCATGCGTGCCAGGTGCGGCATTTCCTTTTCCATTTACTTTTAACTGAACTCCTTCAGAAACTCCTGCAGGTATTTTAATTGAAACTGTTTCTTCAGCATGGTCCATACCGTTAGCATCAGAACCTTTTCCTCTTTTATCTATAGATTCACCCGCTCCATGGCAGGTTGGACATGTACTTGCCGTTTGCATTCTGCCTAAAATAGTATTGGTAACTCTCATTACCTGTCCATTTCCATTACAAGTTGAACAAGTTTTGAATGATGTGCCTTCAGCAACTACTTTTCTTCTAACTTTTACTTTTTTCTCTACTCCGTTCGCAATTTCAGCAAGCGTTAACTTTACACGAATTCTTAAATTACTTCCTTTTACACGAGCTCTTCCTCTAGAGCCACCACTAAAACCACCAAAACCTCCAAAACTTCCACCACCTCCGAAAATATCTCCAAACTGACTAAAAATATCATCCATGTTCATGTGTCCACTTCCGTGTCCACCACCAGCACCTTCAAAAGCCGCGTGACCATATTGATCATAACGTGCTTTTTTATTTTCGTCAC
This sequence comes from Lutibacter sp., assembly GCF_030692605.1. Classification (GTDB taxonomy): domain Bacteria; phylum Bacteroidota; class Bacteroidia; order Flavobacteriales; family Flavobacteriaceae; genus Lutibacter. The sequence goes on from NZ_JAUYUD010000010.1 coordinate 26,365, forward strand.
TTAATATTTCATACGCTTCAGCCGCTTTTTTAAACTTTTCTTCTGCTTCTTTATTGCCAGGGTTTTTATCTGGGTGGTATTTGATAGCCTTACTTCGATACGCCTTTTTTATTTCGGCAGGTGTGGCATTTTTTGCAATTCCCAATATTTCGTAATAATCTTTCTTCATGATGTTTTCTTTATTGCCCTATCACTACTTTTGGGTACCTAATTATTTTATCTCCTAATTTATATCCTTGCTCTAAAACGTCTATTATTTTCCCTTTCAAATCTTCTGAAGGAGCTGCAATTTGAGTAATAGCCTCATGTTTTTCAACATCAAACACATCTCCTGTATCAACATCCATAATATTCAATCCTTTTTGTAGCAACGCATTTTTTAATTTATTGCTAATCAATTCCATCCCTTGCAGCACTTCTTCCTCTTTGGTTTTTCTCATTTCATTTAAACCTCTTTCAAAATCGTCTAAAACTGGCAAAAGCACTGACATTAATTCTTTATTGGCAGTACTAAATAATTCTATCCTTTCTCTAGATGTTCTTTTCTTGTAATTTTCAAATTCGGCAAAAAAACGTAAAAACTTTTCCTTTTCTTGAGCTAATTCTTGTCTTAACTGGTCTTCAATGCTAATTTCAATAGGTTCTGCAGCATTCTCTTCATTTTCAATTATTTCTTTTTCTTTTTTTCTTTCTTTCTTATTGCTCATGTTTTTCACTTAATAAATTTTCATTAAAATAGGTAGCAAAAGTATTGCCATTTTTTTGAATTATGCCAATATGACATTTGAAAATATTAAAATATTAAATAATTAAACAATTGAAAATTTAATCTTTGTTGAATAAAAAATAAAAGATGGATAATTAGTGTTCGTAATTACCCATCTTATTTATATTGTTTTAAAACCTAAATTGCTCCTACCCTTGTTATTTTAGCTCCAATGGCTCTTAGTCGTTCGTCTATATTTTGGTACCCTCTATCTATTTGTTCTATATTATGAATGGTACTTGTACCTGAAGCTGATAATGCGGCAATTAACAATGAAATTCCAGCTCTAATGTCAGGTGAAGTCATTGTAGTTCCTTTTAAACTATATTCATGATTCATTCCAATTACAGTAGCTCTATGCGGATCGCATAAAATAACCTTAGCACCCATATCTATTAGTTTATCGACAAAGAACAAACGACTTTCAAACATTTTTTGATGAATTAAAACACTTCCCTTTGCTTGTGTAGCTACCACCAATATAATACTTAATAAATCTGGAGTAAATCCCGGCCATGGAGCGTCTGAAATTGTTAAAATAGAACCGTCCATAAAATTTTGAATTTCATAATTTTCTTGGGCTGGAATAAAAATATCATCTCCTTTACGCTCTAAATTAATTCCCATTTTTTGAAAAACACGTGGAATAACTCCTAAATCATCCCAGCTCACGTCTTTTATAGTAATGGAGGATTTAGTCATTGCAGCCATTCCAATCCAGCTACCAATTTCAATCATATCTGGTAAAACCCTATGCTCACAACCAGATAACTTTTTAACACCTTCAATGGTTAATAAATTAGAACCTATGCCTTTAATACTAGCTCCCATACTATTTAGCATTTTACAAAGCTGTTGTAAATAAGGTTCGCAAGCTGCATTATAAATGGTTGTGATTCCTTCAGCCAGCACTGCAGCCATCACAATGTTTGCAGTTCCTGTAACTGAAGCTTCATCTAATAGCATATAAGTTCCTTTCAATTTTTTGGCTTCAACACCATAAAAATGTTCTTCTTTATTATACCTAAAAGTTGCACCTAATTGAATAAAGCCTTCAAAATGGGTATCTAATCTTCTTCTTCCAATTTTATCACCTCCAGGTCTTGGAATGTATCCTTTTCCGAAACGACCTAAAAGTGGTCCAACAATCATGATAGAACCTCTTAATGAACTTCCATCCTTTTTAAATTTTTCGGATTCTAAATATTTTAAATTTACTTCGTCTGCTTGAAACGTGTATGTACCTTCTTTTACTTTATTAACTTTAACACCTAATTCACTTAAAATAAATATTAATTTATTAACATCTACAATATCAGGAATGTTGCTAATGGTAACCTTTTCTGGCGTTAATAAAACTGCACATATAATTTGTAACGCTTCGTTTTTAGCACCTTGTGGTGTAATGCTTCCATTTAACTTATGGCCTCCTTCTATAACAAAAATTGACATAATTGCTGTTAAATATTATTGTTGATGTTTCTTTTTATTTCTATTTCCACCTGCATTTCCTCCACCACTAGTCGGCGCTTTCTTTTTACGCAACAAATCTTTAACTTCAGAAAGGGTTTCATTTTTATCTATTAAGTCTATCTCTCCTTTAGAAAGCTCTTTTAAATGCGCATAAATTACTTCATCATCAACCGTATCTTTATTCCAATTTAAATAGCATTTTTTCATATGGTTGGCAATGGCGAAATACAATGCTTCTCTTGCTTCACCTTCTTCCCATGTTAGCGCAGTTTTAATCATTGTTTGAATATTATTTCCATAAAAACGATATTTTGAATCGTAATTTGGATATGCCAATTTTTCTGGTTTTGCCTGTAATACTTCTTTTTCTAATTTTTCGTAAGGTGAATCAACATCCAATTTAAATTCAGACATAATAAAAAGTTGATCCCACAATTTATGCTTAAAATCAGGCACATCTCTTAAATGAGGTTGTAAATTTCCCATTACATGTACTATTGCTCTGGCCATTTTGTTGCGCTCTTCAATATCTTCTAATAGCAAACAATGATCTACTAATTTTTGAATATGTCTACCATATTCTGGAATTATTAAATGAGGTCTTTCTGAATTATATTCTAAATCGAAATTCATTAATTTATTGTGTAAGTTATTTGGTGCAAATTACAACTAAATAATTTGTTTTACAATTCTAATATTAGCTTATAATTTTAAGCTTGGCAAACTGTAATAATAGTTTTTTATTACCTACAGAGGTAAACAGTATTTCCGCTTTTTGGTTAGGTCCACTACCTTCCAAACTAACAACTGTTCCATATCCAAATTTAGCATGTTCTACCACATTCCCTACACAAATATTATGGTCGGGTAAATCCGAATTTAACCCATTTTGGGGCAGAACTTTTTTTAAATTTTTAGGTGGCGTAAAATTCACTTTAGGCTCAATTTTGGATTTAATTGGTGTTCTATCTAACGGTTTTTTAAATCGAATCATATTTTTTGGAACGGTGCCAAAAATATCTTCATTTAAAAATTTATTTTGAACTGGAGCCACAAATCTTACCGTTAAATTTTCGACAAATTGTTCATCTATTTCATCCAAAAAACGGCTTGGTTCGCAATCAACTAATTTACCCCAACGGTACCTCATTTGGGCGTGTGTTAAGTATGCTTGCTTTTCTGCTCTAGTTAAAGCCACATAAAATAAACGACGTTCTTCTTCCAGTTCATTTCTAGTGCTCATTGCCATTGCCGAAGGAAAAAGGTTTTCCTCTAAACCAACAATATAAACATATGGAAATTCTAGTCCTTTCGCCAAATGAATGGTCATTAAAGAAACTCTTGGCTTGTCATCTTTTGTAATTACATCCGAGCTTGTTTCTAGTGCCGCTGTTTCTAAAAAAACGGCGAGTGAATCTGGTTCACCTTTTTCTTTTTGCTCCTCTGTAAAATTCTTAGCTTTATTTAGTATTTCTTGAATATTTTCAACTCTACTGACTCCTTCAGGAGTCCCGTCTTGTTCTAAATCTGCAATAAAACGAACTTGTTTAATAACAAATTCTGCAACTTCAAAAGCATTTTTAGTTTGAGCTTCAATTTGAAAATGTTGAATCATGGTAACAAAATTCATCAATTTGGTTTTAATCCCAGAATTTACACCGACATCAAACTGATTTAAATCTAGTAATATTTCAAAAATTGATTTTTTATGCTGATTTGCTACCACCACCAATTTGTCAATAGTTGAAGCCCCAATTCCTCTTGCAGGATAATTGATTATCCGTTTTAAGGCCTCTTCATCATTTGGGTTTATGAGTATTCTTAAATATGCGACAATATCTTTAATCTCTTTACGCTGATAAAAAGAAATTCCCCCATAAATAATATAATCGATATCCTTTTCTCTTAAAGCATCTTCTAAGGCTCGTGATTGTGCGTTGGTTCGGTATAAAATTGCAAAATCAGAATTTTTAAGTTGATCATTCATTTTATTTTCAAAAATTGAACTTGCAACAAACCTGCCTTCCGTTACTTCATTTACAGTTTGCTTTATTTTTACTTTTGAGCCATCACTATTTTCAGTCCAAATTTCTTTATCCAATTTGGTTTTATTTTTAGCAATCACACTATTTGCCGCTTGTACAATATTATTTGTAGAGCGGTAATTTTGTTCTAACTTAAATATCTGAACATTATCATAATCGCGCTGAAAATTCAAAATATTTTTAATGTTGGCTCCTCTAAACGCATAAATACTTTGAGAATCATCTCCTACCACACAGATATTTTGAAACCGATCAGCCAACGCTTTTACAATTAAATATTGAGAATGATTGGTATCTTGATACTCGTCAACCAAAATATATCTAAAACGATTCTGGTATTTTGCCAAAACAGCTGGAAAACGAGTTAGTAATTCATTGGTTCTTAGTAATAAATCATCAAAATCCATTGCTCCAGATCTAAAACAGCGATTTACGTATTCTTGATATATTTCACCAATTTTTGGTCGTTGTGCCATTTTATCGGCTTCAATTAACTCAGGATTAGCATAATAGGCTCTAACTGTAATTAAACTATTTTTAAAAGCAGAAATGCGACCTAAAACTTGTTTCGGTTTATACAACTCCTTATCTAATTGCATTTCTTTAATAATGGAAGTAATTAGTTTAACTGCATCTTGGGTATCGTAAATTGTAAAGTTTTGCGGAAAACCGAGATGCTCTCCTTCAGACCGTAAAATACGAGCAAAAATGGAGTGAAACGTTCCCATCCATAAATTTTTAGCTTCTGATATTCCAACAACGCTAGCAATCCTATTTTTCATTTCCCGTGCCGCTTTATTGGTAAAAGTCAATGCTAAAATATTAAAAGCATCAACCTTTTCACTCATTAAATGAGCAATCCGATACATTAATACCCTTGTTTTTCCAGATCCTGCACCCGCAATAATTATCATGGGCCCATTTTTATGTAAAACAGCAGCTTTTTGAGATTCGTTAAGATTGTTAAGGTAATTATTCAAAAGAAATATTTAGAGTTCAAAAATACTATTCCCTTTTTAGTTGAACAATAAAAGTTATTGACAATGGTAATTTCTCATGCTTTTTTAGTATGCAAGAATAGAGTGCTAAAAACACCAAGAATTCCTAAAACAATTACAAAACTAAAAATAAACAAAAAGAAGTTATATTTTTCAATTGGCTGAAAACCACATAAGTATAAAAATCCTTGTAAAAATAATATAACTTCTGTAAAAAGTACCCCAATCAAAAATAAAACTATTCCAACCCTTGAAAGCACTGTTGAAAATGATATTTTTTTTAATTGAGCTAAAATTAAAAATAAAAAAACACTCATAAAAGCTAACGTAAATAAATGCAAATAACCAATAATGAAAAATGTCTTTAATAATATACTTTTTTCAATGAAATACGGAAAAGAGGATAAAATTTGACTTCCTATTTTTAAACTGTAAGCGACTATCACAAAAATCAGTAATAATTTTGAAATAAAATTCCAATTTAATTTGGAGTGAACATTGCTTATTATTTTTAATAAAAACAACAAGGAGATTAGCTGAAGAATGGATGAAATAAATCCGATAACATAGAAAAATGAAGATACATTACTCCATAAAACAGATAAAAAATAGGCAGGTATACAAGCACTATTTAAATAAATAAAAAACAGCTTTTTGTATTTTTCAGAAATGTTAATATTTTGACTTTCAAAAATTTTAAATAACAATCCGAATAGTGCAAAAACAAAAAAACCATTATATAAAAAATGTAAATAAAAATATATGGTATTGTAATATAAATCTGTTTTTCCTTGAGAAATAATTACGTATACTAAAAACCACGTTGCCAAACTTGAAAGCAAGTAATAATAAATTCCATATTGAATTAATTTACTTGAAGTCCCAATTATAGTCATGTCTTTTAATATTCTGAAAGACAATACATAAGATGTTATTCCGAAAACTGCCAATAAAATTATAGAAAATGTTTTATAACCACTTGTTGGAAAACTAATAAGCATCAAAGTAACAACTATAAGTATTATGATTAAGGTTATTTTATAGGTATTATTTAATTTATTACTTGGAACAAAAAAATGAATAATGGCCCCAATAGTTGCCAAATATCCCCAACCCAAAAAGGCAACATGAGAATGGCCTTGAACTAAATGATTGTACCGACCAATTTGAAAAGGAAATGCAAAATTAAAGCGTATTAACAAACCTGTAATTCCAGATAATAAAAATAATAGAATTGCAATAATGAATAATTGTTTTGAAATAAAATTTTGTAACATTCTTGATTTTTAAGGTTACAAATTAACAAGAAAATAAAATAGATAGGTGTAATTTTTATAAAAAAAACGGCTTCTATTGAAGCCGTTCATATTTGATACTTTAAAAAATTATTTAGTAAAGGTATAAGTTACTCCTAACATAATCATATCTGTTGTCATTTCATAACCAACTTTAGTTCCTGGAATTGCACCATAAGGATTAGATGCAGAAGCCATTCTAGGATCCATAATTTTACCTTCTGTTTTTCCATCACTTGCGCCATGGTGATAAACACCATTTAATGTAAAGTTTTCGGTTAATGGATGACTAAATCCAAATTGGAATGCATTTTTAATGACTGCTGTAGCGGGAGTTGAGAAAAAGGCTAATTCTTCATCAATTGGATTGCTACTGTATGTATAACCTATTCTTAAAGGAAGTTTAGAAAATCCTTTATATTGTAAACCTAATGATAGTATTTGAACATTTTTCCATCCAAAACCTTTTACTGAACCTGTTGGATTCCATCCTTTTTCTTCAAAACCAGCAGTATTTTCGTAATCTACTTGTCTAAAATCTGCAGCAAAATCAATAATTTCATTTGAATAACCAAAACCTACAGAAATAATAGCTGGATAATCCATATTAAAAGCATTCTCAGTTGTAGCATTATTTAAATGAGTATTAGTGAATTCTAGATCACTGAATTTTTGAGCAGTTTTATAAGAAGCACCTAATTTTATTCCACCTTTTGAATGATAAAATACTCCAAATTGTGCACCATACCCTATCGCAGATGCCTTGTCACTTATTCCATAACCAGCTGCATTTGGACTAGCTGTTGGATTTGGAGCTAATTCTAATGCACCATAATTAATGGTAGGTTGTACCCCAATAGAAAAAGATTCAGAAACTTCATAAGCCCAAGTTAATCCTACTTGCAATAACATATAATCTGATTCTAAAAGACCAAATCCCATTGCTTGTTGTGGGTAATTAATTGGGTTTGAGTTTATTGTAGGGTTAAAACTTGGACTCATTGGATTATTTGCTTCTTCTGGAAAAGTAACTCCAAAACCACTAATACCAAAAGCAGATGCTCCAAAAGTGTGTTTGCTTCCTTCTTTACCCCAAACCATTGCCAATGCAGGCATAGGTGAAACTCCTCTATCATCTTTAGTAACTCCAGATACCGCAGGCGCTCCTGGTCCTAACATATTTGCAGGTAAACTTGAGCTCAATTCTGGTGAAGAAAAGAAAGCTCCAATGTTAAAGTCAATTATTTTGCTGTCGAATACCGATAACGCTGCAGGATTCCATTGAATTGCACCGCTAATATTTAATGGTTGTGCCGTAGAAGCTCCCCCCATAGACATGTTAACAGCTCCAACGCCTTGCATAATATGCCCTGCTTGGGCAAAAGTTGCAGTTGTAAAAAGTACTGCTACAAATTTTAATAAATTTCTCATAATTATTAGTTCAATTTAAATTAATGTTTTTATTACTTTGTAACAATTGTTACATATTGATTATCAATATGTTATATTTATTACATAGCAAAAATAACAGGTTTAAAACATTAAATAACTGATAAATATCATCGTTCATAGTGTTTTTTTAATTTCAAGTAATTAACTTTGGATTTTAATTTAAAATCATGAATTTACAATTATTTTTTGATATCATTTCATATACGATCCCATCAGTTATTACGGGAACCGTAGCTTATTATTTTTTTCTAACACATGTTAAAAGTGAACAGAATAGGCATCGATTTTTATTATTAAAAGAAAATCAAAAAGATGCACTACCTATAAGACTTCAAGCTTATGAGCGAATGGCATTATTTTTAGAACGAATGAATCTTTCTAACCTTTTAGTGAGAATAACTTCTGTAAATAACGATAAACAAGCGTATGTAGTAAGTATTATAAACACTATTGAACAAGAATTTGAGCACAACTTGTCACAACAGATATATATGACCGATCAATGTTGGAGTGTAATAGTAGCATCAAAAAATGCAACCATACATAGTATCAAAAAAACTGCTGAAAACGAAAAGATTATTACCGCTCAAGATTTACGTGAAGAAATTTTAAGAAATAGTTTAAATTCAATTTCTCCAGTACAGCATTCATTAACTTTTATTAAAAGTGAGGTAGCTTCTATATTTTAAAGTGATTCCTGTTAAAATCAGGAATCACTTTATATTGCATTAAAACTTAAAATCTAAACCAATTTTAAAATTTCTCCCTTTTGTAGTATAACCTATGGTTTCTACATAACCGTTATTAAATATATTATTTATTTGTGCAAAAACCAATATTTTATTTTTTATAATGGAATAACTTCCATAAAAATCAACCAAATTATAGGCCGCTAATTCAATATTTGAACCTGTTCCCCATTGATCAAAGTAAGTTCTTTGCGAAATATTCTTAAAATTCAAAGACAAGTACGTGTTTTTTAAAACTGTTGTTTCAACCATAGCTGTAAATTTGTTTTTAGGAATATAATCAAAATCAGCACTTTTGTTGGTGTAAGTATATCCAAGTTTAAAATTTACATCTTTTATTACATCAATTTTTAATTCACTCTCAATTCCTTTAGCATTTATTGTTTTGTTAGCATTTTGATACGTTATATAATCGGGTAAAATAATGGCATTGCTTATTTCTCTATAAAAGAACACGGTATTTAATTCAATTTCTTTTTTAATTGAATAAATAAAACCAGCTTCAAAGGCACTATCTTCTTCAGGTTTTAAATCTAAATTTCCGTATTGAGAAAATAATTGATACGTACTAGGCGCAATAAAAGCAGTACTATAAGAAGTTATTAAACGTAAATTATTTGAAAAATTATAAGACGGATTTACATTGTAAACTAAATGATTTCCATACTCACTATGCAAATTTAACCGAACACCCGAATTTATATTAAATCCTGAAGTGGAATTGTAAACCACCGTAAAATAAGGATCAATCGTATTATAATTTGCTACACTTTCATCAATATTGCCATACGGACTACTAGTTTTATTGTTTTGATCTTGAAAATTTACACCTGTAATTAATTGAAATTTTTCAGAGAATTTATAATCATTTACTACATCCGCATACAAACTTTCTCCTTCATATTCAAAATGATCTACCCCATTTGTCCAAGCATTAAAACTATCAAATGTTCTTTCATTTTTATTAAAAGATGCTACTAGTTTTAAGTTTCCCTTGTTGTATTTAAAGTTTGAAGTTAGTCCAAATCTATTTTGAGTGTTTTTACCTTTGTTTATATCTGAATCTGTAAAAGCACCTCCATCATAATCATACACATCTTTATCATAATTATTGAATAAGGTTACACTCCAATTGTTTGAAAAATTATAGCCCATTCTTACATAGCTATTAATTGGTTGAAACTTATCGTTTTCAAATTTTATAGCGCTTTTTTCATCACTTGCTTCTGAAAGTCCATTAATATTTGAAGCATTTACAGATACCAAATAGTTAAACTTTTTTAAACTTCCATTCAACGCTATATTTTGATTGAAATCCAATAAATTTATAGAATTCTCTTTTTGAGAATTATTAGTTCCTGCAGAAACCTGATAATGTAATGAAATTGATTTTTTTTCTGACTCTTTTAGTTTAATATTTATTACCCCTGTAGCGGCCCCAGAACCATATAAAGTGCTTGCTGCACCATTCATAATTTCAATTGATTCAATTTGAGAAATGGTGAGTAAACGCAAATCAAATTCATTGTTAATGCCTGAAGGGTCGCTTAGTGGAACGCCATCAATAAGAACCAATGTTTGGTAACCTCTACCTCCTCTTACAAAGGCACTTTTGTTTTTCCCAGCTGAGCTATTATTTCCATTAATTTGAATTCCGGCTAAGTTATCCAACACATCAGCAACGGTTTTACCTTGTAAATTAACTAAATCCTCTGCTTTAATTTGGTAAATAACTTTACCTATTTTTTCCTTTTCAATGGCAAATTTTGTTGCTACTAGTACAACTTCTTTTAATTCTTCTACTTTTTCAGTTTTTTCTTGAGCTTTTAAAGTACTTACTATTAAAAACATACAAATAACACTAACATAAAATGATCTTTTTTTCATTTTTGAATTGATTTAAATTAATAAATTAAATCAGGTAAATTTTTCAAGTATAGAAAACCATACTCAAACCTTTCGCCCGAAAGTTTGAACTATTTTGATTGTGGCAGGTCTCCTGGCTTGCGTATTGTTATTTACCTTCCCATTCACATTGAACAGTGGTTTAAAGTGTAATAACAACCATCGAAATAAATCGACAAAGCATACAGTTGCGGGAACAGCGTTGGAATTTAACCAACTTCCCTTTTCACTCTTGCATACTGAAGTATACGCGAGAACCATAATCTGGCGCAAAATTAATTAATTCAGACTAATTAGTATCATTTATTTCTATTAAATTTCTAAAATAGTACATTTGCACAAAAAATAATTTATGCGCTCTTATAGTATAATTTGTATTGTGTTAATATTAAGTAGCATAGCTCAATCATCATGCAATGATATTACAAATTCAAAGAAAAAAGAAGAAGTAGTTGGAGTTAAAACCCAACTAAAATATGCCAAAGGTTTTGAAATAATTACCTACAAAAATTACAAATTACTTCGTATAAAGGCGCCATATCAAAATGCAACTGAAACATTCGAGTATGTTTTAACTACCAACAAAACTAAAACTAATTCTGAACTAAATACCATTCAAATTCCTGTAAAAAAATTGGTGGTAACTAGTACAACGCATATACCGATGTTAGAATTATTAGAAAGCGAATCCAAATTAATTGGGTATCCAAATACCGATTATATTTCGTCTGAAAAAACAAGAAAATTAATTGAAAGTGGAACAATTACTAATTTAGGCAATGAAGAACAAATAAATACAGAGTTGTTGATTAACCTACATCCTGAAGTTGTAATAGGTTTCTCTTTATCAAGTAATAATAAAATGTTCGAAAACATTCAACAATTAGGAATTCCAGTACTGCTAAACGGCGATTGGTTGGAAGAAAGTCCGCTGGGAAGAGCTGAATGGATTAAATTTTTTGGTGTTTTGTTTGATAAAGAAAAAGAAGCAGATCGTATTTTTAATAAAATTGAAAAAAATTATGCTGAAGCAGCGTCTCTTGCTAAAAAAGCAACTACAAAACCTACCGTAATTTCTGGAGGTTTGTTTAAAGATATATGGAATTTACCTGCAGGAGATAGCTTTGAAGCCCAATTTTTGAACGATGCCCAAACCAATTATTTATGGAAAAATTCTAAAGGAAAAGGAAGCCTTACCTTAAATATTGAAAATGTGTTTGAAAAAGGCCAACAAGCAGAAATTTGGATTTCTCCTAGTTACTTTACAACCCTCAGTGAAATGGAACAAAGCAATGCAATTTATAAAGAATTTAAAGCCTTTAAAATAAAAGAAGTTTATTCGTTTGTTAAAAAGAAGGGTGCAACAGGTGGAGTTATTTATTTTGAACTAGCTCCTACCCGACCAGATTTGGTGCTAAAAGACCTTATTAAAATTGCACATCCTGAATTGTTAAAAAACTATGAATTAACTTTTTATGAAAGATTGAAGTAAGTTTATAGTTAAAAAGTCCTTTTTGTCCTCGTCATTGACGAGTACCCCAGCTCGCGCTAGCAGGGATTCTTTTAAATTCATACTGCTAATTTAACTTATTTTTTTGAATTTGGGAGTTACCATATTTGTTTTAGCCGCGTTGCAAACGCTACGTTTTATGTGCTAATTTATTAGGTACTTGTCACAGACGAGCCAGAGGGATAAAGTAAATTTATTGTTATCAAATGTAAACATTAAATCATTTCGCCAATGTTAAGTTTTTCCCTAATTATAAGGAATAACAATTGATTTTTAGAGAAAGTTGAGATTATTATAAATTAGAATCGTGTAGTCCAGCGGAGTTCGACACCTTTGTAATCTAACACTTCGTAACAAATTCCTGCATTGCAAGCAGGACCACCACGACGCTGTCCAGCAAATAATTGCAAACTATTTTCGTTGTTGATTTGATACTTGAGATTACTTCCAAACCAAGTTTTCCACGTTTTATCTGTTAAAAACGGATCATTGGATAGCTCACTAACTAAAGAGAATATCCATTTGGATTTGAAGGCGTAACCCAATGTAAGAACCTGATTTTGCACATTGATGCCTCCTCGATTGAAATGTTGAAATTCATATTCTGTTCTTAAAGATGATTTTTCAGATGTTTTCCAATCAACATAAATTCCTGATGATATACGGTTGCTTTGGTCCTTGAAAGGATCTTCGGCATAATCTACAAATAATTTGAAATCGTGATGGGAAGCTGTCGAAAAAGAATATTCAGCGAAATATTCTTGAAAAATAAAATCTTTATTTAAAGCATTTTTTGAAATAGCATTGTTTACAGTCAAAACTGAGGCGTCTGGAAAGGTATAATAGGCTTCGATTTGGTAACCAGATTCATTTATAGGTTGTACCACGTGAGTACTTCTGTTTAGCAATCTGTAACTGTGTTCTTTAATCAAAGCTGGAACTTCGTTGAATCCAGATCCGAGAAGAAAATTGTTATAGTCTTTAACTTCAGCCGTTATACCTATATTCGCAAAAGTAAAATTGATGTTTCCGTAGTAGGCGTGACTCGATGCATTATCAATATCGTTGGCAATTTCAGTATAATAATTTATTTTTGGCGAAATAACTCCAGACAAACTAAGCATTGTGTAATTGCTATTCCCTTTGTCATTATTCAGCGATAGGAATGAAGCACCCAAGGTTTGTTTTTTGAAGGTATAATCAGAATAAATGGCTTTTATTTCATCGATTCTTCGAACGGAGTTGTCTTGATTGGGTGGAAAGACGTTATTTAGAGGTTTTCCCCAAATTACTTTGGTTGTAAAGTCTTTTAGTTTCAATTTGGCACTAATTCCTTGTACATCTCTAAAAAAATAGTTTCGAGAACGATACCCTTGGTCTTCAAGTATGGCACCGGGAATCTCAAACGACCGCAATAATATTCCACGTCCTATAGTTTCGTTAAAGTTTCCTAAAGAAACATCCAGAATGTCGGAATTGTATTTTAGCGAATATTGGGTGATTTTGGTATAATTCCTTTCTTCGTAGCGGGTGTAATATTGCTCTAATGTTACGCCTGCGGTAAATCGATTATAGGTATATCCTAATAATGCTCGATCGTAGGCCGTGCCAAAATTGATTGCATCGCTAGGTAGTTTTCCATATTGAGTTTCTAATAGATTGCTGCCATAAAATTGGGCAAAACCTCGGGTTGTACAACATAGAAAAAGCATTAGAACTGCAAAAGATATTATTCTATTTTTCATTGCTGTATTTTTCGATTTGAGCAATAATTTCTTTTTCGTCACCGGAAATAAAACCTTCGTGGAACCATACAATCTTGCCTTTGGCGTTGACAATAATCAATGTTGGAAATGCCGAAAGATTCAGTTGTGTTTTGACTGTAGAATCAATATCTAATAGTACAGGGTATTGTATTTTAAGTGATTGGCTCATTGGTCCCGCCTTAGCAATACTTCTCGGTCCATCACAATTGATGCTTATAAATGAAACTCCCTTGTCTTTGTATTGTTCGTAAATTGTATTGATTGCAGGAATTGATTTTAAACAAGGTTTGCACCAAGTGGCCCAAAAATCGATAACAGTGAGTTTTTCACCTTTTAGTTCGTCAAAACTTTTAGTGCTGTTTTGAGTATCTTTTAAGCTGAAATTTTTTATCGATTGGGCTTGAAGTTGTATGCCAATGAAAAATAGAAACACTAAATAGATTGATTTCATATGTAGGTATTTATTGTTTTTTTAAAGGTCATATGTAATTCGCATATCTTCATTGGATGTTTGCGACCAATTTTAAGGTTATGCTCATTTCATACTGTTTGATTTTAAAATTTAATGTGACTTCAAATGTCTTTTGTGAAAACTTGTTTGTGGGATGGCAATAAACCGCCAAAATTCCTCAATATCCTTACATAGTGTAAAAAGAACCAAATAAGTACAGCTGTTTTGGTTGTTTTTACGAATGTATAGGGCAAAAAGGGTTTTAAATTTACTTTAAAAGTTCATCAATTTTTGCTTTGGCAGCATTGACATCTGAGCTCGCTCCTTGAGTTCCGGAAAACGCAATTTTGCCTGCTTTATCAATCACAACCAAACGGTCATAAGTAGTTTTGTAACTTGCAGCTACACTTGACCCCATTAGTAATAATGGAAATCCAACACCGGTGATCGTTTTAAAACTTTGAACTTTGGCAGCGTTGCCATCCCATTGGTCTATACCATAAAATTTAAAATTGGCATTTGAAGCATAAGGAGCATATAAATCTGAATTTATTTTTGGAGCCGCAGCTTTGCAAGAAGGGCATTCGTTGCCAAAAAAGAAAATTACAACTACTTTGTTTGGAGAATCCGATAGTTTTACTGTAGTGTTATCCAAAGAAGTTAGCGAAAAATCGGGTGCTGTAACACCATTCGAACCTGTTGGTGGTGGAGTTGTTGTGTTGTTTGAACTATCATCGTCTCCAGAACAAGAATTTAGGGCTATAAGTAATAGCGCGACTAGAGATGCTTTAAGCATATTTTGAAATATACTTGTTGCCGTTAAATTTTTAGCTGTGTTCATAAATTTTTTTTTTAAAGTTTTAAATTTATTTAATGTTTTATAAAATTCTTTGTGTTTTTATTTGTTAGATTGAGTAGAGAGTCTATTTTAAAGCTCTTAATTTTGGTTCATAAAATTGCTACACACATTTTAATTTGAAAATAAAAGAGCTTCCAGCGTTTTCTTTACTTACTAAATCTAGCGTGGATTGGTGTAAATCGAGTATTTTTTTTGCGATAGCAAGTCCAAGTCCCGTACTGTTTTTTAAATCGGTGAAATTGTTTGCTTTGTAATAGCGCGCAAAAATTTGTTCTCTGTCGTTTTCAGGTATACCAATACCATTGTCACTCACCGATATTTCCACATCATTATTGTTACTTTGAACCGTTTTAATTTCTATTTTTCCGCCGCTAGGAGTAAATTTCAAAGCATTATCAATCAGATTTTGCATCACACGCTCAATCAACGAAACGTCAGCAAATACTGGCGATAGTCCTTTATCAAGTACCGTTTCTATAGAAATATTTTTGGTTTCGGCAATAAGCTTGTATTTGTTACTTATGTCACTCACTAATTCACTAATGATGAACGGTTCTTTTTTTGCTAAAACTTGGTTGGCCTCAAGTTTAGACAATTCGAAAAGTTCATTGACGAGTTTCTCTAATTTCTCTGCGCTTTCTTTTACAGTGTTGATGTATTGTTTACGTTCTTCGACTGTTATGGTTTCTTCTTTCATTTGCAATGTTTCCACATAACCGCGAATAATCGCAATTGGCGTGCGTAAATCGTGAGAAACATTAGCAATTAGTTCTCTTCTTAGGTTTTCGACTTCATTGAGTTTATCGATATTCAATGTTAGAATATCTGCCATTTCATTAAACATTTCCCCCAATTGTCGTTCATCACCCATAGATTTAAATTCGATTCTTGCCTTTAAATCGCCTTCTCTAAATTGATTCATAACTGTGAGTATCTTCGAATAATTATTGGTTATTACTCGGATAATTAGCAACCCAATTAAAAAGGTAAAAATCAATGTGATTCCCATAGTTCTTGCGCTCAATTTCAACAAATAGCTTTCGAAAAGAGAATCGGATGCTGCTTCTTGTTTCTCTCCATTGAGTACCACGTAAATATAGGCGTACAGCATATTATTCATTGTCAGCGGTGAGGCTGAAAACACTTTTTGCTGCGATGGATTAAGAGGGTCATCTCCCTTTATAAAAGTATTTTTCTTGTCGTCTATAAAACTTAAAACAGGGGCTAAGTTTATTTGTTGTAGAGCGATTTTTCGTTCTGGTGGATACCAGGCGATGATTTTGCCTTTAGGATCAACAAGATACACTTCAAGACTTGGATTTATTGCTCTCACGTGATGAAACATTTCTTCAAGGGCCGGTTTTATAACTTCTCCGTTATAAAAAGGAGTAGAGTTTTCGACAATGTTCTTGGCAGTATCGTGATTGAGTCGCTGATTTACTTCCTCTAAATACGTTTTTGAATATTCGTGGCTTAGATACGTATACATTAAACCTACCACTGCAAGTAGTAAAAAAAATACTATTGATATTTTCCAAAATAAACTGTTAAATGTTGATTTCTTCATAATTAATTTATTTCATCAGTAAAACGATATCCAATACCCCAAGTGGTCAAAATGTATTTTGGGGTTGTAAGATCAGCTTCAATTTTGGTTCGTAATCTATTTATGTGTGAGTTTACTGTGTGTTCGTAACCGGAGAATTCATATCCCCAAACTATATTTAGTAAATTTTCTCGGGAATAGTTTTTTCCAGGATTTGACATAAATAGATACAACAAATCAAACTCTTTCGGAGTCAGTTCTACCTTATTGCCCTCCAGTGTTACCTTTCTTTTTACAGGGTCGATGACTAATGATCCACTTGTTATGATTTCTTCTGCAATCTCATTTTCCGATTTTACCATTTCGGTTCTTCGCAAAATGGCTTTTATTCTAGCAATGAATTCTCTGATACTAAATGGTTTTGTTAAGTAATCATCTGCTCCAGTTTCTAGCCCTATTATTTTATCAATTTCCTCACTGCGAGCGGTTAGCATTAAAATTGGTGTGAAAATTTTAGCTGCTCTCAATCGTCTGCATATCTCAATTCCGTCCATTTCTGGAAGCATAACATCAAGTATAATCATATCATACTTATTTTTGGTGGCCAAGTTTAAGCCTTCGGTCCCAGTATGTGCTTTGGTCAAATTACAATAAATGTCTTTTAAATGTATCGCAACTAGTTCCACTATCGAAACATCATCTTCAATCATTAAAATGTTTTTCATAGTCTATTGTTATTTAAATTTAATTCTTCGACAGAAGTTATTTTGCTTTACAAATATGAGACTTAGTTATCACAAAATAATCACGTAATTATTTTTTTTTGAAAAATTAGGCTAAAAATCCTCAATTAAAAGGTTTGTTTTTAGCCTAATGTATCATAATCCCAGAATCCGCATTAGAAATCTGCTGCATCTGAATTCTTCTTCAAAACCAAGAACTTACTCCTATTTTTAAAATCAAAATTCAAAAGTATTCCTCATCTAAAAATAGTCCGTGAGCTCTTGTTTTTATTGAATTATTCAGCTTCGTTACGATGTCTAATGCGGATTCTGGGATAATTTGCATTTTGATTGTTTTTTCTACCTTATTTTTTTGCAGTTCCTGTTGGATTGGTTGCAATGGCATTATTAGCCATCGAATATACTACGTGATCCATTGCGGTTGCTGAAATAGTGGCTAAAAGCGGCTTTAATAAAAACGGTTTTGGACTATTGTCCGGGAAAGGTTCGATGCTGATTACTGCAGTTTTGCCCGACAAATCCGTTGGAAACGTTACTCCTGAAGGTGCATTTTTTATAAAATCTTCTCCTGGAAAAGGAGGAGTTCCTAAAGCTCCACTGAATCCATTGAACGCATCTGCTCCTGAGGGAGTTGTGAATGTTCCCGTAGTTACAGGTGTTCCGTTGATGACTACCCAACCTTCATATTTCCATCCTGCTGGTAAGGTAGGTAATTCTAATCCTGCAGTTGGAGGGAGAGAACCAATAAACCAAAGTCCACTTTTTTCATTTGTATTGTCTGCGTCAGAAGGTGTAGCTAACACATATTTTCCTTTAGCAGCTGTAAAATTATTAGCCAAAGCTTCAGGAGCTCCAATAGATAGAGCGGCATTATCTGATGCAAAATCACCAGCTAGTAAATGTGTAGCCGTTGGCGCTGGATTTGAATCGGGAAAAGGTTCAATTGTCAGGATAAATTTTGAGGCTTTACTTAGATTAGTTGAAGAAATTGGAAAAGAAGTTTGCGAAAGAACGCCAGTTGAATTTACTGAAAAAGTTCCCGTTGTTACTGGACTACCATCTACCATAATCCATCCTTCGTATTTGTAATTTGGACCTAAGTCCTCTAGTCCGGTGATGTTTAATGTCAAATTTTGACTTTGAGGAGAATCATTAGAATCATTTGTGCAGCTTGCCAAAAGCGCTACCATAAAAAGTCCTACTAAGGAAAGGTTTTTTTTTGTTTTCATTTTGTTAGTGTTTTATTTAGCTTACTTCTCTTTAATGTCTTTTTTCAGCAAATTCAGACTTGTTTGTTTTTGTTGGTACAAACCTAGTTTGAAGTTATCACGAAAAGATTGCAGAGAAATAAACTTTTTTGAACGGAAATAATACAAAACAAAAATCTCACCTATCAGGGTTAAAAAAAAGGGCGGATTACAATATTTATAGTAAGCCGTGTTGCAAACGCTGCGTTTTATATGATAATTTATTAGGTACTCGTCACAGACGAGCACCAGAGGAATTAGTTAGCTTTTCTGTGGTTAGGGGGCTTTTAAAACAACTTAATTTGCCCAGCCTCATCGGGCAGATTGTCATTTTCAGAATCCGAATCTTCATCAGAAAAATGGGTTCCATCATCGATTACTTCTTCATCATTCACTTCCACTTCTTCCAAAATAGGTGCTTCATAAACAAGTGATTCTAACAACGTAACTTGTTTAATTTTATCGGTAGTTAATTGATTTCCAAGAGCCTTAATTCCCTTTATTGCAATAAATTCTTCAAAATTAACTACTATATTTTCAATAGTTCGTTTTGAATGTTGAACTTCTGCCATTGGCCTGTAATCGGTTGAAACAATTTCTAATTGAGATTTTGGATGTTCCGATATAAAAAGCTCGTCTTTATTTGGATTGTCGATCATAAATCGTTTTACAAAGTATTTTTCCTTGTCGCCATCATAATAAATGACTGAAATCGGTTTTTCAGGAATCCATTTTTCCAGCACAATCATATCGTTATCGAAATGAGTTGTTAATTCAGGTTTTACGGTTTTAACAATTCCTTTTTGATTGATTATTAGCAATCTATCTTCGCCTTTAAATTCGCCTAACAATTCGCCTCTTTCGTCAACATTCAAGCGTTGTACCGTTTCATCGAACCAAATTTTTCGAGGTTTTAGGGTTGAAACTCCTTCCGATTTTAATTCAATTTTTTTAATAGAATTTTTTGAAACAATGTTTCCTTTTGAACTTCTTCCTTTAATGGCTAAATCGGAAAAATCAATATCCCATTTCAACTTTTTAATACTACCAACAGCCCGCAAATTAATGGTAATCGTTTCGGCTTCTCCATTCGGATTTTCAGTAAAATATAATACTGACGAAGCCTTGGTACCAGCAGTTAAATCATATTCTTTATCTCGGGTAACGCCCGTAACATTAAAGCGCTTCATATAACTTGGTCCGTTTTTCCCATCGCGATAAATCATATTGTAAACGGTACGTTTGTCGTTCTTTTTAAATACGGCAACGTGAATAATATCTTTTCCAACAAATGTCTTGGCATCAACTTTTGTAATCATCATTACTCCATCGCCTCTAAAAATTATAACATCATCAATATCAGAGCAATCATCTACATATTCATCTTTTTTTAATGAAGTTCCAACAAAACCTTCTTCTTTATTTACATATAGCTTTGTATTACGCATCACTACTTTTGTAGCTACAATATCGTCGAACATACGAATTTCAGTCAAACGATCTTTTCCTTTTCCGTATTTTGACTTTAGATTTTTAAAATAGTTGATGGCATACTCTATTAAATTTGCCAAATTACTTTTTACTTCTGCAATTTTATCTTCTAAACTTTCAATGAATTGTTTGGCTTTATCAATATCGAATTTTGATATTTTTTTAATTCTAATTTCCGTTAAACGAATAATATCTTCTTCTGTAATGGCTCGTTTTAAATGCTTAATAAAAGGTTTTAAACCTTCATCAATGGCTTTAATTACACCTTCCCAAGTTTCTTGCTCTTCAATATCTCGATAAATTCTATTTTCAATAAAAATTCGTTCCAATGATGCAAAATGCCATTGTTCTTCTAATTCATTTAATTGAATTTCTAACTCTAATTTTAACAATTCAACTGTATGATCTGTTGATCGTCTTAAGACTTCTGAAACGCCAATAAAAACAGGACTATTATCGTCAATAACACAACATAAAGGTGAAATTGGATTTTCGCAACTTGTAAAGGCAAATAAAGCATCAATGGTTTTGTCGGGTGAAATACCACTTGGCAAATGAATCAATATTTCAACATTGGCAGCAGTATTATCTTCAATTTGCCTAATTTTTATTGTTCCTTTATCGTTAGCCTTCAAAATAGAATCTATTAATGAGGACGTAGTTGTTCCGAAAGGAATTTCAGAAATAACCAATGTTTTTTTATCCAGTTGAGAAATTTTTGCTCTTACTCGTACTTTTCCACCTCTTTTACCATCTCTATAATCAGCAGCATCAGCTACACCACCAGTTAAAAAATCTGGAACGAGCGTAAAGGGTTTTCCTTTTAAATGCTTGATTGAAGCCTCAATTAGTTCATTAAAATTATGTGGTAATATTTTGGTTGAAAGTCCTACTGCAATTCCTTCAGCACCTTGAGCCAGTAACATTGGGAATTTTACAGGTAAATCTACTGGTTCTTTTCGTCTGCCATCATAAGAAGATTGCCATTCGGTTGTTTTTGGATTAAATACAACGTCTAAAGCAAATTTTGAAAGTCGTGCTTCTATATATCTAGAAGCCGCAGCGCGGTCACCGGTTAAGATATTTCCCCAGTTTCCTTGCATATCAATCAGCAATTCTTTTTGTCCAATTTGCACCATTGCATCAGCAATAGAGGCATCACCGTGAGGATGATATTGCATGGTATGGCCAACAATGTTTGCTACTTTATTATACCGCCCATCGTCTAAATCTTTCATAGAATGTAATATTCTACGTTGCACTGGTTTAAAACCATCCTTAATAGCTGGTACAGCCCGTTCTAAAATAACATAAGAAGCATAATCCAAGAACCATTCTTTGTACATTCCTGTAACCTTGGTAATGGTTTCTTGAATACCAAAATCTTCGTTTATTTCTTCATTCAAATGTTCGTTATTTTCTTCCATTTAATTCACTTATAATTCCTGAGTAGGCAGGAATGTATCTAAACTTTTCAATCGTAAATTATAAATATCAAAATTAATACTCGCTATTCAAATTTTTTCAATCTTAATTCATAAATCGTAAATCGTAATTCTAAAAATTACTCTTCTAAAATATCTAATTCAATTTTTAAATTACTGATGATAAATTTTTGTCGGTCTGGGGTATTTTTACCCATATAAAATTCCAACATTTTTTCGATAGGCATTTCTTTATCCAACATTACAGGGTCTAAGCGAATATCATCTCCAATAAAATGAACAAATTCGTCAGGTGAAATTTCACCCAATCCTTTAAAACGTGTAATTTCAGGTTTCCCTTTTAATTTTTTAATTGCATTTTGTTTTTCTTCAGGAGAATAACAATAAAAAGTGTCTTTTTTGTCTCTCACTCTAAACAATGGTGTATCTAAAATATACAAATGACCTTCTTTAATTAATTCAGGGAAAAACTGTAGAAAGAAGGTAATTAACAACAATCGAATGTGCATACCATCTACGTCGGCATCGGTAGCAATTACAATATTATTATAGCGTAAATCTTCTAAAGATTCTTCGATATTTAACGCCGCTTGCAGTAAATTGAATTCTTCATTTTCATACACGATTTTTTTATTCATCCCGTAGGAATTCAATGGTTTTCCACGTAAACTAAAAACCGCTTGGGTATTTACATTTCTCGATTTTGTGATGGAACCACTTGCTGAATCTCCTTCGGTAATAAATAAGGTGCTTTCTAACCTTTTTTCGTGTTTTAAATCGTTGAAATGAGCACGGCAATCTCTTAATTTTTTATTGTGAACACTTGCTTTTTTTGCTCGTTCTCTAGCTAATTTTCTTATTCCGGAAAGATCTTTACGTTCTTTTTCGGCTTGCATAATTTTTCGTTGAATATGTTCTGCTACATCAGGATTTTTATGCAGGTAATTATCTAAATTCTTTTTTACAAAATCGGTAATAAAAGTTCTTACTGAAGGTAGCCCTCCGCCCATTTCTGTAGAACCTAATTTTGTCTTCGTCTGGCTTTCAAAAATAGGCTCCATTACCTTTACACTAACTGCAGAAACAATAGATTTACGAATATCGGAAGGTTCGTAATTTTTACCAAAATACTCTCTAATTGTTTTAACAATAGCCTCTCTAAAAGCGTTTTGATGTGTTCCCCCTTGGGTTGTATGTTGCCCATTTACAAAGGAATGATATTCCTCGCTGTATTGCGCTTTGCTAAATGTTATAGCCACTTCAATATCTTCCCCTTTTAAATGAATTATTGGAAATAATTTTGAATCTTCATCAATATTTTCATCCAATAAATCTCTTAATCCGTTTTCTGAATAATATTTTTCACCGTTAAAAACAACCGTTAATCCAGTATTTAGATACACATAGTTTTTAACCATTTTAGAAATGTATTCATTTCTGAATTTATACTTTGTGAAAATGGCTTTATCGGGTACAAAACTTACTTTAGTTCCTTTTCTTTGGTTAGATTCAACAGGTTTTTCTTCTAAAACTATATTTCCTTGCTCAAAAGAAGCAACAACGGTTAAGTTATCTCTAAAAGATTGCACTGTAAAACTAGACGATAAGGCATTTACAGCTTTGGTTCCAACCCCGTTTAATCCAACCGATTTTTTAAATGCTTTTGAATCGTATTTTCCGCCAGTATTCATTTTAGAAACTACATCTACCACTTTGCCTAATGGAATTCCTCTACCATAATCACGTACCGTAACAACCTCTTCCTTTACCGACAACTCAATGGTTTTACCTGCACCCATCACATACTCATCTATGGAATTGTCTAGAACTTCTTTTATTAAAATATAAATTCCATCATCTGGTGAAGACCCATCACCTAATTTTCCAATATACATACCTGGACGCATTCTAATATGCTCCTTCCAATCAAGTGAACGAATATTATCTTCGGTATATGCTGTTTGCTCTATCATTTATTTATGCATGCTTTTTTGGAGAGGTGCTAAAGTACTATATTGCTTTAAGAAATAAAAAAAAGTCTGCTAAAATAATTATTAACAGACTTATCAAAATAATATTAAACTTTATTTTTAAACATTAAATCTGAAATGCATCACATCACCATCTTTTACAATATATTCTTTTCCCTCAACGCGCATTTTCCCAGCTTCTTTTACTTTTGCTTCGCTACCATATTTTACATAATCTCCATATGCTATAACTTCTGCTCTAATAAATCCTTTTTCAAAATCACTATGAATAACCCCAGCCGCTTGAGGAGCAGTGTCACCGATATGAATAGTCCATGCTCTCACCTCTTTAACTCCTGCCGTAAAATAGGTTTGAAGGTTCAATAATTTATATGCAGATCTTATTAAAACAGATGCTCCAGGCTCTTTTAATCCTAAATCCTCTAAAAATAATTGACGCTCTTCATACGTTTCTAATTCTGTTATATCCGCTTCAGTTCCAACTGCCAACACAATAACTTCAGCTTTTTCATCTTTAACGGCTTCTTTAATTGCATCTACATATGCATTTCCATTTACTGCCGATTCTTCATCAACATTACAAACATATAAAACAGGCTTGTCTGTAATTAAATTTAAAGGAGTAACAAATTCTTCTCTATCTTTTGCTGAAATTTCAATTGCTCTAACAGAAATAGCAGCTTCTAATCCAATTCTAACTTTTTCTAAAACTTCTTGTTCTTTTTGAGCTTCTTTATTACCTGTTCTTGAAGCCTTTCTAACTTTATCTAATTTTTTTTCTAAAGATTCTAAATCCTTTAATTGTAATTCAATATCAATAGTTTCTTTATCTCTTATTGGATTTATAGAACCATCAACATGCACAATATTATCATTATCAAAACAACGCAAAACGTGTATTATAGCATCCGTTTCTCTAATATTGCCTAAAAACTGATTTCCTAAACCTTCGCCTTTACTAGCTCCTTTTACTAAACCTGCAATATCAACAATATCAACTGTTGCCGGTAACACACGTTGAGGATTTACTAATTCTTCTAACTTATTTAACCTTGAATCTGGTACATTAACCACTCCAATATTAGGTTCTATAGTGCAAAATGGGAAATTAGCACTTTGCGCTTTTGCATTTGATAAACAATTAAATAAAGTCGATTTCCCTACATTTGGTAATCCTACAATTCCTGCCTTCATTTTTTAAATTTTTGGAGGTGCAAATATACTATTTACTAAGTTATAAAATTAAGTTTACATGTTTAAAAAAATATTATATTGAAATTAATTAAAAATAAATAAATATCGTAATAAATTGTATATTTGATTTAAACATTAATCAAACTTATGATGAAAAAATTACATATTTTACTACTAATTCTATGTTTTATTACAAACATTGCAATAGCACAAGAAGTTATAACTGGAACTGTAACTGATACTTCCTCAGAACCTTTAGCAGGAGCCAGTATTGTTGAAAAAGGAACTTCAAACGGTACCGTTGCCGATTTTAATGGAAAATACAAAATTACAGTTAAACAAGGAACAACTTTAGTATTTAGTTATATCGGATTTCAATCGAAAGAAATTATTGTTAAATCTTCTATTATAAATGTCACTCTAGCAAGTGGCGAACAATTAAATGAAGTACAAATAGTAGGTTCAAGAAGTACAAAAAGAACAGCTATCGACACTCCTGTTCCTGTTGATGTTATTGATGTTGCAGAACTTGCCACCAAAAATGGAAATGTAGAAATTACCCAAATCTTACAATATGCGGCTCCATCATTTAATGCTACAAAACAATCGGGATCTGATGGTGCAGATCATATTGTACCCGCATCTTTAAGAGGTCTTGGACCAGACCAAACATTGGTTTTAATCAATGGAAAAAGAAGACATCAATCTTCACTGGTAAATATTTTTGGAACACGTGGTAGAGGTAATTCTGGAACAGATTTAAATGCAATTCCAGCGGCTGCCATAAAAAGAATTGAAGTTTTAAGAGACGGTGCTTCAGCACAATACGGCTCAGATGCTATTGCGGGAGTTATTAATATTGTTTTAAAAGATGATACTGATGGTTTAACAGGTGGTTTAACTTATGGAGCTTATAGTACCAAAGTCGGAGGTAATTATGCAAAGGAAATTTACGATACCCAAGGCGAATGGGAACCTGAACTTTTTAATGTTGAAGGTAAAAACAGATTAGACGGAAAAGATAAAAGTTTTGATGGTGAAACAACTAAATTAGACCTAAACTATGGTGTGAAAATTGGTGAAAAAGGATTTATAAACTTTACTACTGAACTCTTATCCAAAGAAAAAACATTACGCCCAAGTTTTGATTGGAGACAGGGCTACGGAAGTGCAGCTGTAGACGGATTTAATTTTATGATAAATGCTTCTATACCAGTTACTGATAATACAGAATTTTATACTTTCGGTGGTAGAAATTATAAGGATACCAATGCAAATGCTTTTTCAAGATATGCATATATAGATGGAAATCCTGATGATTCCGACAACCGTTCAGTTCCAAGTTTATATCCAAATGGTTTTACACCACAAATCACTTCAATTATTACTGATGTATCTATATCTACTGGTTTAAAACATCAAATGAAAAATGGTTGGCATGTAGATTTTAACAACACTTTTGGAAAAAATAATTTCCATTATTACATCAAAAATTCGAATAATGCTTCTATGAAAGATGCTTCACCTACAGATTTTGATGCTGGAGGGCATAGTTTATCTCAGAATACAACAGGAGTTGATTTCAATAAATATTTTGAAGAGGCTGCTAGTGGAGTTAATCTAGCTTTTGGAATGGAATTTAGAACCGAGAATTTCTTAATTTTTTCTGGTGAAGAGGCTTCTTATGCCTTATACGATGAAGATGGATTGCCAATTACAAATCCAGCAACACAAACTGTAGCTTATGATTCAAATGGTGAAGATTTATCTGGAGGATCACAAGGATTTCCAGGATATAGTCCCGATAATGAAGTTGATAGAAATAGAACCAATGTTGGACTTTATGCAGATGCTGAATTCAATTTAAGCGAGAGTTTTTTAGCTGCCGTTGCAGTACGTTATGAAAATTACAGTGACTTTGGAAGTACTTTTAACTATAAATTAGCAAGCAGATTAAAAGTGAATGATAATTTATCATTCCGTGGTTCGTTATCAACAGGCTTTAGAGCTCCTTCTTTAGCTCAATTATATTACAACTTAATATTTACAAATATTGTAGGTGGAACCTCACTTACTTCACTACTCTCTGCAAATAATAGCACTGTTACAAAAGCTTTTGGAATAGAACAATTGAAAGAAGAAAAAGCATTTAATGGAAGTATTGGATTCACCTTTAAAAAAGATGGATTTACAGCAACTGTTGATGCGTATTCTATTAGTGTTGATAACAGAATCATCCTAACTGATAATTTTGATGCTTCTGGTTTAGGAATACCAGGTGTTGAGGCTGCTCAATTTTTTGCAAATGGTGTAGATACCAGAACTCAAGGTGTTGATTTAGTATTTACCTACAACGCTACATTAAACAGAGAAAGTTCATTAAATATTGGATTGATAGGAAATATTAATGACTTGAAAATCAATAAAATTCATAATGGAACTTTGAATGAATTTACCTTTTTTGGACCATTTTCTCAAGCTTATTTAAAAGCCGCAGCACCAGATTATAAATTTGGATTAAACTTAGGTTATAAAAATAAAAAGTTTAGTGCAAATGGAGTGCTAACACAATTTAGTCAAGTTAAATTGCAAGACTTTCAATGGGTAGACAGTCCTGCAACTAATCAAGCAGAAGCAAATGATTTATATGCAATTGCTACTGATGTTTATAAAAAAGCAATGACTGTTGATTTAAATGTTTCATATGAATTTTCTGATGCATTAACTTTTACCATTGGTGGTAACAATATTTTAAATAAATATGCTACTCCACAATTTGATGGATGGACTGACCAAGGTGGTTTTGCAGATTCAGTACAAATGGGATCAGATGGGGCTTATTTCTTTGGTAGATTAAGTTTTAAATTGTAATTATTTTTAATTTTTAATTTAAAAAAGAAGGTGTATAAATGTAAATACACCTTCTTTTTTTTATTCCTTTAAATGTGAATTATTCTAATATTAATTTTATATTTATTAATCCTATCAATAAATATATAACCATTGAAATCAGCAATCAATCTTCACCACATTTTTATTTCAGTTTTATTTTCATTTTCAATCACATCATGTTCGGATAATTTCAACAAAAATGACAATGCTAAATCAGCGTATGATTATGTAAATCCATTTATTGGTACTGGTGGGCACGGACACACTTTTCCTGGTGCAACATTGCCTTTTGGAATGGTTCAATTAAGTCCAGATACTCGTTTAACGGGTTGGGATGGATGTTCTGGCTATCATAATTCTGATTCTATAATTTACGGCTTTTCACACACGCATTTAAGCGGAACAGGAATTTCAGA
This sequence comes from Lutibacter sp., assembly GCF_030692605.1. Lineage (GTDB taxonomy): Bacteria > Bacteroidota > Bacteroidia > Flavobacteriales > Flavobacteriaceae > Lutibacter. The sequence continues at coordinate 54,599 of NZ_JAUYUD010000010.1, forward strand.
TTATGGTGATATTTTATTAATGCCTTTTAATCATTCCGAAACGATTTCAATTGAAGACATTGAAAATCAGCAACTAATTCCTTCAGAATTTAGAAAAGAAACTGAAAGTGCAAAACCAGGTTTATACAACGTTCATTTAGACAAACCAAATATTGATGTTGAATTAACAGCAACAACCCGAGTAGGAATTCATAATTATATTTTTAACAAAGAAAAAAATAATAAAATACTGCTCGATTTAAATCATAGAGATAAAGTGCTGAATTTTAACATAAGTATTGAAAATGAAACTACGATTTCTGGTTTCAGACAATCAGAAGCTTGGGCAACAAATCAGCACGTTTATTTTTATATGGAGTTTTCAGAACCTTTTTTAGTTGATGAAATTATAAATAAATCGAAGAAAGAAACTGAAAAATTGTATAAAATATTGGCTTTCAACGCTGGTTTAAAAGAAATAATGGTAAAGGTTGGGATATCAGCAGTTAGTGTTGAAGGAGCCAAAAAAAACTTAAAAAAAGAAGCTGCTAGTTGGGATTTTAGCAGTTACAAAGAAAATGCAAAAACTGTTTGGACAAAAGCATTGCAAAAAATTGAAGTAAAAAGTAAAGATGAGGAAAAATTAACCGTTTTTTATTCCGCGCTATATCACACAATGATTGCTCCAAATACTTTTTCTGATGTCAACGGAAATTATAGAGGGATGGATCAAGAAATTCACAATGACAATCTAAACACAACATACAGCGTTTTTTCTTTGTGGGATACTTTTAGAGCCGCTCACCCACTCTATACGATTATTGAGCAAAAACGCACCAACGAATTTATCAATACTTTTTTAAAGCATTATAAACAAGGTGGAAGATTGCCTGTTTGGGAATTATCCAGTAATGAAACGGAATGTATGATCGGTTATCATTCTGTCTCCGTTATTGCCGATGCTTTCAACAAAGGAATTACAAATTTTGATTCAAAAACGGCTTTGGAAGCTATGATATATAGTGCTAATTTGAACCATTTTGGTTTAGAATCGTATAAAAAGTATGGATATATAAGAGCTGGAGACGAATCGGAATCTGTTTCAAAAACCTTGGAATATGCGTATGATGATTGGTGTATTGCTCAGTTTGCAAAAACTCAAAGAGATACAAAAACATACGCCGAATTTATGCTAAGAGCACAATCTTACAAAAATAGTTTCGATCCAACTACCAATTTTATGAGAGCGCGTTTAAATGGAGGCTGGTTTAAACCTTTTGAACCTTCAGAAGTAAACTTTAATTATACCGAAGCAAATTCTTGGCAATATTCATTATTTGTACCTCAAGATGTTTCTGGTCTCATAAATTTATTTGGTGGAAACGAAAAATTTGAACAACGGTTGGATGATTTATTTACAACTAGTTCAAACACCACTGGACGTGAACAGGCAGATATTACTGGCTTAATTGGGCAATATGCACATGGAAACGAACCGAGTCATCATATGGCATATTTGTACAACTTTATTGGCAAACCTTGGAAAACTCAAGAACGAGTAAAACAAATTATAGATGAGCAATATTGGAATGCTCCTGACGGACTTTCAGGCAACGAAGATTGTGGACAAATGAGCGCTTGGTTTGTTCTTAGTGCTTCTGGCTTTTATTCTGTAACGCCTGGGAAAAATTATTATGTAATTGGCGCCCCAACCTTTGAGGAAGTTATTTATAATCTCGAAAATGGAAAGAAATTTAAAATTAAAACTAAAAATGTATCAGATGAAAATAAATACATACAATCCGCTACTTTAAATGGTGAAAAATACACAAAATCGTATTTGCTGCATCAAGATATAATGAATGGAGGGGAATTGGTTTTTAAAATGGGAAAAACGCCTTCAAAAGAGTTTGGAGTTGGAAAAGCTAATATTCCAATTTCAGAAATTACAGATAATTTGATTATTTCTGTTCCTTTTATAGATGCTAAAAAGAAAACTTTTACAAAATTTTTAGAAATTAACATAGGAAGTAATTGTACCGATTGCGAATTAAAATATTACGTAGGTGAGCAAAAAAAACCTACTTGGTTGAAATATGAAAGTCCCATTAATATTACTAAAACTTCAACAATTACAGCTCTTGCAATAAATAAAGATGGGATAAAGAGTAAGACCGTTACAAGTGAGTTTTTGAAAATTAAATCTGGAAGAAATATTACCCTAAAAGCTAAATACGACAATCAATATGCAGCTGAGGGTGATGGCGCTTTAATTGATATGCTAAAAGGAAGCAATAATTTTAGAACTGGTTTTTGGCAAGGCTATCAAGATCAAGATGTTGAAGTGATAGTGGATTTAGGTAAATTAGAATCAGTTTCAAATATTTCAACAGGTTTTTTACAAGACAACCGTTCTTGGATTTGGTTTCCTAAATACGTTGATTATTATGCATCAAACGACGGTAAAAATTTTACGAAATTAAAAAATATTGTGAATGATTTCAGCCTCAAACAAGAAGGTTCTTTCACTAAAGAATTTGGTTTTAAAACAACTATAAAAACACGTTATCTAAAAATGATTGCTAAAAATTTTGGTGTTTGCCCAGATTGGCACTTAGGCGCTGGTGATAAATCCTGGATTTTTATTGATGAAATAACTATTGAATAATCCTAAAAACATCTGAAAAAACCATATAATTTGTACTATCTTTTAAAACAATTTTTAATTCAAAAATTTCTGAATTTGAAGATTCTATCAAAGGAAATTTTAGTTTAATTCTTGAAGAATATTTTACAAAAAAAGGTTGATCTAAAATTATTTTTGAAGACTGTTTTTCAACTAATGAAACCGCTATTTTACCTGTGAAATTTGAAACTAAATCAGAAATTATTTCAATTTCATTTTTCTCATAATTCAAAACAGCAATTATTGGTTTGAAATTTTCTTTTATGGTATTAAAAGCATCCTTTTCTTGACCGTAATAATCTAAAATACTCCACGAAGGTCCAGGCCAACAATCGTTTAATTGCCAAAATAGCGTTCCCATACAATGGGGAGATTGTTGTCTGTGACTTTGAATAGCTGTTTGCAACGCAATTGTTTGGGTTTTCTGGCTTTTTACTACAAAGTCATCAAAGGAAGTTGGTTTCTCAAACCAAGTATTTATATGCTTTAAAATTAAACCATTGCCAATATAACTTTTTTGGCGGTTCTTCATGGTTTTTGATTCTAATGAAAAACTCGCTTCTGATGCAAAGGTTTTTATTGTTTTTATAGAAGGAAATGATTGAAAACCATACTCAACCATAAAACGACCAACATTTGTTTTATAATTTTTAAATGGTTCTTTTCCGTGCCAAATTCCCCAATAATGCATACTTCCATTATTAAAATTTTCAGAGGTGCCCCAATTACTTAAAGGTGATGTGCCTACATAATTAGCTTTTGAGTCTAATTTCTTTAACGTATTTGGAATTATATTATGAAATAAATTTTTATAAGAATTCCATAATTGTATTGAATCTTTTTTAGTATAACTATATTGTTTTTGCCAACCCCAGTTTTTCCAAGCAACTTCAATTTCATTATTTCCACACCATAACGCAATGCTAGGGTGCTTTTTAAGTCGGTTTACATTATCCTTTACTTCCTGTTCAATATTCTTTAAAAATTCTGAATCATTGGGGTATAAACTTCCTGCGAACATAAAATCTTGCCAAATTAAAATTCCGTTTTTATCGCATAATTCATAAAAAATATCTTTTTCATAAATACCTCCACCCCAAACTCGAAGCATATTCATGTTGGCTTTTATAACCTTTTCAATTATTTTTTTATAAGCGCGATCTGTAACCCGAGGTAAAAAAACATCTTGAGGAATGTAATTTGCACCTTTAATAAACAATGCCTTTCCATTAATTTTGAAATAAAATGAAGTCCCAATAGTGTCTTTTTCCTGAATTAATTCAACGGTTCTTATTCCAAACTCATCTGTTTTACCATCGAGTAATTTACTTCCTCTTTTTAGTTGAACGGAAATTTCATATAAATGTGGTTTCCCCATTCCATTTGGCCACCATAAATAAGGATTTACAATTTCAAATTTTTGCTGAATTGTTTGTGTTCCTTTTTTAATTTTTATTGGAATAGTGTTACTTATATTTTCCTCAGTATTTTCACCCAAATTAATCAACAATTTTAAATCATTAGACTTAGTAGACTCTGCTCCTTCAACTTCAATAATTGTTGTTAAATAGGCTTTATTATTGCTTATTGAATCTGTTTGAACATAGAGATTCGTTATTCTTGCTTCATTCCATGTATTAATTTTTACGTTTTTCCAGATTCCAGAAGTTACAAAACGAGGTCCAAAATCCCACCCAAATTGATACGCTGCTTTTCTTGTAAAGGAGCTTACTTTTAAATCTACAGTTTCATTTCCAGAAGGTAATTTATAAGGTTGGTTTTTAACTTTTTCGGAATTATATTTTAAAGGTGAAGTAAAACGTACTTCTAGTTTGTTACCTCCTACTTTAGCGAACTTTTTAATGTCAGCCTTCCAACTTCGAAACATATTGATTGCCTCAATTATTTTTTCTCCATTAAAAAAAACCGTTGCGTAAGTATCCAATCCTTCAAATTCTAGTTCTATATTTTCCTGTGAAAGCTGATCTCTTGTTAAATTTATTGTTGTTTTATAATTCCAATTTTCGTTTTCAATCCATTGTAATTTTAGTTCATTGGTTTCCCAAAAAGGATCTTCAATTAAATGATTTGCCAATAAATCGGTGTGAACAACTCCCGGAACAGTAGCTTTATAATATTTATCATCGCCTTCTTTTGAAAATTCCCAATTAGAATTTATTAGAATCGATTTTGCAGGTTCCGTTTTAGAACAAGATAAGATTGCAAAGGAAATACAAATAAATGCTAAAATTCTATTCATTTAAAAAGATTTATGATACTCTTAATTTTTTCTTCATCAACAACCGTTTCCTCACCCATTGAAAGTTTGGTTGAATTTTGAATTGATTTTCGTGCTGTAAAATGCAAATTTTGAATTCCTGAACTGGCTATTTTTAAAGCATTTGTTTCATTAACACCACTACCAGCCATAATTTGAATTTTATTGCCATAATTGGCCTGTAACTCAGTAATTACGGATAATCCTTTTTCTGCAGTAGATTGTAAACCTGATGTTAACAGCCTGTTAACTTTCATTTCAATTAATTTTTCTATTGCCAATTTATAATTTGAAACGAAATCAAAAGCACGATGAAATGTAATTTCTAAACTCAATGATTTTGATAAATCAACCAATCTTTTATTTAGTATAGAAACCTCATTATCAGCAGTTAATATACCGAAAACAACTCCCTTGGCTCCTGCTTTTTTAGCAGCAATAATGTCAGCTTTCATTAACTCAATATCTTCTTTAGAATAACAAAAATCACCTTCTTTTGGGCGAATCATTACATGAACTTCAATAGATGATTTCTCGACACATTGCTGAATTAATCCATAACTAGGAGTTAACCCACCAACTGATAAAGCTGAACATAATTCGATACGTTTGGCACCATATTTTTTAGCAATTAACGCCCCTTCAACACAATCTGTACAAATTTCAACTATCATACATTCACCATTTTTACCAGTTCCTATCAAATTTAGCATCAACCATTTCATTTTGAGAACTTGATTTTAACGCATAATTAAACCCTGCATAAACGCTATATCCACCTGTTTCACCGTATTTATTTAGCGCTATAAAACCGACTTGCATATTTGTTAAATCTTTATGTTTTTTGATAATTCTCTGTACAGCTTCTTTACAGGCGTCATTTGGTGACAATCCATTTCGCATTAATTCAACCACAATGGCACTTCCTGCAATTCTAATCACAGCTTCCCCAACGCCAGTAGCACAAGCTGCGCCAACTTCATTATCAACAAATAAACCAGCTCCTATTATAGGTGAATCTCCAACCCTACCGTGCAATTTATAGGCCATTCCACTGGTGGTACAAGCTCCTGCCAAATTACCCTTTTCATCTAAAGCTAATAATCCTATGGTATCATGGTTCTCACTATTGATTACTGGTTGATATTTTGATTCTTCTTTCCATTTTTCCCAAGCTGTTTTAGAACTATTGGTTAATAAATTGGTTTCTTTAAATCCTTTTTCCAAAGCAAATTGCTTTGCCCCATCGCCTACTAACATAACATGTGGTGTATCTTCCATCACTTTTCTTGCAACAGAAATTGGATTTTCAATATCTTGTAAACACGCAACTGCCCCACAATTATTTTCGTGATCCATAATACAGGCATCCAATGTTACTTTTCCATCTCTATCAGGTAATCCTCCAATACCTACACTTGAATTCTCTGGATCAGATTCTGTAACTCTCACACCAGCCTCTACGGCATCAATCGAATTGCCTTTTTTAGCTAAAATTTCCCAGGCGGCTGCATTAGCTTCCATGCCATGTATCCACGTAGAAATTACAATTGGTTTAATTACATTTTTAGAAGTGTCATTTATTTTTACCGATTCATTCTCTTTACTAAAACAAGAGTTTGATATTATAGCTACACCTCCAAGTGCCGATAGTTTTAAAAAATTTCTACGGGTTTTCATAAATTTTTATCAATAAAAGTAATGTTGAAGAACGGAATTATTTTTAACCTGTACAAAGTTTAGTTACAAAAAAAAATCCCAAATTTTAATTTGAGATTTTTTATATAAAACGTTTCTAATTAAAACGCGTTGGGTGCAATTAATTTTTAACGATGATTTTTCGTCACTTCGAGTGATTTTCGCTAGAAAATTGCATCGAGAACAGAAAAAGGATTGTTAAAAACGGTTCTCGATACATTTTTTGTTTCGTTTTACTGCACAAAAAAAACTCGAACAGACGTTTTTAATAATTCTAACTAACGTTTTTTTAATACTTTGTAAATCAATTATTTAATTTTTTTATTTTTCTATAAAAATTTATTCCTATTTACACTTTCCACCGTTAGCTGAAGGAGTCAATTTGGTGCGAATATGTGGAATTACACCCAACGGGTTAATTAAACTATTCTTTAATCAAAAATTGTTGTTTCGCTAGTAACGCTTCTTCCCTTTCTACATTGATATCAACTGGTTACCTTGAAATTAAAACGAACTGATTTTTTTTATAAAAAAGCTGAACAAATGAACTAATCTAAACTGCCAAATATTTTTAAAAATAGATTCATTAAATTTGTTGAGAAATGGTTACAATCTTGATTGAGCTTCTTCAATAATATTTTTATATTTTTTTAAAATACGATTCCATTCTTCAAATTTTTCATCTTCTTTTACACTTGCCAAGCCATCTGCCCTTTCACTACTTATTTTAATAACATATTTAAGAGGATTCGAGTCTCCTAATTTTACTATAACCCTAGTTCTTATTGTACTTCCTTTAAAATTATGAACTTGCCAAGCAGTTCTTAAATAGCCAGTTTCTTTATCTATTACTTCAAGAACATCAAATTCTGTAGTAACAATTGAACTTAATAATTTCCAAGAATCACTTGCATTAAGCTGAGGTTTAACAACAATTGAGAAATTCACATTTGCTAAATCTGTCGAAATTGAAGTTTTATATGCTTCGTCTTCGCTTAATTCAAAATGTTCCCTTAGTGGAGGTACTTGATAATCCTTTGAATTGCAATAATTCTTTTTAACAGATAAAAAACTTTCTTTAAACAATATTACTTCAACACAAGTATTTTCAGGAACTTTCAATTCATAATTACCGACTCCAACAATTTTTCCGTCAACTTTAATTTCAGCAGTTTTTGGTGTAACTTCCATTTTTACTAACCTATCTTTTAATAAAAAGTTGAAAGCAAGTGGAGGCTCGTCATCATTTTCTTTATTACAAAATACCTTTTCTTCCAGCGTAAATCCTTCTTTTTTTGCTTGAATAAATGTGCATTCTCCTTTTGGAATTACAACCTCAGCTGAACCAACTCCAATTAATTTTTGATTTGAATAAATTTCCGCATCTGCCGGTGAAATTTTAACTTGAACTGCCCTGTCTTGGAGAGAAAAATTATCAATAATAGGTGGAGCACTTTCGCTTTCTTTATTAAAGTATGTTTTTTTCAATGTTTTAAATCCTTTCTTTTTTATCTCAACAGTTAAGGCAGCATCCTTCTTAATAATTGCAGTGAAACTTTTTGACCCAACAAAAACACCGTCAATAAAAATCTCTGCATCATATGGTTCTACTTTAATTTCAACCATTCTATTCTCTAAAATTAGTTGAACTACTGAAGGCCACTTAATTGTTTTAGGAAAATCTTTTATCAAAGGCTGGAAACCCTCCTTAACAATCATTATTCTATTTAATTCATTCTTAACTAACTTATGTTCTGCGGTACCAACACCTAACATAGGCTTAATAACTTCAGAATCCCTCATTTTAAAAATTTGCGCGTCTGAATAATTGGTGGTAATTTTAATTTTATTCTGAGATTGTAAAAATGTAACGCTCAGCACTATAAATAAAAAGACGAATTTTCTATTTTTCATAACAAAAAAGATTTGGTTTATTGATTAGCTAATATAAAAAAACTTTATACACTAATTACGTGTGCAAATATTTTTTTTTAACTAGTAATTCCTCTTCACTTTCTACATTCTCATCATCTGGAACACAACAATCTACCGGACAAACAGCAGCACATTGAGGTTCATTATGAAAACCTTTGCACTCAGTACATTTATCTGCCACAATAAAGTAAACTTCATCATCAATTGGTTCCTGATCTTCATCGGCATTAAAACTTTTACCATTTGGTAGCATGCCTTTTCCTGATAAATTTGTTCCATCAGAATATTTCCAATTTTCAGCAGACTCATAAATAGCATTATTAGGACATTCTGGCTCACAAGCTCCACAATTTATACATTCGTCTGTTATTTTTATTGCCATAATTTAAATTCGATTAATTTTGCAACAAACCTACATATATTTTTAAAACATTAAAAATGACTTTAAATCAACGAATAAAAGCTTTTTCAAAATTAGGGCAATTCTTATCGCAATTTTCAAATGAAAAAATTGAAAAAAAAGATAATTCAGACCTAAATACCCTATTTTTCGATGGTTTTAAAATGCAAATTGAAAGAGCTCATGAGTTAAATGGCTGGTTCAATAAAGAAAATGTTTTAAAAGCTGTGAAAGGTTGGAGTGATGAATTAACTGAAGAAAATTTAATTACTTGGACCTCAAAATATAATTTTCCAACTAAAACTTCCAATAAAACTGTTGCAATAGTTATGGCAGGGAATATTCCGTTGGTAGGTTTTCACGATTTTTTAGCTGTTTTAATTTCTGGTTATAAAGTAGTTGTAAAACAATCATCTAACGATAAAAATTTACTTCCTATTTTAGCTAAATATTTAGAAAAACATGACTCTTATTTTGAAGATAAAATTGAATTTGTTACTGGTAAATTAACAACCTTTGATGCTGTTATTGCAACAGGAAGCACTAATACATCGCGCTATTTTGAGCACTATTTTGAAAAATACCCAAGTATTATAAGAAAAAACAGAAATTCTGTAGCTATTTTATCGGGAAATGAAAATCTAGAAGAATTAGAACTTTTAGGTGAGGATATATTTCAATATTTTGGATTAGGTTGTAGAAGCGTTTCAAAATTATTTGTTCCTGAAAATTATAATTTCGACCTCCTGTTTAACGCATTATTTAAATTTAACGACATTATAAATTATAAAAAATACGAAAATAATTACGACTATAATAAGGCAGTTTATTTAATGAGTCTTTTTAAATTAAAAGAAAATGGTTTTATTATGTTGAAAGAAGATCCTAGTTATGCATCTCCAATTGCTACAGTATTTTACGAGTATTACAAAACAACCGAGCAATTACTAAGAAAATTAACGTTGGATGGAGATAAAATACAATGCATTGTAAGCAACGAAAACGTTGTAGATTTCGTAAAGTTCGGACAAACCCAGCATCCAAAATTATGGAATTACGCGGATGATGTTGATACTATTGAATTTTTATTAAAAATTTAATTAAAATTTTATCAAATAAAATTTAATTAATACGCTTTTTTTACCGAAATTTGTTTGAAATTTAATTCCTATTTTTTTAAGAAATGAAAAAACATAATTTTAGTGCAGGTCCTTGCATATTACCACAAATAGTTTTGCAAAAAGCAGCTGAATCAGTAATCAATTTTAATGGCATTGGCTTATCATTAATTGAAATTTCTCATAGAGGCAAAGAATTTATTGAAGTAATGGAAAATGCCCGTAGTTTGGTAAAAGAATTACTAAACTTACCTGAGGGTTATTCTGTATTATTTTTACAAGGTGGTGCAAGTTTAGAATTTTTAATGGTTCCTTACAATCTTTTAAAAGTTGGAGGGAAAGCAGCTTATTTAGATACAGGTGTCTGGAGTTCAAAAGCATATAAGGAAGCTAAATTATTGGGTGAGGTCAACGTTTTTGCATCGTCAAAAGATAAAACATATAATTATGTACCAAAAAATTATAAGGTTCCTGCAGATGTAGATTACGTTCATACTACTTCTAACAACACTATTTATGGAACTCAATTAAAAGAATTTCCAAAAACAGATAAATTATTAGTTTGTGATATGAGTTCTGATATTTTTTCACGTCAGTTAGATTTTTCTCAATTCGACTTAATTTATGCTGGCGCTCAAAAAAACATGGGCCCTGCTGGTACAACTTTGGTAGTTGTAAAAGATGAAATTTTAGGAAAAACAGGACGTGTTATTCCAACAATGTTAGACTATCAGCAACACATTGCAAATGACAGTATGTTAAATACACCTGCCGTTTTTCCAGTATACGTTTCTATGCTAACACTCGAATGGATGAAATCTATTGGTGGAATTCCTGCAATTGAAAAATTAAATGAAGCAAAAGCAGCGGTAATTTATAATGAAATAGACAGAAACCCTCTTTTTAAAGGTTTTGCTGAAAAAGAAGATCGTTCGTTAATGAATGTAACATTTAATTTAGTTGATGAATCAAACAAAGAAGCGTTTGATAAACTTTGGAGCGCAGCAGGAATTAGTGGAATTAAAGGACACAGATCTGTTGGTGGGTATCGTGCAAGTATTTACAACGCAATGCCAATAGAAAGTGTGCAAATATTAGTTGATGCAATGCAACAATTAGAACAACAAGTTTTAAAATAAAAAATATAGATATGAGAGTTTTAGCAAATGATGGTTTATCACAAAGTGGTATTAAACCTCTAGAAAATGCTGGTTTTGAAGTAGATTTAACAACTGTTGCACAAGATCAATTGGTAGATTATATCAATAAAAATAATGTTGTCGCATTATTGGTAAGAAGCGCAACAAAAGTTCGTAAAGATATTATTGACAACTGCCCTAATCTTAAAATAATTGGACGTGGAGGTGTTGGAATGGATAATATTGATGTTGAATATGCTAGATCCAAAGGGTTAAAAGTAATTAATACTCCTGCCGCTTCATCACATTCAGTAGCAGAATTGGTTTTTGCTCATTTATTTGGAATGGTGCGTTTTTTACCTGAATCAAATAGAAACATGCCATTAGAAGGAGATTCCAAATTCAATGCATTTAAAAAAGCATTTGCCAATGGGATAGAATTGAAAGGAAAAACTATGGGTATTATTGGTTTTGGTAGAATCGGACAAGCTACTGCAAAAATTGCACTTGCCTTAGGAATGAAAGTAGTTGCATACGATCCATTTATTGAATCTGTAACTTTAGATCTGGAATTTTACGATCATCAAACCGTATTTTTTACTATAAATACAGTTTCAAAAGATGAAGTAATTGAACAATCAGATTTTATTTCTCTTCACGTTCCAGCTCAAAAGGAATATGTAATTGGCAAAAATGAATTTAGCGCAATGAAAAAAGGTGCATTTATTGTAAATGCTGCCAGAGGTGGAGTAATAGATGAAATTGCATTAGTGCATGCATTAGAATCTGGTCAAATTGCAGGTGCAGCTTTAGATGTTTTTGAAAAAGAACCAACTCCTGAAATTCAGTTATTAATGAATCCTTTGCTTTCCTTAACACCTCATATTGGTGCAGCAACTGCTGAGGCACAAGATAGAATTGGAACTGAATTGGCAGAACAAATTATTGGAATTCTCAATTAATAAAAGTATTAAAGATTGAAAAGGGCTGTTTATTTAACAGCCTTTTTTAATTTTAAAATTCATAAATAATTACATTTGAAAAATAAAAACATATATAAAATATTAAGATTAAATTATGGCTATAATAAAACCGTTTAAAGGGCTTCGTCCACCAAAAAACATGGTACAAGAGGTAGCATGTTTGCCTTATGATGTTATGAATTCTGAAGAAGCTTTAAGAATGGCTGATGGCAAAAAAGCTTCTCTACTGCACATAACCAGAGCTGAAATTGAATTTGACAAGAATATAGATTCTCACAGTGAAATTGTATATACTAGAGCAAGAGATAATTTTAAAGCATTTCAAGATAATGGCTATTTATTACAAGATAGCGAAGACCATTATTATATCTATGCCCAAACAATGAACGGCAAAACACAATATGGGATTGTAGGAAATGCCTCTTGTGAAGATTATAAGAATGGGATAATTAAAAAACATGAATTAACGCGTCCAGATAAAGAAGAAGATCGAAAAATATTAACTAGACAATTAGAAGCTAATATTGAGCCTGTTTTTTTTACCTATAGAGCTGTTCCAGAAATTGACGCAATTGTTTCAAAAATAATTGCAACAAACTCTCCTGAATATGATTTTACAGCTGAAGATGGCTTTGGTCATCATTTTTGGGTTATTAAAGATGCTGATATTAATAAAACATTAGAACAACTTTTTAAAGAAAAAGTTCCGTGCACGTATGTTGCTGATGGTCATCATAGAACAGCCGCTGCTGGAGGTATGAGTGAAGAATTCAAAAGTAAAAATCCAAACCATACTGGTAACGAGCCTTACAATTATTTTATGGCCGTTCATTTTCCTGACAATCAGTTGCAAATCATTGATTATAACCGCGTTGTAAAAGATTTAAATGGGTTAAGTGTTGAACAATTTATGGCTAAAGTTCAAGTGAATTTTACAATTAATAAAATTAGTGAGTCAATTATTAAACCAACTAAATTACATGATTTTTCAATATATGTTGATGGTAAATGGTATGGTTTAACCGCTAAAGAAGGTACTTTTGACGATAATAATCCTATTGACAGTTTAGATGTAAGTGTTTTATCAAAATGTATTTTAGAGCCAATTTTAAATATTAAAGATTTAAGAACTTCGACAAAAATTGATTTTGTTGGAGGAATTAGAGGTCTTGAAGAGTTAAGTAAACGTGTAGATAAAGGTGAAATGGCTGTTGCTTTTGCTTTATTCCCTGTGAGTATGAACCAATTAATGAATATTGCTGATACCGGTAATATTATGCCTCCAAAAGTAACTTGGTTTGAACCAAAATTACGATCGGGTTTAGTTATAAATAAATTAAATTAGTTTTTAGTGTCTTTAAAAAACAATTTAGAACTTATATACAATTCTATATCGGAACAGGTTAAACTTATTGCAGTTTCTAAAACGCAATCTGTTCCGGTAATAATGGAAGCATATGCTGCTGGTCAAAGAGTTTTTGGTGAAAATAAAATTCAAGAAATGGTTGAAAAATATCAACAGCTTCCAAAAGATATTGAATGGCACATGATAGGGCATTTGCAAACAAATAAGGTTAAATATATGGCCGAATTTGTGCATTTAATTCATAGTGTAGATAGTTTAAAAAAATTACAAGAAATTAATAAACAAGCATTAAAATATAATCGAATAATTAATTGTTTGTTACAATTAAAAATAGCAACAGAAGATACTAAATTTGGATTATCTATAGATGAAGCTATGTCAATATTGTCATCTGAAGAATTAAAAAATTTGCAAAATGTTTATATACAAGGTTTTATGGGAATGGCAAGTTTTACTGAAGATGAAATAACCATTAGAAGTGAATTTAAACAATTAAAACAATATGCCTCCAATTTAGCTTGTTACCAATCTCCAATTTTTAATCCAACCATTTTATCAATGGGTATGAGCAGCGATTATTTAATTGCAATTGAAGAAGGTAGCACCATGATTAGAGTTGGAAGTGCTATATTTGGCGAAAGAAACTATATATAATTTGTACGCAATTTTAGATATTGAAACCACAGGTGGTAAATTTAATGAAGAGGGAATTACAGAAATAGCCATCTATAAATATGATGGTCACACAATTGTAGATCAGTTTATTAGTCTTATTAATCCTGAAAGAGAAATTCAACCTTTTGTGGTAAATTTAACAGGTATTAATAGCGGAATGCTTAAAAATGCTCCAAAATTTTTTGAAGTTGCCAAAAGAATTATTGAAATTACAACAGATTGTGTAATTGTTGCTCATAACGCAAATTTTGATAATCGAATTTTAACTACAGAATATCGTAGATTAGGGTATGAATTTGAGCGAGAAACATTGTGCACCGTTGAACTAAGCCAAAAATTAATTCCTGATTTAGATTCCTATAAATTAGGTAAATTATGTCGTACTTTAGGTATACCAGTTAGTAGTCGTCATAGAGCTGAAGGGGATGCATTGGCAACTGTAAAGTTGTTTAAATTGTTAATGAATAAGGACAATGGAAAGGAAATTATTAAAACTGCAATAAAAAAAGAGATTCCTAAAAAAATTGCTCCAAAATTACAATCCTTGTTGGAAAATTTGCCCACTTCAGAAGGATTATTTTATATTCAAAATGAAACTGATATTCTTTATATAGGAAAAGGAAAAAATATTAAAAAAGCAGCGAATCAATTATTTTTAAAAGATTCAAAAAGAGCTATTTATATTCAAAATAATGTAGTATCTGTACTTTATGAAGAAACCGGTAATGCCTTAATTTCTGAACTAAAATTTGTTGTAGAAATAATTAAAAACAAACCTAAATTTAATCAACTTCTATCTAAAAGAAACGGCCCAAAAGTTTCTTTTAATAATGATAATTTTATAATGATTGAAAAAGGCCGAACACTTGGTGAAAAATCTGTTATTTTAGTCGAAAATAATATCCTTTTGGGTTACTGTTATATAGATTTGAGTTATCAACTTAATAATTTAGAAATTCTTAAATCTTTAATTTCAAAAGTTGAAAATTCTAATTATAATAGACTTTTAATAAAAAAATACTTCAATACCCATACCCTAGAAAAATTAATTCGTTTTTAATTTTTAAATCTTTATTTTAGTAAAAAATCTATTTAAATCTCATTTTGAAAGAAGTACAACATAAAATACATTGGAAAACCAAGCTTCATGACATAATATATGAAGCCGACACTAAAGAAGGTAAATTATTTGATATTATTCTCATAATTGCCATATTGTTTAGCATTTTATTTGTGATGCTTGAGAGTGTTGAAAGTATAGATAATAAGTATCATGGTTTTTTAAATATTGCCGAATGGATAATAACAATCCTATTTACCATTGAATATATTACAAGAGTAATTACCATTAAGAAACCTCTATCTTATATTTTTAGCTTCTATGGAATTATTGATTTTTTATCAACTATTCCTATGTATTTATCGCTAATTTTTGTTGGAACACAGGCATTAATTGCATTACGAGCGCTTCGTTTACTTAGAGTATTTAGGATATTAAAACTAACTCGATATTTAGGAGCTTCTGTAAATTTAATGTTAGCCTTAAGATCCAGCAGAATTAAAATTGCCGTATTTTTATTTAGCATATTTGTTATTACCATCATATTAGGAACCATTATGTACTTAATTGAAGGTCCTGAAAATGGTTTTACAAGTATTCCCTATAGTATGTATTGGGCAATAGTTACATTAACTACCGTTGGTTATGGAGATATTTCACCAAATACACCACTTGGTCAATTTATTGCTAGTGTAGTTATGGTTTTAGGGTACGGTATTATCGCGATTCCTACAGGTATTGTAACTTCTGAAATGGCTAAACAAGATGATGTAATTCATACCAATACACAATGTTGTTCCAACTGCTCTTATGGAAAACATTTAGATAATGCTAAATATTGTCAAAAATGTGGAGAAAAGTTAAATCATGAATAAATACTTAATTACTGTTGTTGGACCTACTGCAATTGGTAAAACATCCTTGAGTATAAAACTAGCTCAACATTTTAAAACTGAAATTATTTCAAGCGATTCTCGTCAGTTTTATAAAGAAATGACCATTGGAACTGCTGTTCCTACTAAAGAAGAATTGAATGCTGCTCCTCATCATTTCATCCAAAATAGATCAATTTTTGAAGATTATAGCGTTGGTCAATTCGAAAAGGAAGCCCTAATAAAATTAGAAGAATTATTTTCAAAAAATAATGTAGTTATTATGGTTGGCGGAAGTGGCTTATATACAAATGCCGTTATCGAAGGATTGGATTACTTTCCTGAAATTGCCCCTGAAATTAGAACTCAACTTAATGCTCAGATTAAAAATGGGGAACTCAAATTACTTCAAGATAAATTAAAAGAATTAGACCTAGAATCGTATAAAACAATTGAAATTGACAATCCGCATCGCTTAATAAGAGCATTAGAAATTTGTATCGGAACTAGTAAAACATATTCAGAGTATAAAAACAAACCAAAAGCTAAGCGTAGTTTTATACCTATTAAAATTGGTTTAATGGCCGACAGAGAATTGATGTACAACCGTATAAACAATCGTGTTGATTTAATGATGATAGAAGGATTATTAGAAGAGTCTAAGAAATTGCATGAATATAAAGATTTAAACGCCTTACAAACAGTCGGTTATAGAGAACTTTTTGAATATTTTGAAGGAAATTGCACTTTAGACTTTGCTATAGAAGAAATTAAAAAAAATACACGAAGGTTTGCAAAACGACAAGTAACTTGGAATAAAAAAGACGATCAAATTCACTGGTTTAACTACACCGAAAACATTTCAGAAATAATAAAAAAAATTGAAGAAATTGTTGAATAAACCTAACCTTTATTTAATTTTACTTTCATTTACTTAAAAAATAATTATAATACTATTAACCCAATTATGAAAACAATAGTAAAAAATAGTTTGGCTGTTATTTTAGGATTATTAATTGGAAGCTCCGTAAATATGGGAATTATAAATATTAGTGGCTCCATTATTACACCACCAAATGGCGCAGATGTTACCACCATGGAAGGTCTCAAAGCAACTATACACTTATTTCAACCAATACATTTTATATTTCCATTTTTGGCACATGCATTAGGAACTTTTATAGGCGCTATAATTGCTACATTAATTGCTACTAGTCATAAAATAAAATTTGCACTATTAATTGGGTTATTTTTCTTAATTGGTGGCATTACCAGTGTTTTTATGTTACCATCACCTATTTGGTTTATTATTTTAGATCTATTTGGAGCTTATGTACCTATGGCGTGGATGGGCTGGAAATTAGCTTCATTTACAACTAAAAATATTAAACATTGAACAAAACTAAACTCAAAGAATTTTTAGATGAAAAAGTAATTCAGTACAATATCCCAACCTTTATTGAAAGTGACCCTATTCAAATTCCTCATTTATTTAGTTTAAAAGAAGATATTGAAATTGCAGGATTTCTGACAGCCACTATTGCTTGGGGAAATCGAAAAATGATTATAAAGAATGGGTATAAAATGATGGAAATAATGGGTAATTCTCCTTATGATTTTGTGATGAACCATAAAGAACATCATTTAGATACTTTTGATAGTTTTGTGCACAGAACTTTTAATAGTGCTGATTTCAAGCACTTTATAAAGGCGCTGCAATACATTTATGTTAATTATAAAGGGTTGGAAAATGTATTTACTTTAAATGCTACAAAAAACTCACTTCAACCAGCAATTTCTGAACTAAAAACCATTTTTTTTGAAATTAAACATCTTTCTAGAACAGAAAAACACATTTCAGACCCATTAAAAAATTCTGCGGCAAAACGTATTAATATGTTTTTGCGTTGGATGGTTAGAAAAGATGCAAATGGTGTAGATTTTGGGATTTGGAAATCAATTTCACCTGGTACACTTTCATGTCCACTTGATGTTCATTCTGGCAATGTAGCGCGTAAATTAGGTTTACTCACTAGAAATCAAAACGATGCAAAAGCATTAGCTGAATTAGATGTTAATTTAAGAAAAATGGATAAAAACGATCCTGTTAAATACGATTTTGCTCTATTTGGATTAGGTGTTTTTGAAAACTTTTAATATTTGGTATATTAAATCCTTTTGAATTGAAAATTATACATTTATGTACTTACCAAAGCCAAACCTTGTATTGCTGAAGCATCTTTAGGCTTATTTAATAATACTTTTTGAAAAAGAACTTTTGCTTCCTTCTTTTTACCTAACTGTAAATTAGCCCAGCCATACATTAGCATCCCATCATAATCAAATGGATATAAGTCTACAACTTTTTGAAAATTCAAAATTGCTTTATCATACTGTCCTCTATTATAATAGATTGTACCTAAATAGTACAAC
Source organism: Lutibacter sp. (assembly GCF_030692605.1). Lineage (GTDB taxonomy): Bacteria > Bacteroidota > Bacteroidia > Flavobacteriales > Flavobacteriaceae > Lutibacter. The sequence goes on from NZ_JAUYUD010000010.1 coordinate 73,221, forward strand.
GCCTTTGTGTTATTTGGCGAATTTGCTAAAATTTCTTTGTATTGTACAATTACCTCATCCCAACGTCCTAATGCAGATAAAGGAAAAATATAACCAAATTTCGGTTCATCTGCGTATGGGAATAGGTCCATCGATTTTTTATAAAAGGCAATAGATTCTTTAAAATTTCCTGCCATATAATTTAACCAACCTAATCGTAAATTTGTTTCATACGAGTTTTCTTGATATACTGCTTTTAATTGATCTGCTGCTTCCTTAAAATTTCCTTTAGCTTCTAAAGTATAACTTTTGCTAAATGCTTCTTGTAAATTTGAAAAATTGTTTTGCGCTAATACTGTTGTACTAATAAATAAAATAAAAATACCTGTTAATATTATTCTTTTTAAAAATTCCATGTGATTCCTACTATTAAGTTTTGTTGATTAAAATTATATATTTTTGTTAAAATTTCATTGTCTTGTGTTTGATAAAAATCCTCCATTTTGGCAATTGTATATCCTGCTTTTATCACTGAATTTTTAGTGAATACTTTTAAAACTAAGCCCATTTCACTTGTTGTTTTTGCAACTTGGTTATATATAAATGCACCATTATTGGAAACATAATTGGTAATATCTCCAAAATTACCAAAACCTGTAATAGAAAATTTATTTGTACCTATTGCTAATCCTCCACTATATATTAAATTACTATTAGTATTCTGATTTTGATATTGAATCGAACCAAAAGGCACTACTAATGTGCTTCCCAAAGGAAATAAAGACACTGAATATCCTGTTTGAAACTGTTTTTTATTATTTAAATTTGAAACAGATGCATTTACAGTACTTCTTGCAAAATAAGACGCTTTAGAAATTGATGCGCCAAAAACAACGTCAGAATACTTGATTGTTGAAGAAGTTGACACTCGTATTGGTCCTCCAAAATTTAAAGTTTCCTCAATATTTACGTTATCAAAATTACCCGAAACAACGTTTAAATAGGTATCCAAATACCATCTATTCCCAAGTGCAAAAGTAACATCGGCATAATAACGTGTTTCTTTGCCATCATACGGTTTATTTGTTATCAAATTAGAAGTACTTTCTTGCTGATTGTTTTTAATTGACATAAATGTAAGCTGATGATAGAAGTTTACTTTTTTTGATAACGGATGATTTAACCCAATTGAATAGTAACTGTAACTCTCAGGAAAAATACGAACATCATTATTATCGGCATTTATATCCGCAACAGCCATCGAATCAAAATCTACATTTGAAGTCCTTAAAAAACCAATATCAATTGAAGAAATAAAAGGTAATTCTAAATTTATTTTATCTTTCAAAGGCTGAGACATTTTTTCGAAAAAAATATGTGATTCTAATACCATACCGCTAAATCTATATGCCCAATACAAATATTCTTGCACAATTATATCATAATTATTTGCTGTATACGCTTCCTCTAATTCTTTTACAGCACTTAACATCTTATTATCTTTATAATAAGCAATTCCCATTCTAACATTTAAGTAATAGAAATTTAAGTTTGAATGCCTCGATTGTTTACCAACTTCAATAAGAGATTTCCAATCTTGTTTTAAGTACAAATCATACGTTGTGCTATCTATCTCCTTAAAAGACACGGGTTTTTGAGCTTGTACCGTTATAAAAAACAGTAATGCAATTACTATACTAGTCTGTTTTCCCATTTTAATTGAATTTTTGTATTGTTATTATTTGTGCATAAAATTTGAATTGTCCTGTTATTATGTACAGTTATATTTGAATTAAAAAGTTGTTTATTTTTATATCCTTCTATTTTTGAATTCATTTCTATTTTTTGAACATTAAAAGTTACTGTTGATTCAGTATATGTCAACTTATAATTTCCTTTTAAAAAAATACCTATAGGAACTAAAAAATCTTGAATTGTAATTGTGGGAAACCTATATAATTGATGAACTGGAAATGGTGTGGTTACAATTATATCACTACGTTCACTTACTATTACTTTATAAAATGTGCTATACATATAAAATAAAGGACTTTTTTTAGTGCCAACATAATTTAATGCCGAAAATGATTTTCCATTGTTTGAATAATACATAACTGCACCTGTAGAAATACAGTGTAATGAGGATAAATTGTAACTATCTATTACATTTTTAATTACATATACCCTTTCTTTACTTTTTTTATTGGTAATAGTTAAATTAAATTCATCGCCAGGATTCCATCTAAATGCCGATTCTAATATATCTGAAGTTGAAATATTTTGAAGTATTTCATTTTCCTTCGGAATTCCTTTTGAAGTAAACTTTAACTTTGAATCAACTAATTTTAAATACTCAAAAAGTGGATAATACATTGTTGGACTACCAATTTCTGCTGAAGATTGAACTTGAAAATGCAAATGAGGATATGGAGATCTCCCAGAGTTACCACATTTCCCAATAACTTGCCCTTCCGAAACAATATCTCCTACTTTAACTTCAACAGAACCCTTTTTTAAATGACACATTTTGGTGTATAGATACAAATCGTGTTTAATAACAACCGTGTTTCCCCAATTATGTATGGTATTAGCAATACCAATTTCGTTATCATCAATAGCGTTTAAAACTGCAACCACAGTTCCACTAGCCGGTGCAATTACAGGTTTGTCAAAACAAAAATAATCAGTTGATAAAAGTCCTTCGCCTAAAAATTCTTTTTCAGTAGTTTCATCTTTTATAACAAAATCCCAAGCATATTTAAAAAAATCTTTATGTGTATAAAAACCTTCGTGACCTTGATTTACAGTCCATTGTCCCAAAAAAGGTAATCTTATTGGATTGGTAAAAGCTGCAAACTTTTTGGCTGGCTGACTTGCATATAAATATGCATTTGTTTCTGGATTTTTTTGCTGAACCAAAGTTAAAATTGGAGGTACAGTTTGGTTAAATCGAATCTTAAAGGCGTATAATACGCTAATTATTACCAAATTAAATGGTAATGAAAAAACCGACATCTCAAAGAAACCAAATAGTTTGCTTGTTCCAACAGTAGTTATTACCAATACAGGAACTAATGCCATACTCCACAAAAATGATTGTTTTGATGGAATTAAAAAATAACCACCAATAGCAATTGCCGATAGAATAAAATTAAATCCGTAATAGGTATAATTTAAAGTTCCTTGGTACATTCCTAAATAAGAATAAAACCAATACGCAACAAAAAAACCAACCAACGACAGTAAAAAGATTACTCTAGAATGAATTAATAAACCAATTGCAATAAGCACACCCGCTAAAATATTAAACTGAAAAAAGATAGCTCCTAATGATAAAAAATAGGTTTCAAAACCTGTATCTGCAAACAAATTATTTAAAAAATCTACCACAAAAACCAATGTATTCCCTCCCAGTTTAAAAAACATGTTTGAAGGATATAATGCCTCTGTATTTAATGCTATGCCACCAAATGATGGAAAAGAAAATAACATAAGCCACATACCAATTAAAAAGGGTACACTTAAAAATGGGAGGCTATATTTTGCTAAAAACCCCATCAAAAATATGGTACTAAAAAAAGCGATGGCACTACCAACAATTATTAAAATTAAAACATCTAAACCAGGTAAAAAATAAGTACCAACACCTAAACCTACTAATAAGGAGTTAAAACTAAATAATCCTCTTTTAGATATAATTTGAGAATACCCAAATAATTCAGCTAAAGCAACTGCTGTAGTAACTGCAATTAAACCACTCAAACCAATCCACCAATCAATAAAACTAACTAATACCAAAATACTTGCTAGAATTTTATTATCGGTAAAAAATATTTGAGCATAACTTGTTAAAACAGCTTCACCAAATAAGGCGCTTTTTATTTTTAGTTTATTTTTCATTCTTTAATTTACTTTTTTACAATCATAAGATTTAGTATTGTTATACTATTCTTTAACCCATTTTTGTATTTCTTTATTTATTTTGAAGGTGCTTAGGAACCAATTCTTGAATACGGAAAACCTCCTTATTTTCTTCCTTTCTAATTACGTGTACTTTTCCATTTAAATCTATTAGAACAACATTAGGGCGATAAGTAATAAACTGCATCCACTGTGTCATTGTGTACGCTCCTACTCTTTTAATTACAAATCTATCTCCTTTGTTTAGCAATGGAAAATCAATATTATTTCTTACAACATCAATATTCATACATAAAGGTCCGTATATGGTGGTTGGTTCAGACTGGAAACTTGTTTCTTGCACAGGGAAAATCTCATAATCGTACCAAAAAGCGGTAAACAATAAATTTATACCAGAGTCAATTACCATAGCTCTTCTACCATCTGCCAAACGTTTATTTGCCAAAACTGATCCTGCAAGCCAACCAGCCTCATCTATTAAAGCTCTACCAGTTTCTAAAATAAGTGTTGGCGTTTCATTATTAGGAAAATTAACAGAAGTCATAGCGGTAGTAATGGCATGTGCATAATCATCAAAACTTGGAGTAGTATCTGTAGCAGGCATATAGGCACCTTGTAATGTGTTTTGTGAAGCAAAACCACCTCCAACATCAATATAACTTATGCTTTTTTGAAAACGATCAAATGTTTTATTTGCTAAAGCGGCTAATTTTTCAATAGCTATTGAATAGGCTTTAGACATGGTAATATAAGTTCCAATATGAATATGTAAACCTATTAAATCTATTCCACCATCCGTTAAAATTCTATTGATGGCATTCCATGCTTCACCATTTTCATAATTAAAACCGAATCGATCCCATTGTGGTATAATTCCTGTATCCATATTAACTCTAATTGCTACCTGTGGACGCTCCTTTAATTTTGGTAGTATTTCAATAATTGTATATAATTCATCAAAATGATCTATATGTATCAGTGATTTATTGTTGATTGCTCTAGTTAAATCTGCATCACTTTTATCTGGACCGTTAAAAATAATTTTTGAACCTGAAACGTTGTTATCTAATGCTTTTTCATATTCAAACCCTGAAACTACTTCAGCCCAAGACCCTTCTTGATGAAAAATACGACACACTGCATCTAAATAATTTGTTTTATAAGACCATGCAAACTGAACTTTTGGATAGCGAGTTGAAAAAGCACAATAGGCAGTTTTATAAGTTTCTCTTATCGTTTTTTCAGAAATAATAAATACAGGCGAACCATATTCATCAATAATATCGTTAATAGCAACATTATCAATAGTTTCTACAGGACGTAATCTTTTTAAACTTCCAAATTTATTTGGAATTCCTTCAACTACTTTTCTTAAAATCGGACGTTCATAAATTTTTTTACTCATTTTTTTATATTCTAAAGTTCACCAAAAATTATTATTTTCTCAAAATCTGCTATATCACCTATTAAATCCCATGAATAACGAATAAACATTTTTCCAAATTCATATTTAGTAACAGGATCTACTTTTTCACCCAATGCCAAACGACATAGCATTTCAGGAATATTTTGTCCTGCACCAACCGCTAAATATACCCAAGCAGGTATTCGTGGATTTATTTCTATTAAATGATATTCTCCATCATCTGTTTTAATCATTTCCAATTCCATTCCTCCACGCCATTTTGTTTGTTTAATAATATGATGTGTTATTTCTAACAAACGTTCATCATTTAATGTAATTCCACCCCAAGCCTTCCCTTTATCGGTAATATATTGTTTACGCATTGGCACAGCAGCAACCGTATTTCCTTCGCCATCACCTAAAGCAATAACGTTCACTTCTGTACCGTGTATGGCTTGTTGCACAACAACTGGCAATCCCCATTTTGCACTTAATTTATTAAAATAATAAACAGCTTGACTTTGATTTGATACCTTAAAAGCTTCATAATATTTACCTTTAATAAAATATGGATACGATAGTGGTTTGGGTAAATTTGCCAACTCATTACTGTTCATAATAGCTTTACTTTCTGGAACTGTGATTCCGTATTTTTTAGCATATTCAGGTAAATTATCTTTATGGCGTTCTTCAAACTGTTCCATCGTTGGTAAGAAAGTATGAATACCCATTTCTAATAATTTTGTACTATATTTAATAAAAAGGTATAACTCCGAATCGAAATTAGGAATAATAATATCAATTTTTTCCTTTTCTTGAATATATTCCAACCGTTCTAAAAAAGCTTCGCTTCCTGTTGAAGGAAATGGCATTAAATACGTTTTATCTACCAAACCGGGCATATAAATTCCAGGTTCTAAATTTTCATAGGCAAGTCCAATTATTCTGGCATTTAAATTTGAATCTTTTATACCTCTAATAACAGGAACTCCAGGTCCTGGACTGTCAATATTATTAAGACCTGTAATAGCAATGGTTAATTTTTTCTTTTCCATAACTTAGTCTATCATATTTTCTTTTTTCAAAAAATCGAGAAACTCATACATATCTCTTCCAGCAGTTACATTGTCTACATCAAAATCCTGCATTATGGCATTTATAATTTCTTCTCCAGATTTATTTTCTTTAAGAAATTGAATTATAAATAGCCCTAATTCGTTAGTTGTAAAAGATTCTCCTGTTGAAGGTTTGAAGATGAATCCGTTGTCGCTTATTGCAAGCGAATTTAATTTACTCATATCTCTATATTTTTTTTATTTAATAAATCCCATTTTACTAATTTCGTGTTTAATTTTCACAATTAGAGCCACTTATGTTACCCATTATTTAGCCACATTCATCCAGAAAATACATTTATAATATTTTTAACTTACTGAATTAAAGCATTTTAAAATATTAGATCCATAAAAGGAATAGTACTTAGACTGTCCTTTTTGAAAAAGGTTTAAACAATATAATTTCAGCATTTTTTAAGATAAACTTTTTTTAAAAAAATAGAAAAAATATTGATAAAAAAATGGTTGTGACAGAAAATTAACGTTTACCTAAAACGATGAAAATTATTGGTCAGATTTAATTTAATTAAAATAAATAAAAACGAATTTGTTAAATATAATTCTACCCCCCATTTAAATTATGTGTTTTCAAAAATTTTTAATAATTACACTATTGGTTTGCGTTAAGGATAGAACGGTTTGTTTGAGCTTTTTGGTTATTTTTATAAAAAAAAGCGAGTAGTGATAGCCTTACCCGAAGTGTAACGTCCAAATATTATATAAAACTTTCTATAGCTAACTCGTAACTTTTCAGTCCAAAACCAGCAATCACTCCTTTTGCATTAGGAGCTATATATGAAATATGCCTAAAATCTTCACGAGCATGCACATTAGAAATATGAACTTCTATAACGGGAGTTTCTATTCCTTTAATGGCATCGCCAATGGCAATGGATGTATGGGTATAAGCACCTGCATTTAAAATAATTCCATCAAATGAAAATCCAACTTCGTGTAATTTATTAATTATCTCGCCTTCGATATTACTCTGAAAATATTCCAATTCTATTTTTGAATATTTCTTATGAAGCGTGGTAAAAAAAGTTTCAAAAGATAGGTTACCGTAAACCTCTGGTTCTCTTTTACCAAGTAAATTTAGATTGGGACCGTTTAAAATTAGAATTTTCATTTTAGAATAATTTATGTGTAAATATATTACTTATTTTTACCATTATGAAATGGCTACAAGCATTACAAGATTACCAGTTTTATTTGAAAATTGAAAAAGGATTGGCTAAAAATTCTATTGTGAGCTATTTGCACGATGTAAAAAAATTAATTAACTATCTTGAAGAACATCAATTAGTAGTTAGCCCCATTAATATTGATAAAGAACAAGTTCAAGAATTTATTTACACTATTTCAAAAACAATAAATCCGAGGTCTCAAGCTCGTTTAATTTCTGGATTACGAAATTTTTTCGATTATTTAATTTTTGAAGATTACAGAAAGGAAAATCCGACCGATTTAATTGAAACTCCAAAAATTGGTAGAAAATTGCCAGATACCTTAGCTTTAGAAGAAATAGATCGTTTAATTAATGCTATTGATTTAAGTGAACCTCAAGGAGAAAGAAACAGAACAATGATTGAAACCCTTTATAGTTGTGGGTTGCGTGTTTCTGAATTGGTCGATTTAAAATTGTCAGATTTATTTTTTGATGAAGGTTTTATTAAAGTTACAGGAAAAGGAAATAAACAACGATTTATTCCTATTAATGAACAAACTCAAAAATTTATTGATCTATATATTAACGGAATACGAAATCATGTTGCCATTAAAAAAGGTTTTGAAGACACCGTTTTTTTAAATAGGCGAGGTAAAAATTTAAGCAGAGTTATGATTTTTACCATTATCACCAATTTGGCAGAAAAAATAGGATTAAAAAAGAAAATAAGTCCTCATACGTTTAGACATTCTTTTGCAACACATTTATTAGAACGAGGAGCCGATTTAAGAGCCATTCAACAAATGCTTGGTCACGAAAGCATTACCACTACTGAAATTTATATGCATTTAGATAGGCGTTTTTTAAAAGAAGTTGTCAATAAATTTCATCCAAGAAAATAGGCTAGTCTATAATTGAAACTCCATTTAAATCGGTGGTTAATACGTCACTCATATAATTAAAATAAGGACGCATAGCTTTATAACTTTCATTAATTTCTTCTAAAAAATTAGGATTTAAAACTTCATCATCGGTAAAATTACGAACAACAATAAATTGTTTCATTCTAATCAAATCTAAATCTGGATGTTCTTTATCAAATCCCCTAGGAGCTGTTTTTAAAGAGTCACCTTCAAGCTTTCCAAAGTGTTTTACAAAAATTTTATTATTTATAATTGCTCTTATTTCCGTTGAATCTGTTTCAAATTCTTTTCGAATTCTTAATAAATCATCTTTATTGGGTTCCCAAAAACCACCTGCTAAAAAACTTTCACCTGAGCGAATTCTTAAATAATAACCACCGCGTAATTTTTTAGTTGCTCTTGAAAATGAACCTGCAAAATGAGGTTTATAAGGTGTTTTATCTAATGAAAAACGAACATCACGATAAATTCTAAATAACTTAAATTGGTCAATATCATCATGTGTTTTCAACTTTTGCATCAGGGCACTGTAGAACTCTTTCGCTTTCTTTTGCTCTAGCTGAAATTCGGGTTTATGTTCATTAAACCAATCTCTATTATTGTTTTCTTTTAAAGCTGATAAAAAGTCTAATGTAGTTTTTGAAATTGAAGTCATTTTTTAGTTTTTAGAAATTGAAGATACAAAAATAATTAAATCTACTTTCCTTAGTCATGCTGAACTTGATTCAGCATCTCATACATCTATTTTATATTGATGAGACCCTGAATCAAGTTCAGGGTGACGTAATGCTATTTATGTCTTCCTTCTAAAATCTTTACAATATCCTGCAACGCAAATCCTTTTGCTTGTAATAAAATCAAATAATGAAATAACAAATCTGCTCCTTCATTTAAGAATAAATCGTCATTATTATCTTTGGCTTCAATTACAATTTCTATAGCTTCTTCCCCTACTTTTTGAGCAATTTTATTAATCCCTTTTTCAAATAACGAAGCAACATAACTTTTTTCTGAATTCCCAACTTCTCTCCTACTTTTAATTACATTTTCCAGTTCCGACAAAAACCCAAAAGACTGCCTATTTGTTTCATTCCAACATGTATCTGAACCTGTATGACAGGTTGGACCAACTGGATTTACTTGAATTAACAAGGTATCATTATCACAATCGTTTTTAATTGAAACTACATTTAAAAAATTACCGCTTTCTTCACCTTTTGTCCACAATCTATTTTTAGTTCGGCTAAAAAAAGTAACTTTATTTGTTTCCTTAGTTTTAGTAAATGCTTCAGCATTCATATAGCCTAACATTAGTACTTTATTGGTTTTTACATCTTGAATGATAGCTGGTATTAAACCGTTGTTATTTTTATTAAAATCTATGTTCATAATTGTATGTTTTATGGTGATTGAGTGGAGTTGAAATCATAATTAATGTTTGCGCTTCGGCTCCACTCAGCGATCAGTAAATTTATAACCTTACTGGAATATTATTCCTTTTTAATTCGTTTTTTAAATCTATTATTTCAATCTCTTTAAAGTGAAAAACACTTGCTGCCAAAGCTGCGTCTGCCTTACCTTCAATAAAAGTATCGGTAAAATGTTGCATAGTTCCTGCGCCACCCGATGCAATAATTGGAATATTTACCAACTCACTTAAATAAGCCAACGCTTCATTTGCAAAACCATTTTTTGTGCCATCATGATCCATTGATGTAAATAAAATTTCACCAGCACCGCGCTGTTCCACTTCTTTAGCCCAATCGAATAATTTTATATCCGTAGGCACTTTTCCACCTACTAAATGCACCATCCATTCACCTTCAATTTGTTTGGCATCTATTGCCACAACTATGCACTGACTTCCAAATTTTCCAGCCAACTCATTTATTAATTGCGGATTTTTTACTGCGGAAGAATTGATAGAAACCTTATCAGCTCCAGAATTCAATAATATCTCAACATCTTCAACTGATGAAATACCACCACCTACTGTAAAAGGAATATTCACTTTTTCAGCAACGTGCATTACCAATTCCACCAAGGTTTTTCTTCTCTGTTCTGTTGCAGTAATATCTAAAAAAACCAATTCATCAGCGCCTTCGTTAGCATATATTTCTGCTAATTCCACCGGATCACCAGCATCTCTTAAATCTACAAAATTCACACCTTTTACGGTTCTCCCGTTTTTAATATCTAGGCAGGGAATTATTCTTTTTGTTAACATATTTCTAAGTTGAAAGTTAAAAGTTGAAAAGTTGAAAGTATTTTGTAAAAACATCATACTTCTAATATTGTATATCTAACTTTGAATTTAATTTATTTGTTTCGTCATTGCGAATGAAGTGAAGCAATCTCTTTCTATAAAACAGATTACCACGTCGTTTCACTCCTCGTAATGACATTTAATTATTTAAAATATAATTTTCTAGTTGTTTCATACTTATTTTGTGCTCATAAATAGACTTGCCAATAATAGTTCCTTCACAGCCCATTTCGGCTAATTTAGGTATTTCTTCAAAAGTTGAAATCCCACCAGAAGCAATTAATTTCACATGAGGTGTTTCAGTTAATATCTTTTGATACAATTCAAATGAAGGTCCTTGTAACATACCATCTTTTGAAATATCCGTACAAATAACATACTTCACTCCTTCTTTCATATAATATTGAATAAAAGGAATCAATTCTTCATTACTTTCTTCTTGCCACCCGCTAACTGCTACTTTTTCATCCAAGGCATCAGCTCCTAAAATAATTTTATCTGCTCCAAATTTTTCTATCCAACTTCTAAAGATTGAAGGATTTTTTACAGCAATGCTTCCTCCTGTAATTTGATTAGCTCCACATTCAAAAGCAATTTTTAAATCATCGTCAGACTTTAATCCTCCTCCAAAATCAATAATTAAATTAGTGTTTGTAGCAATTAATTCTAATACTTTGTGATTTACAATATGACTTGCTTTTGCTCCATCTAAATCTACCAAATGCAAATACTGCACTCCGTGATCTTCAAACATTTTTGCTACCTCTAACGGATTCTCGTTATAAATAATTTTTGTTGCATAATCTCCTTTCGAAAGTCGTACACATTTACCATTTATAATATCAATTGCTGGAATGATTCTCATTTGTTATTTTTTAATGTTTACACATCATTGCGAATGAAATGAAGCAATCTGTTCTTTAAAAACAAATTACTTCGTCGCTACCTCTCCTCGCATGACATATTATTTTTAATTACAATTCCAAAAAGTTTTGTAATATTTGTGCACCTGCTTTACTACTTTTTTCAGGATGAAATTGTACTCCATAAAAATTATCTTTTTGCAATGCTGAAGCATATTTAATTCCGTATTCAGTTGTTGCAATGGCTTCATCATTTAAAGGAACGTAAAAACTATGCACCAAATACATATATTCTTTATCGTTAATTCCTTTGAATAAATCAGATTTTAAGTTTTCAATTTGGTTCCACCCTATTTGAGGAACTTTTTCAGAATTATCAAATTTGATAACGTCACAATCAAAAATACCTAAACCTTGTGTATCGCCTTCTTCACAAGAATTACACATTAATTGCATTCCCAAACAAATACCTAAAACTGGTTGTTTTAAAGTTGGTATAACTTTATCTAATCCCGAAGCTTTCAACATTTCCATAGCACTACTTGCTTCACCCACACCTGGAAAAATTACTTTATCTGCATTTCTAATTGCTACTTCATCGTGAGATAAAACAGCTTCATATCCCAAACGCTGAATCGCAAATTTGATTGATTGTATATTTCCTGCTCCATAATTTATAATAACTATTTTCATTGTTTAGTATTGAGTATTGAGATGTTAGTAATGAGTATTTAGATACGAGTATTGAGTAAAATCTAACTTCAAATATCTTATTTTCTAATATCTCAATACTAACATCTAAAATCTATTTAAAGCATTCCTTTGGTACTTGGTAAAATCATTTTTTCTGAATCTCTTTTAACAGCAGCTTTAATTGCCTTTGCAAAAGCTTTAAATATTGCTTCAATTTTATGATGTTCATTAGTTCCTTCAGCTTTTATATTTAAATTACATTTAGCACCATCTGTAAAAGATTTAAAAAGATGATAAAACATTTCTGTTGGCATTTTACCAATCATTTCGCGTTTAAAATCAGCTTCCCAAACCAACCAATTTCTTCCTCCAAAATCAATAGTTACTTGCGCTAAACAATCGTCCATAGGTAAACAAAAACCATAACGCTCAATTCCTAATTTATTTCCTAAGGCTTTGGCAAAAACTTCACCTAAAGCAATCATCGTATCTTCAATGGTATGATGCTCATCAACTTCTAAATCCCCTTTTACTTGAATGGTTAAATCCATTTGACCATGACGCGCAATTTGATCGAGCATATGATCGAAAAAAGCAATTCCTGTTGAAATATCACTTTTACCAGTTCCATCTAAATTTAATTTGATATAAATTTTAGTTTCGTTGGTATTTCTAGTGAGTTCAGCAGTTCTGTTATCTAATTTTAAAAACTCATATATTTTTTGCCAATCATTGGTTTCCAAAGCAATATAATTGTTTAATTCATCTCTTTTCACTGTTATTTCTCCGGTTCCAAGATTGGTGTTGTCATTGATAAAAATTCCTTTTGCGCCTAAATTTTTAGCCAATTGAATATCTGTTAATCTATCACCAATCACAAAGGAATTCTCCAAATCGTATGCTTCTGAAAAATAGGCTGTTAACAAGCCTATATTAGGTTTTCTGGTTGGGGAATTTTCCGAAGCAAAAGTTTTATCAATAAATACTTTATCAAACTTTACACCCTCATTTTCAAAACATTGGATTACGAAATTTTGAACTGGCCAAAAACTCTCTTCAGGTAAACTAGCTGTTCCTAACCCATCTTGATTAGTAACCATCACCAATTCAAAATCGAGTTCTTTGGCTATTTTACCTAAATATGTAAATGCTTTTGGATAAAATATTATTTTTTCAAATGCATCAACTTGTTCATCGGCTGGTTCTTTTATCATAGTACCGTCACGATCAATAAATAAAACTTTCTTTTTCATTCTATATCTTTTAATGCCTTTATTAATTTTATATTCTCACTTTTTGTTCCCACTGTTAAACGCAACGTATTTTCACATAGAGGTTGGTTTGTTCTATTTCGAATCACAATTCCATTTTGAATTAATTGATCATATCTTTTTGTAGCATCATCAACTTTTACCAAAATAAAATTTGCATCTGTCAGATAAATTTCTTCAATAAATGAAACCGATTTTAATTTTACGAATAATTTTTCTCGTTGTTCTAAAATTTTATCAATTTCATTTTGAACTTTATTTTTAGTCATCAATCGCTTTAATGCTTTTTGCTGCGTCAGCTCATTTACATTGTATGGTGGCTTGATTTTGTTTAATACGGTAATAATTGCTGAAGAAGCATAACAGATTCCCAATCGTATTCCTGCCATTCCATAGGCTTTAGACAAAGTTTGAGTCACCACTAAATTCGGAAATTCATTCAATCTTTCTAACCAACTTTTTTCTGAAGAAAAATCGATATACGCTTCATCAATTACTACCAAACCGTTAAAAGATTTTAACAGTTTTTCAATACTTTCGTTTGAGAATGAATTTCCTGTAGGGTTGTTTGGCGAGCACAAAAACAATAGTTTCGAATTAGCATCAGCAGTTTTTAAAATTTTATTCACATTAGGTTGAAAACCAGTAGTTAATAACACTTCCTTATCTTCTATATTATTTATATTCGCTAACACATGATACATTCCATACGTTGGTGGTAACGTAATAATATTATCTTGTTTTGGTTCGCAAAATGCTTTAAATAGTAGATCCAACACTTCGTCACTTCCATTTCCCAATAAAATTTGAGTTACATGAATTTCCTTTAATTTTGACAAGGCTTCTTTTACAGTTGTTTGTTGCGGATCTGGATAACGATTTACGCCATTTTCGAACGGATTTTCATTCGCATCTAAAAACACCATATCAACACTTAACTCCACAAATTCATCTCTTGCTGATGAATACGGTTTTAGTGCCTTTATATTTTCGCGAACCAAACTGTCTATATTAAATTTATTTATTTTCATTTTGCGTCACCCTGAACTGGTTTTAGGGTCTCATTTATTAATATTCTAAATTTTTTCATTTACTAAATCAATCTCAATCTCTGAAACAGATTACCACGTCGTTTGCACTCCTCGTAATAACAAAATAAAAGTCATTGCGAATGAAATGAAGCAATCTGCTAATTAAAAACAGATTACTTCGTAATTATACTCATTGTGATGATATTTTTTTCAAACTATTTAGCCTTAATGTCACCGCATTTTTATGAGCATCTAAACCCTCTGCTTCAGCCATCACCTCAATAGTTTTTCCAATATTTTGAATTCCTTTTTCTGAAATTTTCTGAAATGAAATAGCTTTTAAAAACGAATCCAAATTTACCCCTGAATATGCTTTTGTAAAACCATTTGTTGGTAATGTATGATTTGTACCGGAAGCATAATCTCCTGCACTTTCAGGCGTGTAATTCCCAATAAACACCGAACCTGCGTTTTCTATATTATCAACATAATAATCGTTATCATTTGTACAAACAATAAAATGTTCAGGGCCGTATTCATTAATTAATTCCAATGCTATTTCTTTAGTTTCAACATAAATCAATTTTGAATTACTAATCGCTTTTTCCGCTATTTTCTTTCTTGATAAACCCTGAATTTGCTTCTCAATTTCCTTTTCTACTTCTTCTAATTTAGCCAGTGAGGTTGAAACTAAAATCACCTGACTATCAATACCATGTTCAGCCTGACTTAATAAATCGGACGCTACAAAACTGGCATTGGCACTTGTATCAGCAACAACTAATAATTCACTTGGACCAGCTGGCATATCTATAGCAACTCCATATTTTGTTGCCAATTGTTTAGCCACCGTAACATACTGATTACCAGGTCCTAAAATTTTATAAACCTGCGGAATGGTTTCAGTTCCAAATGTCAATCCTGCAATTGCTTGAATTCCACCAACTTTCACAATTTTAGTTACACCGCATTGTTGTGCTGCATAAATTATTGCAGGATGCACTTTCCCTTTTTTATTTGGAGGAGTAGATAGCACTATTTCCTTACAGCCAGCAATTTTTGCAGGAATTGCCAACATTAAGACTGAAGAAAATAAGGGTGCGGTACCTCCAGGGATATATAAACCAACCTTTTGAATAGGTCTTTTTTCTTGCCAACATTCCACACCTTCCGTAGTTTCTACTACAATTTTAGTTGTTTTTTGAGCTGAATGAAAGATTGAAATATTTGCTATTGCTACTTTAACAGCTTCTTTTAAATCATTAGAAATCAATAATTCAGCCTCTTTAATTTCTTCATCCGAAACAAAAAAATCATTCAGCTCAACACCGTCAAAAATAGAGGTATAACGTTTTACACCATCGTCTCCGTTTCTTTTAATATCACCAAAAATAGCGGTTACTGTTTCCTCAATAGATTCAATTGTTTGTGTTGGTCTTTTTAACAATTCAGTCCAATCATTTTTTAGTGGATTTATTACTTTTTTCATTTTATTATTTTTTACTTTCAACTTATAACTCAAAACTTACAACTTCATTTTATATTACCATTTTTTCAATTGGAATCACCAATAATCCTTCCGCACCATTGGCTTTTAACTCATCAATTACTTCCCAAAAAGAATCTTTTTCAATTACTGTATGTATAGAGCTCCATCCTGCTTCAGCTAAAGGTAAAACGGTTGGACTTCTCATTCCTGGTAATAGCTTTATAATGCTTTCAATTTTATCATTTGGTGCATTCATTAAAATATACTTCGATTTACGAGCCTTTAAAACTGACTGAATTCTAAATTGAATTTTATCTAACAATAGCTGATTTTCTAATGAAATTTTAGGTGAAACAGCTAAAACGGCTTCACTTTTAAGCATCACTTCAACTTCTTTCAAATTATTTTTAAATAAAGTACTTCCACTTGAAACAATATCACAAATGGCATCTGCTAAACCAATACTTGGAGCAATTTCAACAGATCCGCTAATGACGTGAATATCAGGAGTTATATTGTATTTATTAAAGTATTCCTTTACTGTGTTTGGATATGAAGTAGCAATACGCATACCCTCCAAATCTTTAATGCTTTTATACTTTTTTCCTTTTGGAATTGCAATTGAAACCCTACATTTTGAAAATCCTAATCGTTCTACAATTCGAATCCCATTTCCTTTTTCAACAAGTACGTTTTCACCAATAATGGCAATATCAACCACTCCATCTTTAAGATATTGAGGTATATCTCCATTTCTAAGGTATAATACTTCTAACGGAAAATTACTAGCTGAAGCTTTTAATTGGTCTTTTCCATTATCAATAGAAATTCCACAATCTTTTAAAAGTTGAAGAGAATCTTCGTTTAAACGTCCTGCTTTTTGGACTGCAATTTTAATTTTACTCATTTTATTTTTTTATTGAGTTTGAGTAAATCGAAAAGAGCATAAAAAAACCCGTTTGATTTGCTCAAACGGGTTTTTAAATATATTTTGAATTTATTCAATACATTTTCAGCTCGCCTGAGTGCCAGAATGAAAATGATGATGATGTAATTGAATAAATGTCATTTTACTTGTTTTAAAGCGCAAATATATAAAAATGTTTGACATACAAATACATGTTTTGCATAAAAATTACAAACTTTACCATTTTGTTAAATACATAACAATTATACTGTTTATCAAACTCGTCATTGCAAACATAGTGAAGCAATCTGTTACTGAAAATTGAAAATAATTAGTCACTAACCCATTGTAATAACTTTCAGATAAATAAAATAGCTGAATTGTTTAAAACTCTTTTAATAACTGATAGAATATTAAGTACGGTTACTAATTCAATTCTATTTATTTAGTTAAATTTGCATTTTTCTAATAGTACACTAAAAATCATAATATGATTCATTTCTTTGGGAACCAAAATAGCAAAATTTATGCTGTGCAAACGTCAAAAGAACTTCCACAAACAGACACTAAAAAATTAAACTGGCTTTTTGGAAATCAACCTAAAATTGACCGAGTAACTATCGATGATTTTTTTATTGGTCCAAGAGCTGCAATGATTACACCTTGGAGTACCAATGCCGTTGAAATTACACAAAATATGGCTATTGAAGGCATTGTTAGAATTGAAGAATTCAATACTTCTACTAAAGATGCACAATTTGATCCTATGCTTTTTCAAAAATATCAAGAATTAAATCAAGATATATTTAACATTCATATAAGCCCAGCTCCTATTCTAGAAATTGAAGACATTGTTGCTTATAACAAACAAGAAGGTTTGTCCTTAAATGACGAGGAAGTAAATTACCTGAATAATTTAAGTAAAAAAATTGGCCGTAATCTAACAGATTCTGAAGTGTTTGGGTTTTCTCAAGTCAATTCTGAACATTGTCGTCATAAAATTTTCAACGGAACATTTGTAATTGATGGTGAAGAAATGCCTTCTTCATTGTTTAAATTAATTCGTAAAACTTCAGAAACACATCCAAATGGAATTGTTTCAGCATATAAAGACAATGTCGCTTTTGTTGAAGGTCCAATTATTGAGCAGTTTGCACCTAAAACGGCTGATAAACCAGATTTCTACGAAAAGAAAGATTTTAAATCAGTGATATCAATAAAAGCTGAAACACATAATTTTCCAACAACTGTTGAACCTTTTAACGGTGCTGCAACAGGTGCTGGAGGTGAAATTAGAGACAGATTGGCTGGCGGAAAAGGATCATTGCCATTGGCAGGAACCGCTGTATATATGACTTCATATTCTCGTTTGAATGAAGACAGCTCCTTCGGCTCAGCTCAGGACAAGCTTTGGGAAAATGGAATGGATGAACGTAAATGGTTGTACCAAACACCTATGGACATCTTAATAAAAGCGTCGAATGGTACTTCGGACTTTGGAAACAAATTTGGTCAACCGCTTATAGTTGGTTCTGTTTTAACTTTTGAATATGATGAAAGCTTAGACACTTCGACTTCGCTAAGTGCAGGCTCTAGAAAGTTAGGTTACGATAAAGTCATTATGCAAGCAGGTGGAATTGGTTATGGAAAAGCCGAACAAGCGCTAAAGGACAAACCAAAAGAAGGTGATAAAATCGTTATTTTAGGTGGTGATAATTATCGGATTGGAATGGGTGGTGCTGCAGTTTCTTCAGCTGATACGGGTGAGTTTGCAAGTGGTATTGAATTAAATGCGGTGCAACGTTCCAATCCTGAAATGCAAAAAAGAGCTGCCAATGCTATTCGTGGTATGGTTGAAAGTGACGTAAACACCATTGTTTCTATTCACGATCACGGTGCGGGTGGACATTTAAACTGTTTGTCTGAACTGGTTGAAGAAACGGGTGGATTAATTGACTTAGATAAATTACCAATTGGCGATCCAACGCTTTCTGCAAAAGAAATTATTGGAAACGAATCTCAAGAGCGTATGGGATTGGTTATTGGAAAAGAAGATGCCGAATATTTGCATAGAATTGCAGATCGTGAACGTTCTCCTTATTATGAAGTTGGTGAAGTAACAAATAACAATCGTTTTACATTTGAATCTGAATCAACTGGTGAAAAACCGATGGATTTAGATCTAATAGATATGTTTGGAAGCTCTCCAAAAACTATTATGAATGATAAAACTATTGTAAGAAATTATCACGATTTGTCGTACAACCAAAATGAAATACACAGCTACATTAAACAAGTATTACAATTAGAAGCTGTTGCCTGTAAAGATTGGTTAACAAATAAGGTAGACCGCTGTGTTGGTGGTAAAGTTGCCAAACAACAATGTGCTGGCCCGTTACAATTACCATTGAATAATGTTGGAGTTATGGCATTGGATTACAATGGAAAAGAAGGGATTGCAACTTCTATTGGTCACGCTCCTATAAGTGCACTTATTGATCCTGAAGCTGGAAGTAAAAATGCAATTGCTGAAGCTTTAACTAACATTATTTGGGCACCATTACAAGATAATTTAAAATCGGTTTCACTATCTGCCAATTGGATGTGGCCTTGTAAAAATGAAGGCGAAGATGCACGTTTATACAAAGCCGTAAAAGCTGTTTCAGAATTTTCTATTGAATTAGGAATCAATGTTCCAACCGGAAAAGATTCTTTATCTATGAAGCAAAAATATCCTAATGATGAAGTTTTATCTCCAGGAACAGTCGTTATTTCAGCTGCTGGGCATTGTTGTGATATTACGAAGGTTGTAGAACCTGTACTTCAAAAAAGTGGTTTAAATAAAATCTATTATATCAATTTATCTAATGATGCTTATAAATTAGGTGGTTCATCATTTGCACAAACTCAAAATAAAATTGGTAAAGAAACACCAACCATAAAAGATACAGCCAAATTTAAAAATGCATTTAATACCATTCAAAATTTAATAAAAGAAAGTCGGATTTCTGCAGGACATGATATTTCAGCCGGTGGAATGCTAACTACTTTACTGGAATTATGTTTTTCTCAAGAGAAGTTGGGTGTAAACATTGATATTTCTACTTTAGAAGAAGCCGATACTGTAAAAGTATTATTTGCTGAAAATAGCGGAATTATTTTCCAAAGTAGCGATGCTGATGTTCCTTCTTTTTTAGGTTTAAATAATGTAGATTTCTTCGAATTAGGAAATGCTGTTAGAAGTGAAACTGTAAAAATAACCAACAATGGTAAAGTTTTAGAATTTAACATTCCTGAACTTCGTGATGTTTGGTATAAAACTTCTTATTTATTAGATCAAAAACAATGTGCAGATAATAAAGCAAAAGATAGATTTGAAAATTATAAAAATCAACCTTTAAAATTCAATTTTCCTAGTCATTTTGCTGGTAAACTTGAAAACGTCATTGCGAACGAAGTGAAGCAATCTGTTACTCATAATGAGATTACTTCGTCGCAATCTCCTCGTAATGACAGACAAAGACCAAAAGCAGCAATAATACGTGAAAAAGGAAGTAATAGTGAACGAGAAATGGCAAATGCTATGTATTTAGCTGGTTTTGATGTAAAAGATGTTCATATGACCGATTTAATAAGTGGTCGTGAAACGTTGGAAGATATTAAGTTTATTGGTGCTGTTGGTGGTTTTTCAAATTCAGATGTTTTAGGTTCAGCTAAAGGTTGGGCTGGGGCTTTTTTATACAACGAAAAAGCAAAAACTGTGTTAGATAATTTCTTCAAAAGAGAAGATACTTTATCTGTAGGAATTTGCAATGGCTGTCAGTTATTTATGGAATTAGAAGTTATTAATCCTGAACACGAAATTCATGGAAAACTACTTCATAATGATTCTCATAAACATGAAAGCAATTTTACTTCGGTAACAATTCAAGAAAATAATTCAGTAATGCTTTCAACATTAGCAGGTAGTACTTTAGGTGTTTGGATATCTCACGGTGAAGGTAAATTTAACTTACCGATGGAAGAAAACGCTTACAATATTGTTGCTAAATATGGTTACGATGCGTATCCTTCAAACCCAAATGGATCCGATTATAATGTTGCCATGATGAGTTCAATTGATGGTCGTCATTTGGTAATGATGCCACATATAGAGCGTTCTATTTTTCAATGGAACTGGGCTTATTATCCAGCAGGAAGAAAAGATGAAGTTTCTCCATGGGCAGAAGCATTTGTAAATGCCAGAAAGTGGATAGAAAATAAATAAGTTATAAGCGTTTAATATCTTTTAAGGATTTCACAAAAATGAAATCCTTTTTTTATTTCTATTTTGCTGTACCAAATTAATTGTATGACTTCTAACATTTCTCGATTATTCGATTTTGCTTATTATCAATTGGATACACTTATATAAAGTCTAATATGTAATTACAAATTATTTTTTATTATCTTTGTGTTATGAGTAGAGTAGCACTAAAGATAGAAAACTATAGTTCTGAAGAACTGAAGGCGTTATTGCGCAAAGACGAGAAATTTCAACAAGGGG
>NZ_JAUYUD010000011.1 GCF_030692605.1 Lutibacter sp.
CTTGAAATCAAACAATATATAGACTATTATAATAACGAAAGAATTAAATCAAATCTAAACAAAATGAGCCCGATAAAATATCGAGCTCATTATTGTCAAAATTAATTATAAATTTGTCTAACTTTTTGGGTTCAGTCTAAAAGTGATGTTTTTTTTGTGAATTATAATAACTTTGTTAGGCCAACATTGTTACTGGATTTTCTATAAACTGTTTTAAAGTTTGTAAAAATGCAGATCCTGTTGCGCCATCCACTGTTCTATGGTCGCATGCTAAAGTTACTTTCATAATATTTCCAACAACTATTTGACCATTTTTAACCACTGGTTTTTCAATAATTGCACCAACTGATAATATTGCAGAATTAGGTTGATTTATAATTGAAGTAAATTCTGAAATTCCGAACATACCAAGGTTAGAAACAGTAAAAGTACTACCTTCCATTTCGGTAGGAGTTAATTTTTTGCTTTTTGCTCTAACAGCCATGTCTTTTACTTCAGCACCAATTTGTGTCATACTTTTTTGATCTGTAAACCGAATTACAGGAACAACCAAGCCGTCTTCAACTGCAACAGCAACACCAATGTTAACATGGTGATTTATACGAGTTCTATCATCAAACCATTGAGAATTTACTTTTGGATGTTTTTTTAATGCCATCGCACTTGCTTTTACAACAATATCATTAAAAGACACCTTGGTATCAGGTAATTCATTAATTGCATTACGTGAAGTTATTGCATTATCCATGTCAATCTCAATCATTAAATAATAATGAGGAGCCGTAAATTTAGATTCTGCCAATCTGCGTGCAATAGTTTTACGCATTTGTGAATTAGGCGTTTCTTCAAAACTTTCAGAACCTGATGAAATTGCAGGTAAATTTGAAATTGAAGTAGCTGAAGAAACAGAAGGAATGTAATTTTCGACATCCGATTTTACAATTCTCCCACCTTCACCAGTACCAGAAACCGTATGTAAGTTTATTCCTTTTTCAGAAGCTATTTTTTTAGCTAAAGGAGATGCAACTATTCTTCCTCCAGTAGATTGGACTTCACTAGCCACTTTTTTGGTAGCCATTTGAGGTATAGCATTAGCTTCAGGTTTAATAGTAACTTCTTTGTTGTTTTGAACAACTGGTTCTTTGGAATTAGCTGCTTTAAAATTTTTAATAATTGCATCAATATCTTCACCTTCTTCACCAATTACAGCCAAAAGGGAATCAACTGGTGCGCTCTCTCCATCCTTTAAACCAATAAACAATAATGTTCCTTCATTAAAGGATTCAAACTCCATAGTAGCCTTGTCCGTTTCAATTTCAGCTAAAATATCTCCTTCTGAAATTTTATCTCCTACTTTTTTTAGCCATTGTGCCACAACTCCATCAGTCATTGTATCACTTAATCGGGGCATTGTTATAATTTCTGCCATTTATCTATGTTTTAAAAAAGGATAATCTTTTTGTTCATATACAATATCGTATAAAAGTTGTTTGTCTGGAAAAGGTGAATCTTCAGCAAATTTCTGACATTCTTCTACTTTCCTTTTAACTTCTTTATCCCAATCTTTTATTTCAGCATCAGTTGCGTATTTTTTTTCTTTAATA
Source organism: Lutibacter sp. (assembly GCF_030692605.1). Taxonomy (GTDB): domain Bacteria; phylum Bacteroidota; class Bacteroidia; order Flavobacteriales; family Flavobacteriaceae; genus Lutibacter. The sequence continues at coordinate 1,605 of NZ_JAUYUD010000011.1, forward strand.
ACATCTAAAACTTGAGAAATTGGGTCAATTTTCATATATTCATTAACTTCATCTTTGGTTCTATAATGTTGAGCGTCGCTCATAGAATGCCCTCTATATCGGTATGTTTTCATTTCTAAAAATGAAGGGCCATCACCACGTCTTGCTCTTTCAATAGCTTCATGCATTGCTTCAGCTACTTTAATTGGGTTCATACCATCAACCGGTCCACAAGGCATTTCATATCCTAAACCTAATTTCCAAATATCTTCATGATTAGCGGTTCTTTCCACTGAAGTTCCCATGGCATATCCATTGTTTTCACAAATAAATACTACAGGTAATTTCCAGTTAATAGCCATATTAAAAGTTTCGTGTAAAGACCCTTGCCTTGCTGCACCATCTCCAAAATAAGTTAAAGTTACGCCATCTCCGCCAAAATATTTGTCTGCAAAAGCAAGACCTGCACCTAATGGAATTTGACCCCCAACAATACCGTGCCCACCATAAAAATTATGTTCTGGTGAAAAAATATGCATAGATCCTCCCAGTCCGTGTGAAGTACCAGTTTCTTTACCAAGTAATTCTGCCATAATTCTCCTAGGATCTACACCTAAACCAATTGGTTGAACATGATTTCTATAAGCAGTAATCATTTTATCATTAGGTTGCATGGCATGTAAAGCACCAGCTAGTACAGCCTCTTGTCCATTATAAAGGTGTAAGAATCCTCTTACTTTTTGTTGAATATAAAGAGCAGCCAATTTGTCTTCAAATTTTCTCCAAAAGAGCATGTCTTTATACCAATTAATATAAGTTTCATTCGTTATTTTTTTCATCTAGTAGGTAATGTTTATTTCAAGTCGAATTGCAAAAATACTATTTTGCAACGTAGTATAAAAGTAACAGTAATTTTTTTTTACTATAATGTTTTCGTGAATTTCTGGAAATGCTTGATTTCTACACTATTTAAAAATGAAAAGTCCCGACTTTTCGGGACTAAACAAGGTTATTTTGACTGTTAATTCTTACATGTAATCCTCTATTGGATTACAAGAACAAATCAAATTTCGATCACCGTAGGCGTCATCAACCCTACGAACAGATGGCCAAAATTTATTTTCTTTTATATATGATAATGGAAATGCTGCTTTTTCTCTTGTATAAGGAAACTTCCAATTAGTTGCTGTTAGCATTTCCAATGTATGGGGTGAATTTTTTAACGCGGTATTAGTATCTCCTATTTCCATTTCATCAATTTCGTTTTTAATACTGATTAGAGCATCACAAAAACGATCAAGTTCTATTTTGCTTTCACTTTCCGTAGGTTCAATCATTAAGGTTCCTGCTACTGGAAAAGAAACTGTAGGTGCGTGGTACCCATAATCCATTAACCTTTTGGCAACATCAGTAACTTCAATACCTTTTGATTTAAATTCTCTAAAATCAACTATCATTTCATGAGCTGCAAATCCATTTTCGCCAGCATATAAAATTTTATAATGTTTTTCTAACTTTGACTTCAAATAATTTGCATTTAGAATTGCGTAAATGGTAGATTGTTTCAATCCATTAGCCCCAAGCATTTTAATATAACCGTAAGATATTAATAATACCAAAGCCGATCCCCAAGGTGCTGAGGAAATAGCAGTAATGGCGTTTTCGCCTCCAGTTGGAATAATTGGGTTTGATGGTAAAAATGGTGCTAAATGAGCCGCGACACAAATTGGTCCAACACCTGGTCCACCACCACCATGTGGAATAGCAAAAGTTTTATGTAAATTCAAATGACAAACGTCTGCTCCAATGGTAGCAGGGTTTGTTAATCCAACTTGGGCATTCATGTTGGCACCGTCCATATATACCTGACCTCCACGTTCATGAATGAGTTCGGTTATTTCTTTAATTGTACTTTCAAAAACACCATGAGTAGATGGATAGGTAACCATTAAACAAGACAAATTATCTTTGTATTGTTCAGCCTTTTCACGTAAATCATCTACATCTATATTGCCTTTATCGGTAGATTTTGTTACAATTACTTGCATTCCTGCCATAACTGCAGATGCAGGATTTGTACCATGAGCTGATGAAGGTATTAAGCAAATATTTCTATGAAAATCTCCTTGAGATTCGTGGAAAGCTTTTATGACCATTAAACCTGCATATTCACCTTGTGCACCAGAATTTGGTTGTAAAGATGTTGCCGCAAAACCTGTAATTTCATTAAGCGCAGCTTCTAATTCAGCAAAAATTTGATGATATCCTTGCGCTTGTTCTACAGGAACAAAAGGATGTATAACACCCCAATGTGGCCAACTTAAAGGAAGCATTTCTGATGCAGCATTTAGTTTCATGGTACAAGATCCTAAAGAAATCATAGAATGATTTAGTGATAAATCTTTACGCTCTAATTTTTTAATATAACGCATCATTTCGGTTTCTGAGTGGTAATTTTCAAAAACATCATTAGTCATAAAAAGAGAAGTTCTTTGCGCCCATTTTGGTAGGTTGTATTGAGCTAGAGTTGTAATTTCTTGGTAATCTTTTCCTTCGGCATTTGCTAAAATAGAGAGAATAGTGTTTACATCATTTAATGTTGAAGTTTCATTTATTGAAATAGATATTACATTTTTAGAAGGGTAGTAGAAATTAATTTTTTGCGCTTCAGCACTATTTTTTACTTTTAGCGCATCGGAAACTTCAATTAGTAAGGTATCAAAAAACACCGTATTTAATTGTTTTAATCCTAAATTTTCAACGCCTCTATTTAAAGTTGCAGTTAAATTTTGTATTTTATTTGCAATGTAAGTGATGCCCTTTGGACCGTGAAAAACACCGTACATACCAGCCATTACAGCCAATAATACTTGAGCTGTGCAAATGTTTGAAGTTGCTTTTTCTCTTTTAATGTGTTGCTCTCTGGTTTGTAGCGCCATTCTTAAGGCTCTATTACCATCTTTATCTTGAGTTACACCAATTATTCTTCCTGGAAGTGTTCTTTTATAGCTTTCTTTGGTGGCAAAATAGCCAGCATGAGGACCTCCATAACCCATAGGAATTCCAAAACGTTGTGTGGTACCAACAACCACGTCGGCACCCCATTCTCCAGGAGGAGTTAATAATGCTAAACTCAATAAATCAGCAGCAACAGCAATTCTGACCTCAAATTTTGATGCTTTTTCAACAAAAGATGTGTAGTCATAAACTTGACCGCTTTTTGCAGGATACTGAACGATTGCCCCAAAAACAGTGTTGTTAAATTCAAAAGTTTCATGGTTTCCAATAACCAATTTTATATTAATTGGAATAGCTCTAGTTTTTAAAATATCAATGGTTTGTGGAAGCAATTCTTCAGAAACAAAAAATAAATTTGCATTATCTTTTAGCTGATTTTTTGTTCTAGTATTAAAAAGCATAGTCATAGCTTCACCGGCAGCGGTTCCTTCATCTAATAAAGAGGCATTAGCCAATTCCATTCCAGTAAGTTCACTTACCATAGTTTGGTAATTTAGCAAGGCTTCTAATCTTCCTTGTGCAATTTCTGCTTGGTACGGTGTGTAAGCAGTGTACCAGCCTGGGTTTTCTAGAATATTTCTTTGAATTACTCCAGGAACAATAGTAGGGTGATATCCTAAACCTATGTAATTGGTGAATAATTTATTTTTATTTGCAACATTTTGAATATGAGACATATATTCATATTCACTCATGGCTTCTGGCAGATTTAAATTGGTTTTTAATCTAATATCTTGAGGAATTGTTTTAGAAATTAAGGTGTCTAAAGAGTCAACACCTATGGTTTTAATCATTTCATTAATTTCACTTTCACGAGGACCAATGTGTCTTAAAACAAAAGAATCTGTTTTCATATTAAAAAGGTTGTATAAAAATATTAGTATAAAATATGTTCAAAAATACTTAAATTATTAGAACCTAAATAGTACTTTAATTACTTATTTTTAATAATAGTTACCTAGAAAAATCAACATAATTGTATATTTACTAAAATAAAAAATGCACTATTTAAAAAAAATAATAAATTTTTCTGATTGTCCGTTTTCTGTCATAACCCTGTAATACCTGCTATTACTAGCCTATCGAATAATTTTTCTTCAAAATATCTTCTGTTAAGCTTATAAACGAACTCATTTAGGTACAATTGAAGATATTTTCCTTTA
>NZ_JAUYUD010000013.1 GCF_030692605.1 Lutibacter sp.
AACTTGAAATCAAACAATATATAGACTATTATAATAACGAAAGAATTAAATCAAATCTAAACAAAATGAGCCCGATAAAATATCGAGCTCATTATTGTCAAAATTAATTATAAATTTGTCTAACTTTTTGGGGGCAGTCTAAAATTGGCGGTTTTTTTTAATCTAATTCTTCTTGTTCTTCAGAATCTTCATCTGCAATTTCATCAAAGTCCTCGTCAAATACTTCATCAAAATTATCTTCATCACTATCGTATTCTTCCATAGTTTCTTCTAACTTCAAACTTATTTTAACCAAATACATGGTATCTTCTGTAGTAACTTCAACGGCACGAATGGTTTCTCCTTTTGCATTTTTAAACACAATAATATCTTTATAACCATATCCATTTGGAAATTTATCAACCAATAAATCTAAAATATCACTTGTTAATTTACTATAATCTACTATTACTCTTTTCATGGTTAAATTTACATGTTTAATAAATAGGCAAAAATTAATGGCGCAACAATGGTTGCATCTGACTCAATAATATATTTTGGGGTGTTAATATCTAATTTACCCCAAGTAATTTTTTCGTTTGGAACTGCTCCTGAATAAGAGCCATAGCTTGTTGTTGAATCTGAAATCTGACAGAAATAACACCAAAAAGGCGTATCAGTTCTCTCCATATCCTGGTACAACATTGGAACTACACAAATTGGAAAATCTCCAGCAATACCACCTCCAATTTGGAAGAAACCAATTCCGTTCTCTGAATTAGCTGTGTACCATTCTGCTAAAAAGGTCATATATTCAATACCCGATTTCATAGTACTAGCTTTTAATTCTCCTTTTAGTACATACGAAGCGAAAATATTTCCCATGGTACTGTCTTCCCACCCTGGTACAACCATTGGTAGATTAGCCTGTGCGGCAGCAATCATCCAACTGTTTTTTGGATCAATTTCATGATATTGATCTAAAACTCCTGAAAGCAATAGTTTATACATAAATTCATGAGGAAAATAACGCTCACCATTATCTTCCGCATCTTTCCAAATTTGGTATATGTGTTTTTGTAAACGTCTAAATGCTTCTTCTTCTGGTATGCATGTATCAGTAACTCTATTAAGGCCTTTCTCCAATAAATCCCATTCATCTTGTGGTGTTAAATCTCTATAATTTGGTACTCTTTTATAATGAGAATGAGCCACCAAATTCATAATATCTTCTTCCAAATTTGCTCCAGTACATGAAATTATTTGCACTTTATCTTGTCTAATAATTTCTGCAAAAATTTTCCCAAGCTCTGCTGTACTCATAGCACCTGCTAAAGAAACAAGCATTTTGGATCCTTTTGCTAATTGGTTTTCATATTCTTTGGCTGCATCAACCAAAGCAGCAGCATTAAAGTGCAAATAATACTTTTCAATAAATTGTGAAATCTCCCCCTTTTTATTCATAATCTTCATCTTCGAATTTACTTGTTTTACCGTTTGATTCTTCAAAATTTTCATCAAAATCTCTTCCTAAATCGTCTTCATTATCTTTAAACTTATAGCTTAACATTTTGTAGTACAATTTTGCAGCAAGAAAATCTGAAGATCTCTCTAGCTTATTTGGGCAAAGTTCAACAATATCAAAACCAACTACATTTTTTTCAGCAAATATTTTTTTTAAAAAATCCAGTGTTTCATACCACAACAAACCCCCTGGTTCAGGTGTGCCAGTGGAAGGCATAATTGAAGGGTCAAAAGCATCTAAATCTATGGTAATAAACACATTAGTTGTCATTAAGTCGATGGCGTTTTCCATCCAAAAATCATCATTAACCATATCATGTGCGAAGAAAACTCTTTCTAAATCCATTACGGTTTTTTCGGCCTTATCCATACTTCTAATTCCAACTTGAATTAAATTTGTTGTTTGGCTTGCCTCATAAACAGCGCATGCATGATTACATTTTGAACCATCGTACTCTTTTCTTAGATCGGCATGTGCATCAATTTGAACCACTGTTAAGTTATCAAAACACTCATTAAAAGCTCTAATAGACCCAATAGAAATCGAATGTTCGCCACCAACCAACGTAACAAATCTATTTTTATTGATGTATACTTTTGCTGCCGCATGTACTGCTTCTACCATTTTTTCTGGCGACGAATTTTCTGTTACGGCTTCAGCTAAATAAATTCCATTTTTATACACTTCAGAATTGGTTTCAATATCGTACAATTCCATATTTTCAGAAGCTTCTAGAAACGCTTCAGGACCTTTATCAGATCCTTTTTGCCAAGTACTTGTTCCATCATAAGGAACAGGAATTAAAACTATTTTTGAAGTTTCAGATTTAGCATATTGCTCAGGAATTCCTGCATAAGTTCTTTTATTCATAACCTAAAATTTTTAAAAAATCTGTTGCTGTTTGTTTTTCTCTAAATACATTATAAATTAATTTTCCGTCGTTATCTTTCGATATAATAATATGTTTTGGTTGTGGAATTAAGCAATGCTGTAATCCTCCATAACCACCTAATGATTCTTGATAGGCACCTGTGTTGAAAAAACCAATATACAAAGGTTTATCTTCTTTATACGTTGGTAAATAAATAGCATTAATATGCTGATCTGAATTATAATAATCATCACTATCACAAGTTAAACCTCCTAATAAAACACGTTCATAATTATCATTCCAACGGTTTAACGGCAATAAAACAAACCGTTTATTTATGGCCCAACTATCTGGTAATGTGGTTATAAATGAAGAGTTAATCATATTCCAATTTTCTCTATCATTTTGCTTTTTTTGATATAAAATTTTATAAATAGTACCTCCACTTTCTCCAACTGTATAGCTTCCAAACTCGGTAAAAATATGTGGTGTTTGCACTTCAGCGTCTTCACAGGCATTTTTTATTTGAGAAATAATCTCATCAACCATATATTCATAATCAAAATCAAATGCCAATGAGTTTTTAATAGGAAACCCACCACCAATATTTAAACTGTCTAAGGAAGGGCAAATTCGTTTTAAGCTAATATAAACTTTTAAACATTTATTTAATTCGTTCCAATAATAGGCGTTGTCTTTTATACCTGTATTGATAAAGAAATGCAACATTTTTAAACTTACTTTGTTGTTTTCTTTTATTTCCCTTCTGTAAAATTCAACAATGTTTTTATAACCAATTCCTAAACGTGAAGTATAAAACTCAAATTTTGGCTCTTCTTCAGAAGCAATTCTAATACCTATATTTATTTTTTTACGCAAACCCTCAGTAAGTAATCCAATTTCTTCATAATTATCAATTATTGGAATACAGTTTTTATGCCCAGCATTTATTAATTTTTGAATTTTAGTAACGTATTCATCACGCTTAAAACCATTACATAAAACATATGTTTTATCCGTTATTTTTCCATCTATTTTAAGACTCTCAACAATATCAATATCAATTGCTGAAGATGTTTCAATATGAATATCATTTTTTAAGGCTTCATCTAACACATGCTTAAAATGTGAACTTTTGGTACAATAACAATAGTTATATTTTCCTTTGTATTTATATTTACGCATTGCACCTTCAAACATTCTTTTAGCATTTTGAATGTTATCACTAATTTTAGGCAAATAGGTAAATTTTAAAGGTGTGCCATATTTTTCAACTAATTTCATGGTGTCTATATCATGAAAATGCAAATTTTTATTAGAATCGACCGTGAATTCTTCTTGTGGAAAATCAAATGTTTGATTAATTAAATCTATATATCTTGTATTCATTTTAAGGTTTTATTTAAATGTATAATCTACTACTAAAAAATAATTTTTTAGTTAACATAAAATGGATACCTACACCCTTAATACAAAGTGAATTTTATTTAGATTTACAACCAATGAAATGTTGTACATTTTTAAAAGGAAATTAAAAAAAGTTTTTAACTTAATAATTAATACTATTTACACTTTACAACAACTTAATAACTTCTTTACGCTTAAGCTGCTACTAAAAAAACGTTATCATTTTTGTTCGTTCATAAAACAAAGTGCAAACATATATAAAAATTCATTATTATTAAAGAAATATTAAAATTTATCGAGTAAAAACAAATTCGCTTTTGGTTGATAAATTTGCATCAAAATGATACCCTTCATAGTTAAATCCCTTTATGTTTTCTACTTCTTCAATAGAATGATCCAAAATATATCTCACCATTAAGCCTCTTGCTTTTTTGGCAAAAAAACCAATCATTTTTAACTTTCCATCTTTATAATCTTTAAAAACAGGAGTTATAACGTTGGCTATCAGCATTTTTGTTTTAATTGCTTTAAAATATTCAGTACTGGCAAGGTTTACCAGAATTTCATTCTCGTCCATTTCGCTATTTAAGGAATGTGTCATTTTTGAATCCCAAAACTGATAAAGGTTATTTTTTCTTCCTATTTTAAGATTCGTTCCCATTTCCAATCTATAAGGCTTTATTAAATCAAATGGTTTCAACAGCCCATATTGCCCTGATAAAATGCGCAACTTACTTTGTAATTGACTATACTTTTCAGCTGGAATATTATAAGCATTCAATCCTAAATATACATCACCTTTAAAAGCAAAAATTGATTGTCTTGCATTTTCAATGGTAAATGGCAATTGCCAATCTTGGTTTCGTTGCCAATTTAATTCGCTTAAATTAATGGAAATATCCATTAATTGGGATAATTTTTTAGGTGTTTTCTTTTTTAAAACTGCGTTTATTTTAGCAGCTTCTTCTAAAAAAATACCCTGAGAAAATTCTTTTGTAGGTAATTTCGATTCAAAGTCTAATGATTTTGCAGGAGAAATAACTATTTTCATAGTACGATTTTAATTCAGGTTTTTAGTTAATCTATAAAAGATAAAGTTACTATAGTTTATATAATATTTAGCAAATATTCATAAACTATTTATATAGTCTTGCATTTTGGAAAATAATAAACCAACATGAAATCCATCAACCAGTGAATGATTGACCTCTACCGAAAATGGTATTTTTTTTATCTCTTGCTCATTAAAAAGTTTTCCAAATACAATTTTTGGAATTGCTAAACCATCTTCATCTCCATTTCTGGCATGTTTGAAGCTTGTAAATGATATCCAAGGAATTATAGAACAATGTATAATCCCCAATTGATCAACATTTTGCAGCTTTTTGATACCATATTTATGATCTTCCAAAACTATTTTTCCATTTTTATCGAAATCAAATAGTGTAGGTTGAATTTTAAAATCTACAAATGAAAATGTTTGGTCATCGTTTAAAACAGTTGAACCTATATTCACTTTATCGAACAATACAACTTGTCCGTTGTGTAATCGTAATTTAAATTCTTCAATTTCATTGGCAGACTTAATTGCAACATAAATACACGCCAACGAAAAAGATAATTGATGTTTTTTACAAAAATTATAGAGATTTGTTACTTCTATATTTGAAGTAATATTAAAAAAAGGATCCTGATAATTTTTAAAAAATTCATATTGGTTTTTTCGATACCAACTATTTGTGTCGAACGGTTTCATATTACTCTTTTTGGTGTTCGGTATATGTCTTCCATTTCCCTAAACAATCTATCATATCTTGAGGAATTTCCGAATTAAACTGCATAAATTTTTTAGTTGTTGGATGCTCAAAACCAAGTGTTTTAGCGTGAAGTGCTTGTCTTGGCAACACCTTAAAGCAATTGTCAACAAATTGTTTGTATTTGGTAAAAGTGGTTCCTTTAAGAACTATATCGCCTCCATATCGTTCATCATTAAACAACGTATGCCCAATGTGCTTGAAATGTGCTCTAATTTGATGCGTTCTTCCTGTTTCTAATTTACATTCCACCAAGGTAACATAGCTAAAACGTTCTATAACTTTAAAATGTGTAATCGCCTTTTTTCCAAATTCTCCACTGGGAAAAACACTCATTTGCAATCGATTTTTTAAACTTCTGCCTATATGGCCTTCAATGGTTCCAGATTCTGCATCAATATTTCCCCATACAATTGCATAGTACAAACGCTCTGTTGTTCTGTTAAAAAATTGTTTAGATAAGTGAGCCATAGCAAATTCCGTTTTGGCTACAACTAACAATCCGCTTGTATCTTTATCAATTCTATGTACTAGTCCAGGTCGTTCATTAGCATTTATAGGTAAGTTTTCGAAATGATGAATTAAACCATTTACCAATGTACCACTGTAATTTCCGTGACCAGGATGCACAACCATACCAGCCGGTTTATTTACAACAATTACTTGATCATCTTCAAATAAAATATCTAACGGAATATCTTCTGCAACTAATAAATTTTCGTGTGGAGGGTGCGCTAAAACCACTCTCACTATATCATTTGGTTTTACCTTGTAATTAGATTTAACCGGAATTTCATTTACTAAAATATTACCTGCTTTTGCAGCTTGCTGAATTTTATTTCGTGTAGCGTTTTCAATAAAATTCATTAAAAATTTATCAACTCTTAAAGGTACTTGACCTTCACTAGCTTCATATCTAAAATGTTCATAAAATTCTTCTTGTTCTAATTCTTCTTCGTTCATTTAAAATTCTATTTCCTCGGTTATTTCTTCTTCTTTTACAATATTTGGATTTCCACCATCTGGGTATCCATCGCCTAAAACCAAAGTCAACATCGAATTTTTAGGAACTTTACTTCCTTTAAATACTGCACTCCCATTCCATTTTATTCCTCGAACCACATCTTCAGCAATATCAGGTATATATTCATATTTCTCATCAACTCTAAATCCTATTGCCATTAATTGCGAAATTGCTTGTCTTTTGGTTCTACCCATTAAATCTGGCATTTCAATTATGGAGTAACTAGACGGATTCAATTTTAAATATATTTTTCTATTTTCTTTCACAAAATCACCCGCTTCAGGACTTTGAGAAATTACAGATTGAGGTGGAAAATTAGGATCATAGCTCACAGAATCAATTACTACATATTCCAAATCGTATTCTTCTAACGTGTTTTCAACATCCTCAATACTCATTTTAACCAAATTAGGAACCTCAATTTTTTGATTATGATTTGTTGCTATTTTTAGCCAAGATATAACCAAAAAAGAAAAAACCAAAAAGGCTGCTAATGCTATTAAAAGTTGCTTACCAAATACTTTTGACTTCATAAATTGAACAAGACTCATATGTTTTTCTAATTTTTGAGCAAAGATACTTCATAAATTTTAACTTACATAATTGTTGGAGTTATTGAATTTATAGGTAGAATGATTGATTTTAGTTGCCCGAATTTATTTTTTCGTTTTTCACTTTTCGATTTTTTCCCTTTTAATATGTAAGTTTGTACTATAAGGAAAATGCAAACTATACAAATGAAAAAAAACATTGCCATAATAATGGGTGGTTACTCTTCTGAATTTGAAATTTCTTTAAAGAGTGGCGAAGTGGTTTACAACAATATTTTAAAAGAAATTTATAATGTTTATCGCGTTCATATTTTAAAGGAAAAGTGGGTTTTAATAGATGACTTCAATGAAGAAATTCAAATAAATAAACATGATTTTTCAGTTGAAATTAATGGAACCAATATAACTTTTGATTGTGTTTTTAACGCAATACACGGAAATCCAGGTGAGGACGGAACAATTTTAGCTTATTTTGACTTAATTGGTTTAAAACACACTTCTGCTCCATTTTACCAAATGGCACTCACGTTTAATAAACGTGATACATTAAGTGTTGTAAAACAATATGGCGTTAAAACAGCAATTTCCTATTATCTTAACAAGGGAGAAACTATTAATGTTGAAGAAATAATTGAAAAAGTTGGTTTGCCTTGCTTTGTAAAACCAAATAATGCAGGCTCTAGTTTTGGAATTTCAAAAGTAAAACAAGCTAATGAAATGGTTACTGCCATTGAAAAAGCTTATAAAGAAGATACCCAAATTCTAATTGAATCTTTTTTAGACGGAATAGAAGTGACTGTGGGTGTTTTGGAATATGAAAACAAAATTATTGCACTACCAATGACCGAAATTGTTACTGAAAATGAGTTTTTTGATTACGAAGCAAAATATTTAGGGAAATCGGAAGAAATTACACCGGCACGAATTTCAAATGAAATGCATGATAAAATTGAAAAATTAGCGATTTTTGTTTATAAAATTCTAAATATGAAAGGATTCACAAGAACCGAATATATTATTGTTAACAACGAGCCCTATTTTTTAGAAATGAATACAGTACCCGGGTTAACAGATGCAAGCATAATTCCGCAACAAGCTGCTGCAGCCGGAATTTCGTTACCTGCTTTATTTGATAATGCCGTAAAAATGGCTTTAAAATATTAAAAAATGAGAAAAGCACTTTTTCCCGGTTCATTTGACCCAATAACTTTGGGACACGTAGATATCATAAATCGAGCCCTTCCTTTATTCGATGAAATTGTAATTGCAATTGGAATTAATTCCGATAAAAATTATATGTTTTCATTAGAAGAACGGTTGAAATTTATAACAGATAATTATAAAAATGAACCAAAAATAACTGTTAAAACCTATTCTGGATTAACCATTGATTTTTGCTCTAAAATTGATGCTAATTTTATTTTAAGAGGGCTGCGCAATCCTGCCGATTTTGAATTTGAAAAAGCCATTGCTCAAACAAATAGAAAATTATCTAAAATTGAAACTGTATTTTTACTAACCTCGGCAGATACTTCTTTTATTAGTTCAAGCATTGTTAGAGATGTTATTAAAAATGGTGGCGATGCAACTGGTTTTGTTCCAAAAAGTGTTCTAATTAACTAAAATACAATGATTAAAAAAAGTACTTATTCCTTTTTATTTTATTTTATAAGCTTTTTAAATTATGCTCAAAATTCAACTTTTTTAACAACTTTTGAAAAATCAAGTGGATTAGAAACAGCTACCTATTTTGAAGTTATCGATTTCTATAAAAACTTAGCTCGCGTTCATCCTGAAATTTCTGTTTTTGAAATGGGAAAAACCGACAGTGGTTTTCCATTACATTTGGTTGTTTATGACAGTTCTAAAAAATTTGATTTTAAGAAAATTAGAGCTAATAAAACGGTCGTTTTTATAAATAATGGCATTCATCCTGGAGAATCTGATGGTATAGATGCATCTATGATGTTACTTAGAGACATTGTCCAAAATAGAATTACACTACCCAATTCTGAAAACTTCATATTGGCAGCAATTCCTATTTACAATATTGGGGGTGCCCTTAATAGAAATAGCACCACACGTGTTAATCAAAATGGTCCTAAAGAATATGGTTTTAGAGGCAATGCGAGAAATTTCGATTTAAATAGAGATTTTATAAAATCAGACACTAAAAATACTCGTTCATTCGCAGAAATTTTTCATTTAATAAATCCAGATGTTTTTATTGAAACTCATGTAAGTAATGGTGCTGATTATCAATACGCAATTACTCATTTATTTACACAGCACAATAAATTAGGCGGAAAATTGGGAGCGTTTCTAGAGAACGAAATGAGGCCACAAATTGAAGAATCATTGCTTAAAAAAGATATTTCAATAACACCTTATGTAAATGTTTGGGGTAAAACGCCCGATACTGGATTTAGTCAATTTTTTGATTCACCACGTTATTCTAGCGGTTTTGCAACATTGTTTAATACGTTTAGTTTTATGATTGAAACACATATGCTAAAGCCTTATAAACAAAGAGTTGAACAAACTTATTCGTTATTAGAAAGCGCCATAGAATTTACGTTAAATAACACATCCAAAATAGAAGAATTAAGAATAAATGCCGTTTCAAATTTTATTGAACAAAAATCGTATCCTATTCAGTTTACCTTAGATGAAGCAGCGTTTACAACAATTCTATTTAAAGGATACGAAGGAAGTTATATTAATAGCAAGGTTACCACGGGAAAAAGGTTGTTTTACGACCAATCGAAACCTTTTACTAAACCGATTAATTATTACAATCAATTTAAGGCTTCAAAAAATATTACAATTCCAAAAGCTTATATTTTAAAGCAAGGGTTTTGGCCAATTTTAGACCGGTTGAATGACAACAAAATTGAATATATAATTTTTAAAAAAGACACTTCTATAATTGTTGAAGTACAAACTATAAAAGACTTTAAAACTATTAATGAAGCGTTTGAAGGGCATTATATGCATTACAATACGGAAGTTTTATCCACCACTAAAACCATTAATTTTAATAAAGGAGATGTTTATATTCCTGTAAATCAGAATGGTGCACGATATCTTTTTGAAACATTAGAAGCCGAGGCTATAGATTCTTTTTTTAATTGGAATTTTTTCGATTCAATTTTACAAGAAAAAGAAGGGTATTCTGCATATGTTTTTGAAGATATTGCAGAACAGTTTTTAATAAAAAATCCTGAGATAAAAGAATTGTTACAAACTAAAATTACCGCTGATAAAGAATTTGCAAACAATCCCCAAGCTCAATTAGATTTTATTTATAAAAACTCTCCTTATTACGAAGCAGCACATTTAAAATTACCAATTTATAAAGTGTTTTGATTTTTTTTTAGAATAACTTTTTCTAAGCTATTAACCTGACGGTTATTTAACGGAATTTTATCAAGCTGCATATTTGATGTCTTTATGATTGAAATATTTTTGAACTCTATCTGGATTTTGAACTAACATTTGCATATGGTTTTCTAAATTTTCTTTAAGTTTTTCATG
>NZ_JAUYUD010000014.1 GCF_030692605.1 Lutibacter sp.
TTTGAAACTAATAAACATGAATAATGTTTCTCTAATACTAATTTTACACATTCAAGTTTAAATGTGTAATCATATTTCACTTTTCTTTCCATAAAAATACCCCCAAATAGTGTCTAACTTTTTGGGGGCAGTCTATTTTAGTGATGTTTTTTTTGTGAATAAATTTGATTATTTTAAATCTAAAACCTAACTGATTTACTTTTTTATAATTACAGGAAATGCGTCTAATGGCTCTTCAAAGGCAATAAATAAAACACAAGGCCCTGAATTTACACATTTTGCAATATGAGGTTTATTTGATGGACCATAAGCATAGGATCCTACTTTCATAATTTGAGTGCTTTCTCCTTCATAAGTAACGTGTAATTCACCTGAAATTAGAATCATTCGTTCTGCAGAATGATGCCAATGATTTGGAATATCTGAGTTCGCTTGCACTTTAAAAAAAACATCTAAATTTCTTTTTACAGGATCTCCATGTAAAACAGCAATAGAACAACCTTCTGGCATAAATGGCGGGCAAGGTCCCCATTGTAAATCCGCATCTTTATCTGTAACTAAAACAGACATCTCACTTTCAATTCCCACATTTTGCTGAGCAAAAATAGTTAACGTTACTAAAAAAAATGAAATAAATAAAATGATTTTTAGATTTGATTTAATAGTTAATAGTTTCATAATTATTATTTTTTAGGTTATTCACTTGGTTTAATATTTTGATTTACACTAAATAAATTAGCTGAATCGTATTTTCTTTTAATTTTAGTTAATCGCTCATAATTGTGTTTATAACTTGCTTTTACTCGATCTTGTCCTTCATCCATCATAAAATTAGAATAGGCACCTCCCGACGAATAAGGATGCAATGCTTCCCAATAATCTTTACACCATTTAGTAATTTTGTCAGCATTTTTTGAATCTGGATCAACACCTACAATAACACCTGCATATTTTGCATCACGATAAGCCCAAGGCGTATCTTCGGCTCCAACTCTACTTGCAGCTCCACTAATTGGATATAAATGCATTTGAGAAAGAGGTGTTGGAATTTTTGAACCAAAATTTAAATGTTGGGCTCTAATTTCTGAACCTAATTCATTAAAAAAGTCGGCTCTCCAATACCATTGTAAACCTGAAGGCATTAAACCATCAAATAAAGTTTGAATAGATGGATATGGCATTTCACCAACATGTTCAAATAATGGATTCTTTGCTAAAATAGGTTTGAATGCTTCTTTGGCTTTATTCATATTGCCTGTATAACACCAAACTATACCACAGAATTGCTTGTTATGCAAATGTTCAGGAAATGGTGGTCCAGGTATAATCATGGTTGCAATAAATCCATTCAATTCATCAGGAGAACTATTTAGAAATTTATGATACCATTCCATTATTTCTTCTGTTTTTTCAATAGGCCATAAAGTTGGGCCACCATAAACAGTTTTAACAGAATGTGCTTGAAATTTAAAGGAGGTTACAATCCCAAAATTTCCACCACCACCTCTAATAGCCCAAAACAAGTCAGCATTTCGATTTTTATCTACCGTTACAAAACTTCCATCAGCCAAAACCATATCAGCTTCCAAAAGATTGTCAATTGTTAATCCATATTTACGAGATAAATGTCCAACACCACCACCCAATGTTAACCCACCAACACCTGTGGAAGAAATAATACCTGCAGGTATTGCTAAGCCAAAAGGATGTGTTGCGTGATCTACTTCTCCCCAAAGGTTTCCGCCACCAACCCTAACAGTATTATTAGAAGTGTCTACTCTAACATATTTAATTCCAGACAAATCGATTACCAATCCATCATCACAAAGGCCTAGACCTCCTCCATTATGTCCACCTCCTCTTACTGCAATTAATAAATTATTTTCTCTTCCAAAATTTACAGAAGCAATAACATCGGCAACATCTACGCACATAACAAACATCCCAGGATGTTTATTTATCATCCCATTATAAACTTTACGAGTCTCACTATAATTTGAATTTTTCGGAAGAATCAATTCTCCCCTAATTTGAGTCCCAAATGCTTCAATTATTGAAACATCTAGGTGTTTCACTAAATTTTTCATGATTTTTAATTTTTAGTTAGTACTCAAATGTATTTCAAAATAAATAGATCTATCAGTACATATGATTCAAAAAACTATAATTTTAAACCATTTTAAATTTTTAAAAAAAGTAACACTTAAATGATATGCTGCTGCATATATTTTGAAGGAAGAATACCATATTTATTCATAAAACATTTTGAAAAATATGTCGGGCTATTAAACCCTGTTTCATAAGCTATTTCAGAAATATTACCTTGCTGTTTATGCAATAAATTTAGGGCTTTATGCAACCTAAATTCTCTTAAAAAGCTATTTGCAGATTTTCCTGTTAGGTTCATTAATTTTCGATATAACTGAGATTTACTATAACCCAATTCTTTACTAAAATTATCGACATTAAAATTAAGTTTATTCCAATTGAATTCCGTAAAATCCATTAAATGAGTGAGAAACTTTTCTTCTGAAGGTCTTAATGAACGAATTAAATCTGTATTTATATTAACATTTCTATTTTCACTTTCATACAAATCTTTTACCTCAGCTGAAATAACTAGTTGTTCTTTAATTACCTCACACATTCTTGTTGCTAAAGTAGTTGCTTCTTCAAAAATATTATCTTTATCTGTAACAGGAACACCTGAACTTAACCCAATTTTAAGTTGTCGATTTATTGGATCAAATTTAGGGGTAACGTACTTAAATTTAAATTGAACTTTTAATGCGCATAACACCGCGTCGGAAACGGATATAAAAGATACCAAATAACTATTATTGTCTTTTTTTACGATTCTTCCTTTAAACTGTTTCAAGGTTTTTAAAACACTATAATGAAATTTTTGTGTAAAAATATTATACTGATTTGATTCTAATCTATTCAAATAATCGCTTGTTTCAATAACCATTATAACTCTAAAAGCTGGGTCATTAATAATATTTAATTTGGTATTTTGAGCTTTTTCAGGATCTTCAATACGACCAAGAAATGATTCAACTATTTTTTCATTTACTTCAATAATACTATGCGGAAACTCACCATGTGCATGATTGTGCATTTCCTGAATGGCCTTTTTATTAGGTGCTTCTATTAAACAAAATGCTGTTTTTCTATTTTCATCACACCAGTATGTCATCCCTTTACAACCATATAAATGTTGTATTTTTAAATCTGCTTGATGCATTTCAGCCACATGTTCAGCGGTAATTTCTTTCGGAATGTCGTGACGGTCCATGTATATTGGCATAGTAATATTTTTATGCAATATACTCAACATAAATTAATTATCCAATAATACTTTTCACAACACTCTTATTATCAATAAAATAAAAAAAGTTATGTTTATTTAAAAAATTATTCAAACAAAAAAAACCTTCACATTGTGAAGGTTTTTACTATAATATAACTTAAATATTACTTTTTAAATTTAGCATATTTAGTTTTAAATTTGTCGATACGTCCTGCAGTATCAACTAATTTAGTTTTACCAGTGTAATAAGGATGTGATGTTCTAGATATCTCTACTTTTACCAAAGGGTATGCAACACCATCCACATCAATCGTTTCTTTTGTATTTACTGTGGAACGTGTTAAGAATACATCTTCATTTGACATATCTTTAAAAGCAACCATTCTGTAATTATCCGGATGTATATCTTTTTTCATCTTGAACTCGTTTTAAATGTATTTTTATTTTTGAGACTGCAAATTTAACCATATTTTTGAATATTCAAACAATAAATTTATTTTATTTACATAAATGTTCAAAAAATCATGAGATATTACTTTACATTAGGTTTTTTAATAATTATTTTAGTTACCAGTTGTAAATCCGACTACAAATTTATATTAAATGCACCACAAAAAATTGCTTCAAATAAAGAATTTACAATTAATCTTTCTGAAAAAAACGATAAACACATTGATTCAGTTCAATTCCTTTTAAATGATGTTAAAATACCTCAAAGCAATAATTCTGCAACAATTAATCCTGCTACTTATAAATTAGGAAAACAAATAATTACTTCTATTGTATTTTTTGAAGGTAAAACTGAGAAGATAATAAACACCATCTATTTTTTAGCAGAAAATGCTCCAAACATTTATACATATAAGGTTATTAATACCTTTCCACATGATAAAGAAGCTTATACTCAGGGTTTGGAATATTATAATGGTTTTTTGTACGAAGGAACTGGTAAAAAAGGAGAATCTTCCATTCGAAAAACAGAATTAATTACTGGGAAAGTTCTTCAAAAAAAAGAATTAGAATCTGAATATTTTGGGGAAGGAATTACCTTGTTTAACAGTAAAATATTTCAATTAACTTGGAGAGGTGGAAAAGGATTTGTGTATGATTTAAATACTTTTGAACGAAAAAGTGAATTTAAATATTCTAAAAGTATAGAAGGTTGGGGACTAACCAATAACGGGGAAAAGTTGTTAAAAAGTGATGGTACAGAGCGAATTTGGATTCTAAACCCAGATACCTTAATTGAAGAAGACTATATAGAAGCATATACCAACCAACGTAAAGTTGAAAATTTAAATGAACTGGAATATATTAACGGCTTAATATATGCTAATATTTGGCAACAAAACACGATTGTAATAATAAACCCTTTGTCTGGGAAAGTAGAAGGCGTGGCAAATTTGGATGGCCTGAGGGAACTTGTTGAAAAAAATCAAAAATTAGATCCAAACGATGATGTTTTGAATGGAATTGCCTACGACAAAGTTTCCAATCGATTATTTGTCACTGGTAAACATTGGAACAAACTTTTTGAAATTGAATTGATAAAAAAATAATTGCTTCAATTAAATATTTACGTTTATAAACCATATTTAAAATGAGAATAAAGGTTTCTTTTGTTTTATTTGTTACTATCGTTTTTCTCCTATCTTGTAGAGACGATTTTAATAGTATTCAAAGTTCCGGCAATCTCACTTTTTCAAAAGATACTGTTTTTTTAGATACTGTTTTTTCTAATATTGGTTCAATCACTTATAATTTAAAAGTTTATAATAAAAGTAACAAGAACATAACGATCCCTTCGGTACGATTAGCAAAGGGAGAAGCTTCCTATTATAGAATACAAGTTGATGGTAAACCTGGTAAAATTTTTAATAATATTGAAATTTTGGCAAAGGATAGTATTTTTATTTTTATAGAAACAACCATAAATTATAATCAAGTTTCAAATCCGATTTATATCGATGAAATTCTATTTGAAAGTGAATCCTACGTTCAAAATGTTAAACTAGTAACATTAGTGCAAGATGCTCATTTTTTATTTCCATCAAAAAACGCACAAGGTATTATTGAAACTATTTCTATTGGAGAATCTCTAAAAATAAATGGATTCTATTTTAATAATAATGTAACTTTTACCAATAACAAACCTTATGTGATTTATGGTTATGCCGCAGTTCCTGAAAATAAAACTTTAACTATTGAAGAAGGTGCTAAAATTTATTTTCATTCAAATTCAGGTTTGATAATCAGTAAAAATGCTACCTTAAAAGTTGAAGGCACCCTAAGTAAAAAAGTAGTTTTTGAAGGTGACCACTTAGAACACACATTTAGCAATACTCCTGGACAGTGGGGAACAATTTGGTTACGTTCTGGAAGTAAAAATTCTTCCATTAAAAACGCTGTTATTAAAAATGGAACAGTTGGTATTTTATCAGATTCAATAAATTCAATTATAAATCCAGCCCTAACTTTAAAAAATGTTGAAATTTATAATAATTCTAATTTTGGAATATTAGGAAGAGAAACGTCTATTTACGGAGAAAACGTGGTGGTTAATAACAGTGGACAATCTTCTTTAGCTTGTACCATTGGAGGTACTTATTCTTTTATTCATTGTACATTTACAAACTTTTTGAATAATGGATTTCGTGAATATCCAGCAGTGCTTATCAATAATTATTTTAAATCCCTTTCGGGTAATTCTAACATAATCGAAACAAGAAACTTAGCCGTAAATTTTACAAACTGTATTATTGATGGAAATAATAACATTGAATTTTTATTAGATAAAGTTGAAGGTTCTGCTTTTAATTTTAAATTCTCAAATAACCTTTTAAAATTTAACGATCCAAATAAAACATATGCCAATTTACCGCAATATGACTTTAATAATACAACAAATTATGTTGGAAATATTTTAAATGGAAACGCCGATTTTAAGTCGCCTTCAACCAATCTATTAAAAATTGGTGTAAATTCTGATGCTAAAAATAAAGCTTCAATTAATGGCACTCAACAAGTACCACATGATATTTTAGGTATACTTCGAAGCTCTCCTGCTGATATTGGGGCTTACCAGCATTAAATTTTTAATTGGTTATTGTTTTACTGATTGTCCGTTTTCTGTCATAACCCTGTAATACCTGCTATTACTAGCCTATCGAATAATTTTTCTTCAAAATATCTTCTGTTAAGCTTATAAACGAACTCATTTAGGTACAATTGAAGATATTTTCCTTTAATTTTAT
>NZ_JAUYUD010000015.1 GCF_030692605.1 Lutibacter sp.
TAGCATTGTCAGCAGATGGCATTTTATATTCATCGAATTACAGTAGTAGCTACCAAAATCTCATGTCTTATGACACTAAGACTGGTGCAGTCTCGAGTCTTGGCTCTCCATTTGGCAGTGGGGTGACGTCAATAGCGGTAAGTGTTCCAGCAGTACCAGAACCAGAAACCTACGGCATGATGTTGATGGGTCTTGGTCTGATGGGATTTGTGGCACGTCTCCGCAAGCAAGCTTAACCAACCCTGCTCCGTCCACAAGGGGCATCTAAGCAATAACTTTTGCTTTGTGACCAAACACCAATCCATGATTATTGAAGGGCTGGTGTGGGTCAACGTGTCTATAATTGGCATGAAATAATTCTTTAGGCTGAATGTTAAGTATTAACTATTCTGAAGTTTTAATTCAACCATTTCCATAAATTTTGAAGCGGAAATTTCAAGCACAGAAGTAAGTTTGAAAATTGTTTTGATTGATGCGCTATTTTGCCCCAACTCAAGAAGTGAGATGTAGTTACGCTCCAAACCAGCCTGAAGGGCTAATTTTTCTTGGGATATAGATTGCTTCTTTCTTAACTCCCTTAAGACTAATCCAAATGCGACTTCTGCTTCCAAGCTTACTCCTTTTCTGAAAGAGAAGTTACGGCAGAATGAAATCTAAGTCCTCACAATATATTGGGAATAAGTAGGTTATTAAAGTAATATGGGCTAAGACCTGCCCAAAAGAAAAAGATGAAAAACAAAAAATTCTGTTTATATACATTAGCAAAGTTTAGGTGATGTTGATGTATGCGATAACTAAATTCATTTGCTATCTAATACTAGGTTTATTTCCTACATTACTAATGGCAGGGGTTGGTGATGACTCTTCATGGCTTAATGATGGTGCTGGGTATGGTAATGGTTCGCTTTGGATATTACTTCTAGCACTGATTATTATTGTGATTGCCTCTATGTATGCTGGGCAAGTAATGATTATCGGAGTTGCTTTCATAATCGGTGCAACATTGACCATGTGGTTTGGCCCAATAATTGGTATATGTGCTGGCTTAGCTTTTATCTATTGGATAAACAAGAGTGAACCTAATAGCCATAAAAAAAACAATAGTTATGAATTAAACAAAAATGATTTTTCCATTCATGAACAAACCAAACATGAACCTGTAAAAGTAAATGTTGTTGAAACGTATCCTTTAAGCCAAGCCAAGGAATATAAAATATCTAAAGGCATATCTAGTCGTGATGGTGACAACCTTATAAAAAGAGATATGGATATGTTTAATGTAAAAAAATCCAAGATTACTCAAAACGACAGCAATAGCGATGAAAAGAATTCACTAGATAAAGACTTCCTGAAGACACGTATTAAAACTCGGAAATGAGCGGCAATCAAAACGTTCTTTTTGCGGCATATTATTACCGACATCAACTGCATTCATTAAGTTAACCCAAATTAATCTTTTATTAGGAAGAAGGTCATGAGTTCATCAAATGGGGAAAATGCTAAAGCTAGGATAGTTGAACCAAACGAATTTAATTCAAGGTTAACTGGCCTTGATGAAATTACATTGGAAAATATTGATGAAATATTAAACGAACATTTAACCACTTCTGAAGTAGTTAAGTCCGAAGCCCAAGAAGAGTCAAAGTTCTATAACATTGATGGTCTGAAATGGTGGATTCCATTAAATCATCAGATAGCACTAGCGGTAGAACTGGAATCTGAAGATGATTACTTGGAGGCGATACAGGACAAGCTAATGGGTCTGATAGAACAAGCAACGGTAGCGGAACGGAAAGCGGCTGTAGCACCACTGGGGGTATTCGGAAAGATGGTGGACGTGGACAATCCGTGGACAATGCTGAACGACCTGATGAACAACGGAATGGTAGCAGAAATGTTGATGGAGGGAAGACCAGCCATGGACAAGGAACTACTGGACGAAGACCAAAGAATAGCGGTAATAGAAGAACAGGAAGAACTGGATTTGGGAAACTTTCTAGCTGGCTAAGTTGTTTTATAGCGTTTGATTTGCTGAATTTTAATAGGTTATAAATTAATGAGAAAAGTAACATGAGTGACGCATGTATCCATGATGACAGTGGTCAGATAATGCTTTTTGCATTGGTTGGGTGCAGTAATTCCGACAATGATACTGACGATAAAATGTTTGGATTATGGGAAATGCACAACGGTAAGCGCGAGATAGTCTGCTGGTCGTATGACAAAGTTATTCTCGTTTATACTAAGAATAAAGTAATGACATTCATGCCATCAGAGCAATCTACTGAATGCCCAGTTTCTGACCATATTTCACCATTTCATAAATATAAACAGCCTATTCCAAAATATCTTGAGCCTATTTCTAGCTAATCAAGTTCCCATTCCTAAGCAAAAGGTCGCTGTGAAGGCTATATTGTTGACCATAACTCCGATGATAAATATTTATTAGAAGACTACGGCAAAGCTTGATGGAAAGGGAATAAATTTGCTTAATTGTTTGTATGTTGAATTTGTGGAATATATACATTCAATTCATTTTAATGTTCTATCTTTGTATTATGATATGGCAACTAATAACTAAGAAAAAATCATGTCAGAAGAACAAAGACGCCAACTCCAGCAACAACTTTGGAATATCGCCAATACCTTACGTGGCAAGATGGGGGCAGATGAATTTAGAGATTACATTTTAGGCTTCATCTTCTACAAATACCTTTCAGAAAAAATTCAACGATTTGCTGATGCAGAGCTTGCTCAAGAGAACCTCAAGTTTTCCGAAATCAAAGAAGACACAGCAGAAGGTCAAGAATACATAGAAGCTTTAGAGGATGCCGCAGTAAATGAGCTTGGTTACTTCTTAAAGCCATCTGAACTGTTTCATGCCATTGCCATGAAGGGAAGTAACCAACTAGATGCTAATGGTGTTGGAGATAGCCATAACTTCATTCTAGGCGACCTTACCAAGATACTTAAGAATATTGAACAAAGCACACTCGGAACTGATAGTGCAGATGACTTTGCAAACCTGTTTGAAGACTTAGACTTAACTTCAGGAAAGCTTGGTAAGACTGAAAAAGAGAAAAATGATTTAGTTGCCAAGGTGCTGGTGCATCTAGATAAAATTGATTTCAACCTAAGTGATGCCACCGCAGATGTATTGGGTGATGCCTATGAATATCTCATTGGTGAGTTTGCTAGTGGTGCAGGTAAGAAAGCTGGTGAGTTCTACACCCCCCAACCAGTATCAACCTTGCTTGCCAAACTTGTGACAGCAAATAATAAGAACCTCAAAAGTGTATATGACCCAACCTGTGGAAGTGGCTCGTTATTACTACGTGTAAAACGTGAAGCGACTAAGGTAGATAAGATTTACGGTCAGGAAATGAACCGTACCACCTACAACTTAGCACGTATGAATATGATTCTGCATGACGTGCATTACGCAGACTTTGACATTAAGCAGGAAGATACGCTAGAGCGTCCACAGCACCGCGATTTACGATTTGATGCCATAGTAGCCAATCCACCATTTTCAGCCCAGTGGAGTGCCAGCCAGCTTCATATGAACGATGACCGCTTTAGTGTCTATGGCAAACTTGCACCCAGCAGTAAAGCTGATATGGCATTCGTACAGCATATGGTCTATCACTTGGCTGAAGAAGGTACGATGGCAGTAGTGTTACCTCATGGTGTGCTGTTTCGTGGTGGGGCAGAAGGACATATTCGCACTTACTTGATTGAGCAATTGAACTGCCTAGATGCAGTGATTGGTTTACCTGCCAATATGTTCTATGGTGCGGCTATACCAACCACCGTTTTGGTATTCAAGAAATGTCGCAAACACCCTGATGACATTTTATTCATTGATGCTAGTCAATACTTTGAAAAGGTTAAAACTACTAATGTAATCAGACCTGAGCATATTCAAAAGATTGTGGATACTTACAAGGCGCGTACCAATGAAGACAAGTATAGCCATGTAGCAAGTATTGAGAGCATTAAAGCCAACGATTACAACCTGAATATTCCACGCTATGTAGATACCTTTGAGGCAGAAGATGCTATTGATTTAGGTGCAATTTCAGCGCAATTATTTGAGTTAGATAAAGCCAGCCAAGCGACAGATGCAACGATTGCGGCATTCTGCAAAGAGTTGGGTATTGAGCCACCTTTTGCAGTACAAGAGCAACAAACATGAATGTGCCTGTGTTAAGGTTTAGAGATGATATGGGTCAGAGATTTCCTGAGTGGGGAAATAGTACTTTGGAAGAGGTTTCAATTAATTATTACCAAGGAATAAATACTGCGGCTGATAAGGTTGAATATGTTGATGGTGGAGTTCCTATTATTCAGGCTAAACACATAACAGGAGAGTATTTAGATTTTTCAGACGCTAGAAGCTTGAACCAATCCGACTATGATAAATACAAAGATAAGTACAATCCAAAAGTAAACGATTTATTGATTTCAAATATTGGGACTTTAGGCAAAGTTGTATTAGTTGAGTTTGAAATAAAATTTTTAATCGCTTGGAATATATTTAAAGTCACGCTCAATACGAAGAAATGTTATCCACTGTTTATTAGAGAATTTTTAAAGAAAATTGCTTCAGATGGTTACTTTGATTCAATAAAAACTGGAAATGCTACAAAATTTATAAATAAGTCGGACATGCTGGCTATTGAAATAGTCTTTCCATGCCAAAAAGAGCAAGCAAAAATCGCCAACTTCCTCACGGCTGTTGATGAAAAAATCACCAACCTAACCCAAAAACACGACCTATTAACCCAATACAAAAAAGGCGTGATGCAACAGATTTTTAGCCAAGAACTTCGTTTTAAAAATGATGATGGGGGGGATTTTCCTGAGTGGGATTTTGTTGAGTTAGAAAAAATTGCAGTGAGAGTTAACAAGAAAAATAAAGACACTTCCATTAATAATGTATTAACCAACTCAGCCATTCAAGGCATTGTCAGTCAGTCAGATTACTTTGAAAGAGATATTGCAAATCAGAACAACTTAGGTGGTTATTACGTGGTTGAAACCGATGATTTTGTTTATAACCCAAGAATTTCAGCTAATGCATTAGTCGGTCCAATAAAAAGAAACCATTTAACAGTAGGTGTGATGTCGCCACTTTATACTGTGTTCAGATTTATAGTGGGAAATTTAGATTTTTATGAGCAATATTTTCAAACTAATCATTGGCATGACTACATGAAAAGTATCTCAAATACTGGCGCTCGTCATGACCGTATGAATATTACTAATGAAAGCTTCTATGATTTGCCTCTACCTTGCCCAATAGAGGCAGAACAAACCAAAATTGCCAATTTCCTCAAGGCGTTGGATGATAAAATCATCGCCACCCAAACTCAACTAAAAGCCGTAAAGCAATACAAACAAGGCTTATTACAGCAGATGTTTGTTTAAGTGAGAACATCTTGAGTACTCAATCTGAATATGCCTTAGAAGCCGCCCTAATTTCCCAGCTTAATGGCATGGAATACGCCAGTGTTGTGATTGAAGATGAGGCTTCAATGCTGTCTAACCTCAAGCGTCAGTTAGAAATTCATAACAAAGATATTAAATTAACTAACAATGAGTTTGACCGCATTCTCAATCACCTCAATACAGGCAGTGTATTTGAACGAGCAAAAATCCTACGAGATAAGTATGCTTTAAGACGTGACAATGATGAAGTGGCTTATATTAGCTTTATCAATAGTGATGACTGGTGCTTGAATGAGTTTCAGGTGACCAATCAAATTACCATGCAAGGTAAGCGTAAGAACCGCTATGACGTGACCTTACTTATAAACGGCTTGCCATTGGTTCAAATTGAACTCAAAAGGCGTGGTGCAGAGCTTAAAGTAGCATTCCACCAAGTTAATCGTTATCAACATAACTCCTATGATGCAGGGTTTGCTCTGTTTCAATATGTGCAGTTATTCATTATCAGTAATGGTGTTAATACCAAGTATTTCTCTAATAACAAACTGCAAAGCTTTCAACAGACCTTCTTTTGGACAGATAAAGAGAATAAACGCTTATCGGATTTGCATGAATTTTGTAGTGAGTTTCTGAAGCCTTGTCATATTGCCAAGATGATTACCCAGTATATGGTGATGACTGAAGAGCAAATCATTAAAGTCTTACGACCCTATCAGTTTTATGCCACAGAAGCCTTGGTAGATAGAGTTAAGCACAGCAATGACAATGCTTATATTTGGCACACGACAGGCAGTGGCAAAACGCTTACTTCATTCAAGGCGGCACAAATCATCCAACGTATGCCTAAAGTGCATAAAGTGGTGTTTGTCGTAGATAGGAAAGACCTAGACTATCAGACCTGTAAAGAATTTAACGGCTTTTCTAAAGGCAGTGTGGATGAAACGACTGATACTAGTAAGCTAGTAAGGCAATTCAATGACGACAGCAATAAACTCATCCTCACCACGATTCAAAAGCTCAACAATGCCATCATGAATCCAAGGCATATGGGTAAAGTTGAACACTTGCAGGATAAGAAGGTGGTATTTATCTTTGATGAATGCCATCGTAGTCAGTTTGGTGATACCCATCAGAACATTAAGAAGTTCTTTAGAAACGCACAGATGTTTGGCTTCACTGGTACTCCTATCTTTGCTGATAATGCATCAGGTAGTATCGGTAATCAAAAAACTACCAAAGACCTGTTCAGTGAGTGTTTACATAAGTATGTGATTGTTGATGCTATCAAGGATGAGAACGTACTGCGCTTTGCAGTGGAGTATGTAGGCAAGTACAAACGTATCAATAGCAATAATGAATTGGACATTGCAACGGATGCTGATATTCAGGTGGAGGCAATAGATACCAAAGCCTTACTGGACAGTCCGAAACGGCTTGAAAAAATCACTGATTACATTCTTGCTTACCATACACAGAAAACTAAATCCCCTGACTTCACTGCAATGTTCTGCGTGAGTAGTGTGCAGACTTTAATTAAGTATTACGAGTTGTTTAAACAAAAGCAGGTAGGTGTCACCAAGCCACTTAGAATTGCGACTATCTTTAGTTACGCGGCTAATGAAGAAGACCCAAATGCCAACGGATTAATGAATGGACTAATTCCTGAAGAAAATCCTATGCCTGAAGGACCTATAAATCCCTACAGCCGTGACAAGCTGGATGAGTTCATTGCTGATTACAATGGTATGTTCGGTACTAAATACTCCACTAGTGATAGTCAGACCTACTACAACTATTATCAAGACATTGCCAAACGTGTAAGAGCAGGTCAAGTGGATATATTGCTGGTTGTGAATATGTTCCTAACTGGCTTTGATAGTCCAAGGCTGAGTACGCTCTATGTAGATAAGAATCTGAAGTTTCATGGCTTGGTTCAAGCTTTCTCACGTACTAACCGTATTCTGAATGACAAGAAATCGCAAGGTAATATCGTGTGCTTTAGAAACCTTAAAGCGGCTACCGATGAAGCCATTGCATTGTTCTCTAACAAAGATGCTAGAGAAACGGTTCTACTTGAGCCTTATGAGGATTACGTCACCAAATTCAATGAAGCCACTGAAGCTTTATTGGCAATAGCACCTACTGTAGCTAGTGTAGATGTATTAGCCGATGAGAATGCTGAATTAGACTTTGTGATTAAGTTTAGAGAATTGCTACGTCTTAAAAATATCATTACAACTTTTGCAGAATTCAGTGTTGAAGATTTAAACCTGCCTGAGCAAGAGTTTGAAGATTACAAGAGCAAGTATCTTGATGTGCATGACAAAGTTAAAAAACAATCTGACCCTGAGCAAGCTTCAGTCCTTGAAGACATAGATTTTGAGTTAAGCCTGATTCATCGTGATGAAATTAATGTGGCGTATATTCTGAATCTATTAATGACTCTAGGGAAGCTTAATCCTGAAGAAGCTAAGAAACGCCAAAAGGAAATTATTGATTTGGTGGCTGGTGAGGTGCAACTGAGAAGCAAACGCGAGTTGATTGAGAAGTTTATTGAAGAGAATCTACCTAAGTTAAAGCCTACCGATAACGTAATTAGTGAGTTTGAGGGTTACTGGGCAAAGCATAAGAAAGAAGCATTTGAACTGCTTTGTGTAGAAGAAAAGATTAAACCTGAGCAGTTAGAGAAGCTGATGCAGAACTATCAGTTCGTTAATCGGTTGCCTCACCAGCACGAAATTGCTGGCGCACTTGAATTCAAGCCGTTAATCAAAGAACGTAAATCTATTCTAGAGCGTGTGGGAGATAAGATTCAAACCTTTATCAATACGTTTATTGAGGGAATGGGTGGAAGTGTTTAACTAAATAAATTTATATATTAAATATTTTAATATATAAACACAGTGCAAATTAAGGAGAAATAATGAGTAGTCATCAAATCCACATTTTTATAAGCCACTCATGGAAATATTCAAGTGTATATGAAACATTAGCAAGTTGGATATTTGATGAAAAATGGACTGTCGGACAAGCATCTATTGATTTTAGAAACTTCTCCGTACCACAAGATAACCCAATTCATAATGCTCCAACAAATAAAGCTCTAACAGATGCAATCTATAATCAAATTGCGAAAAGTCATGTGATTATTATACCTACTGGCATGTATGCTAACTATAGCAATTGGATACAAAAAGAAATTGAAGGTTCAAACACCTATGCAAAACCTATTCTAGCTGTCAACCCAAGAGGACAGGAGAGAACTTCTGGGATTGTTGTGGAAAACTCACATGAACATGTGGGATGGTCAAAAAATTCAGTAATTGATGGCATTTGGAAGCTTTATCAATCTAATAAATAATATCCATGAAATCTTATGAGTTTGGTAATGTGCTATTACAGGTCATTAATTGCAGCGTAATACTTTTAGAGCAAATGAAATAGAAAAGGATATATGGATAATAAAGACTTACCTGCTTTATACGAAGCATCAAACAAAATTTCTCAAGACGCTCAGAGGGAGTTCTTTTTTGTATTTGGCCTTAACTTACTGTGCCTATCGCTTGCAGCAGTATTGTCAGTATTTTACGTTTCTGATACTACTTTTATTTACATTCAAATTGCAGTTCTATTACTAAGTTTTGGATGTACGATTTTAATTGGAGTTCGTTTACCAGAAAAGTCTTGGTATGGAGGTAGAGCGTTAGCCGAGTCTGTAAAGACATTATCATGGCGGTTTATGGTTAAAGCAGAACCATTCAATATAGACAGTGATGCAGCAATTGAGTTATTCATTACAAAACTTAAAAAAATTGTTGATAGCAACAAAGAAATTACAAAAAAAAGTGTCAAGCACTCTGAGGGTAAAGAAATAACTAATTTGATGCTAGAAACAAGAATGAAGAATCTCAATGAACGAAAAGATTTCTACTTAAAATACCGAATTAATAATCAATTAACTTGGTACAGAGCAAAATCAAAATTTAATAAAAAGCAATCAAACATTTTCTTTATAGCGATATGCATATTTAGCATATTTGCAATTGCCTCCTCTATCGCTAGGATTAATCACCCCACAACTGAACATTGGCCAACTGATATATTTGTTGCTGTAATTGCTTCATTGCTAGGCTGGAATCAGGCAAAGAAATTTCGTGAGTTAAGTGCATCATATGCCCAAACGGTTTATGAAATTAACCTAATTAAAGAACAAGCTATATTAATAAAGACTGAGGAAAACTTTTCTGTGTTTGTTGGTGATGCAGAAAATGGATTTTCTCGTGAACATACTCAATGGATTGCAAGAAGAGATATCTGAAATAAAAAATGCAATTGAAAACGCATAGTGCGATGCAAAAGTATAAGTGTTTAGCAAGTTACTGCACCTCATATATTTTTTCACATTGTTATAGAAAATGAAATTAACTTAAAGATTATCTAAGTTTGAGAATGATTAAATATACCTAAGCCAAGAGATAGTATTTACTAGAAAAATGTTACAACACCAATCATATTGGGGTAACTTTAGGGGTAACTCTGTTATATAAAAATATTAGAGTTTTGCAAATAAAGGCTTGCAGACTATTGTTATGGGGACTCTTTCCCACCATTACAGACGCCCCTCTCGGAAGATTGGGGCGTTTTTTTTATACTGATTTTCTCGATTAGTAGCCGCCTAGTAGCCGCAAGTTACCTACGCCTTTAATTATGAAGTTAAAATTCCAAGGTGATGAAGCGCTGCCTCCTCTAATGGGATTATTAAAGTAGATAGAGCGTCAACAGCATCTGCATAACTTTCAAAAATTAATCCCTTTTCACCAGCATGAACAATTGCGCATCTAATCTGATATGCAATAAAAACTCCCTTTTTAACTCTATTATTTAATTCATTTTTGTTATGAGATTTGTCAAAACTTTCTATTCGTAATAGAAGATACTAAATATACCACTCCTATAATTTTCAAATAGCGCAAAAATCTGTTCAATCATCAAAATTAGTTCTCACACTTAAACCATGGCGCACCCATCGGCACGCCAAGCGCTTTGGCTTCGTT
>NZ_JAUYUD010000071.1 GCF_030692605.1 Lutibacter sp.
ATTTTGTCTCTTTCTTCTTTAAAATGAAGCCTACAAGATTCCTCGCTCCCAAAATTTGCTGTAAAACTGAATAAATTCATCGTTTTTTTTATCAAATATAACGCTTTTTTATTAATTATGGGTAATTGCGGACAATCAAAAAAATAAAAAAGGGAAGTGGATTTTAATTTAACATTTAAATAAAAATGATAAATAAAAAAGAGAGCCTTATTCAGGCTCTCCTTCTATTACTACTAACTAAAAAAATCAAAAACATTACTTAATAGGTAAGTAATGGAATTATGATGTAAATATATAGTGTAAATAGTACTTTTTTAATGACTTTTATCAGTTTATGAAGTTTTTTTTAAAAAAAGTAATAAGAATTGTGTTAAATAAATCAATATTGGAATTGAATGCATAAAAAAGCAATTAACTTATGGAAGTTAATTGCTTTGAATATTAGTGACCTCGACTGGATTCAAACCAGTAACCTCTTGAGCCGTAATCAAGTGCGCTATTCAATTGCGCCACGAGGCCATTTTTAAGGGTGCAAATATAGAGTATTTTGATTATTTACAAACTATTTTTTGTTACAAAATATCGCCAACCAATTATTGCTAGTTGCCATTTTTGAGCTTTTGCAATATCCAATCGCCGTTTAGTATAACTAGGCAACACAAATTTGTTTAGTTTGGCAGTGATTCTAAAAAGTAATTTTCGCATTTTTTATAAATAAATAATTGTTCTTCTGTAAAAATACAAAATAAAAACTCCTTTTTATAATTTTATAAAAAGGAGTTTCTTTAAAAAAAAGCTGAGTTATTGTTTTTTAGTCAATATTATTATAACCCCATTTTTTGCTTTTTCACCATATTTTTCTATAGCTTTTGGTCCTTTTAAAACATCAATGCTTTCGATTGACTCATTAGATATTTTTTTAAATTCTTCTGTGGTTGATTCTTTTCCATCTATAATGTATAATGCATTTTCCTTATCAGAACCAATAAACATTGCGTTTCCATTAGATTGAATTTTATGTTTAGTTTTAGTTTCGCCATCTTTTTTAATAATAATAAAATTTTCATTTTTGTCTTTTTCAATTTCTATCTGATGGTCATCGTCAGTTTTAATTTCTGTGGTTATTGTGATAAATTTTTTCTCTTTTCCATCTTTACTAACCCAGGTTTTGACAGTTTCCTTTTCTGAATATTCTTTGTTTAAGTGAAGACTGTCTATTTCGATTTTTTCAACCCATTTCACCTTGTTTCCATCAGAGAAATAATAAGAATACCCTTCATTAGACTCACCGTTCTTCATTTGTTTTTGAATACTCATGTGCTTTTCGTGGATTGTTTTTGGTTCTCTTGAAGTTACATTTCCTATTGAAATTGAATTGGCATTAGATTCAAAGGCGATTCTTATTGGTTGAATAGGTTTTATGCCAGATGTGCTAAAATTTGATGCAAGCTCTTTTCCCTTTGCTTCAACTTTAATTGCAAATATTTCGTTTGAGGTGTTTCTTTTAATTCCATCAAAAGTTAAGATAATATTAAATTCTTTTTTAAAAAGTTCTGATTCTTTCTTTAAACTTTCATTGGTAGAATTTTTATTGATAACTAGTTCAATCCTAACATTATCGATTTCCTCAATTTCAGAAAGTTTTTTTTCTTGAGCAATGACTTTGGTGCTAAATGTTGCTATAAAAGCTACTAATAATGGAAGTATTAAAGCATATTTCCATTGATTTTTTGTGTTAGATTTAAATTGGTTTAACATAATGATGCGTTTTTTAATTAATGATTTATTAAAATTATTTGTTAATGAAGTGCAATATGTGTTACCACACGTTTTAAGCAAGGTTATTTGATATAATTTTTTGTTTGTAGAAATATTACTCGCTTGATTATCTGCTAAAAATTCTAAATTTTGTTGGACACTTTTTTTGTAAAGCCAAACAAATGGATTAAACCAAAAAGCAATTGTAAGTGCATGTGAAAGTAATATATCTAAAGAATGAAATTGATTTGCATGTATTTTTTCATGTGTAAGTATTTGATCCAATTCGTCTTGTGTATAATTTGTTTTGTTATAAATTATATAATTAAAAAACGAAAATGGCGCAATATTTTTGGCAGTTTCAATTATTTTATAACTTCCATTTTTTGCTGCTCTATGATTAAATATTAGCACATTTAAAGAAATTAATTGAATAAAGAATTTAGCACTAAAAAGCACAACACCCATAATATATATTGTTGTAAGCAGTGACAACCAATTTATACTTGCAGTTTCGTGACTATTTGTTGTTGTAGTAATAGCATATGTTTGATTTGAAAAACTTGTTTCAAGGGCATCAATATAAATTGGTATTTCTACAATTGGAAGTGCAATAATTAATAGAATTCCAATAATAAAGTAAAAACGTATTGAGGTAAAAAAGGTCTCATTCTTTAATACTAAATAATAGAATAGAAAAAACAAGATAACCAATCCATTAGCTTTTAATATATAGTCCATTGCTAGTCTTTTTTATTTTCAATAATTTTTATTATTTCACGAAGTTCATCTGCACTGATTTTTTCCTCCTTTGCAAAAAATGAAACAACATTTTTATAAGAGTTTTCAAAATAGTTTTGAATTGCAGTTGAAAAATAAGTATTTCTATAATCTTCCATAGAAATTGTTGGAAAATATCGATGTGTATTTCCAAAGGCTTCGTGAGTAACAAATCCTTTTTCTTCCATTTTTCGAATTACGGTAGAAACTGTGTTATAATGTGGTTTAGGTTTGGGCATTTCTTTTACAATTTCTTTTACAAAGGCTTTTTCAAGTTTCCAGAGAACTTGCATTAACTCTTCTTCTTTTGTTGTCAATTTTTCCATTTATTTTTTTTTCTGAAATCAAATGTAAACTATTTTTATAGTTTTGCAACTATAAAAATAGTTAATTAACAAAATATTAAGGTTGGGGCTATTTTTAAATAAATATGTACCATAATTTAATTCTTTTATATTTGTAAAAAAGGATACTTAATGAATGCACTATTTATTGTAATCGGATTATTTCTGTTAATTATTGGAGGAAATTGGTTGTTAAAAGCAGCGGTTGGTTTTTCGGTGGTATTAAAAATCCCAAAAATAGTAATTGGAATGACAGTTGTTTCTTTTGCAACGTCGTTACCTGAACTAATTGTTAGTGTAAAATCTGCGCTAAATGGCCATGCTGATTTAGCTTTGGGAAATGTTATGGGCTCTAATATTGCTAATTTAGGATTGGTTTTAGCTATTATAATTTTAATTTCAACCATTAAGATTGAAAAAGGGTTTTATATAACCGATTGGCCAGTGATGATATTTTCATCTATTTTATTTTATATTTTTATTGCTTTTGACGGTATATTACAGCGTTACGAAGGAATAATTTTAGTTTCATTTTTAGTAATATTTCTAATTTTTTTATTGAAATTTCAAAAACCAGCTGTGGTTGAGGAAAGTATAGAAGACGATGAAGAGGTTCCCTTATATAAAGATGTTTTATTTTTGGCAATTGGAGGTGTAGCACTTTGGGGAGGTTCAGAATTATTAATTGATGGTGCAATTGGAATTGCAACAAAATTTAATGTAAGTGAGCGTATAATAGGAATTACTATTATATCAGTAGGGACAAGTATTCCTGAGTTAGCGGCCTCTGTAATTGCTGTTTTGAAAAAAGAAAAAGCTATTTCTTTAGGGAATTTGATAGGTTCAAATGTATTCAATATTTTGGCAGTCTTAGGCATAACTTCAATAATTACCCCTATAAAAGTGGTTGATCAAGGATTGTTAACGAACGATATTTTTTGGATGTTAGGAATTTCATTTTTAATATTGCCACTAATTTTTGTTCCTGTTAAAATGAAATTAAGCTGGAAAGAAGGAGTTATACTACTTTTTTTATATGTGACTTTTATTTACAGGATGTTAATACATTAAAAAGTTACCAAATTCGAGCATTAAAATTTCATACTTTATAAAAAACAAAGGGTAAAGTTGCTTAAAAACACAAATATTTAATAACTACCCCTAAATTTATATGGGTAACTTGTTTCAAGTTAAAAAATAAATTATATTTGCCACTTTAATAATGTGTAATAAAAAATAGATACTATGTCTACAATTAGATTCAAAGCGTTGGAA
Source organism: Lutibacter sp. (assembly GCF_030692605.1). Classification (GTDB taxonomy): domain Bacteria; phylum Bacteroidota; class Bacteroidia; order Flavobacteriales; family Flavobacteriaceae; genus Lutibacter. The sequence continues at coordinate 4,158 of NZ_JAUYUD010000071.1, forward strand.
GAAGCGCAAAATAGAAAGCCTATTAAAGTAAATGAAGATATTAAACGATCTGAATTATTTGGCAAAAATGTATTTAATGAAAATACAATGCGTCAATATTTAACAAAAGATGCCTATAAAGGGGTTATGAGTGCAATGGATCACGGTACTAAAATTGACCGTAAAATTGCTGATCAGGTTTCTTCATCTATGAAAGAATGGGCATTATCTAAAGGAGTTACACATTATACGCACTGGTTTCAACCTTTAACAGGGGCTACAGCAGAAAAGCATGATGCTTTTTTTGAAACAATTGGAGGTGGAATGGCTATTGAAAAATTTGGTGGAGATCAATTGGTACAGCAAGAACCGGACGCTTCTAGTTTCCCAAATGGTGGAATTAGAAATACGTTTGAGGCACGTGGTTATACCGCTTGGGATCCAACATCTCCAGCGTTTATTTATAGAACAACGTTGTGTATTCCTACCATTTTTGTTGCTTATACAGGTGAAGCATTGGATTATAAAACACCATTATTAAGAGCGTTAACCGCTGTAGATGATGCTTCAACAGCAGTTTGCAAATATTTCGATAAAAATGTTAAAAAAGTAACTTCTAATTTAGGATGGGAGCAAGAATATTTTTTAATTGATAAGTCATTAGCAAATAGCAGGCCTGATATTATGCTAACAGGTAGAACATTATTAGGACACTCACCAGCCAAAGGTCAGCAATTAGACGACCATTATTTTGGTTCTATTCCTACACGTGCACTGGATTATATGCGCGAATTGGAAGTAGAATGTATGTTATTGGGTATTCCTGTAAAAACACGTCATAATGAAGTGGCTCCTAATCAGTTCGAACTAGCTCCAATATATGAGGAAGCTAATTTAGCTGTGGACCATAACTCCTTATTAATGGACGTAATGGGTAGAGTAGCGTCTCGTCATCATTTTAAAGTAATGCTGCACGAAAAACCATTTGCTGGCGTTAATGGTTCGGGTAAACATAATAACTGGTCTTTATCTACTGATACTGGAATTAATTTATTGGCTCCAGGTAAAACACCAATGAGTAACCTACAGTTTCTAACATTTTTTATAAATACTATTAAAGCGGTTCATGATAATGAAGAACTGTTGAGAGCTGCTGTAGCTTCTGCAAATAATGATCACCGTCTTGGTGCGAACGAAGCTCCACCGGCAATTATTTCTGTATTTATTGGTGAACAACTAACAGGAGTGTTGGAAGAATTGGAAGGAGTAACCAATGGTAAACTTTCACCAGAAGAAAAAACGGATCTTAAATTAAATGTAGTAGGTAAAATTCCAGACTTGTTGATGGATAATACTGATCGAAACAGGACTTCTCCTTTTGCATTTACAGGAAATAAATTTGAATTTAGGGCTGTTGGTTCATTTGCAAACTGTGCAAATCCAATGACGGTTTTAAACACAATAGTTGCAAAACAGCTAAAAGATTTTAAAATTGAAGTTGATGCCTTAATTGAAAAGAATGATTTAAAGAAAGATGAAGCTGTTTTTAATATTTTAAGAGAATATATTAAAGCTTCAAAAAATATTTTGTTCGAAGGAAATGGATATGGTGAAGCTTGGGAAATAGAAGCTAAAAGAAGAGGGTTGAGTAATAATAAAACCACCCCTGAAGCATTAAAAGCTAGAGTGTCTAAAAAATCAATTGCCTTGTTTGAAGAAATGGGTGTAATGAGTAAAATTGAAACAGAAGCTCGTTATGAAATTGAAGTTGAAGAATATACCAAACGTATTCAAATTGAATCAAGAGTTTTAGGAGATATTGCAGGAAATCATGTGGTACCAACAGCTATCAAGTACCAAAATATGTTAATTAAAAATGTAACGGGGTTAAAAGATATTTTTGGAAAAGATTTTGAAAAACATGCCAGTGAACAAATTAGATTAATTAAATTAATTTCAGAGCATATTGTAGCCATACATTCTAACGTTGATGCTATGATTGAAGCACGCAAAAAAGTAAATGCCATTGAAGATGCCGAAAAATTGGCTGCTGCATATTGTAATGACGTAAAACCATTTTTTGAAGAAATTAGATATCATTGCGATAAACTTGAAATAATGATTGACGATGAGCTTTGGCCATTAACCAAATACAGAGAATTGTTATTTACGAGATAAATTAAAATCCCGCTTTTGCGGGATTTTTTATGTTCTTCAAAAAAGAAAAATTACTTTTGCAAAACACTATAATTAGTAGCAATGAGTTCAGAAAATAGTAAAAGATACAGCCTAAGAGGCGTTTCAGCATCAAAAGAGGATGTACACAAAGCAATTAAGAATGTAGATAAAGGATTATTTCCCAAGGCATTTTGTAAAATTGTGCCAGATTATTTAACAAATGATAAAGACTATTGTCTGATTATGCATGCTGATGGCGCTGGAACAAAATCATCATTGGCCTATACTTATTGGAAAGAAACAGGCGATATTTCCGTATGGCGAGGAATTGCACAAGATGCATTAATTATGAATGTGGATGATTTAATTTGTGTAGGAGCAACAAGCAATTTTATGTTGTCTTCAACAATTGGACGTAATAAAAATGTAATTACTGGTGAAGTGATTTCAGCCATTATTAATGGAACTGAAGAATTGTTGCAAGAATTAAAATCTTTTGGTGTTGAAATTCATTCAACCGGTGGTGAAACAGCAGATGTTGGGGATTTGGTTAGAACCATAATTGTAGATTCTACAGTTACCGCAAGAATGAAAAGAGCTGATGTTATTGACAATGCAAATATTAATCCTGGCGATGTAATTGTTGGTTTGGCTTCATTTGGACAAGCTTCTTATGAAAAGGAATATAATGGCGGAATGGGTTCAAACGGATTAACATCGGCCAGACATGATGTTTTTGATAACTATTTAGGGTTAAAATATCCTGAAAGTTTTGATGAAAAGGTTCCAAGTGAATTGGTTTATTCAGGAACGGTAAAATTAACTGATAAAGTTGAAAATTCACCTTTAAATGCGGGTAAATTAGTGCTATCACCAACAAGAACGTATGCACCAATTATCAAAAATATATTAGAAAAATATTCGTCAAAAGATATTCACGGAATGGTTCATTGTAGTGGAGGAGCGCAAACTAAAATTCTACACTTTATTGATAATTTGCATATTATTAAAGACAATATGTTTCCAATTCCACCGCTGTTTAAATTAATTCAAGAACAGAGTAATACAGATTGGAAAGAAATGTATCAGGTATTTAATTGTGGGCACAGAATGGAGTTATATGTTTCCTCTGAAATTGCAGATAATATAATTGCAATTTCAAAAAGTTTTAATGTCGATGCTAAAATTGTTGGAAGAGTTGAAGCTTCAGAGGTTAAGAAACTAACTATAAAAAGTGAATTTGGAGTATTTGAATATTAATTTACAATTCATTTTTAATTCGTAATTTTGCAATCCAATAAAAAAGAAGATGTTAGATAAGTTAAGAATTATTAAACAAAAATTTGATGAAGTATCTGATTTAATCATCCAGCCGGATATTATTTTAGACCAAAAACGCTATATAAAATTAAATAAGGAATATAAAGATTTAAGTTCAGTAATGAAAGTTGCGGAAGAATATAAGTCGTTGTTAAACAATATTGAAGAAGCAAAAGAAATAATTGCCGATGGTTCAGATCAAGAAATGACTGAAATGGCCAAAGTTGAATTGGAAGAAGCAACGCTTAGAATTCCTAAATTAGAGGATGATATTAAGTTTATGTTGATTCCTAAGGATCCGGAAGATGCTAAAAATGTAATTGTGGAAATTAGAGCTGGAACAGGTGGAGACGAAGCAAGTATTTTTGCAGGTGATTTGTATAGAATGTACACAAAATATTGCTCAGATAAAGGATGGAAAACTGAAGTTGACGATATAAGTGAAGGAACTTCAGGAGGATTTAAAGAAATAATATTTAGCGTTACAGGTGTCGATGTTTATGGAGATATGAAGTTTGAATCTGGTGTTCACCGAGTACAACGTGTTCCTCAAACTGAAACACAAGGTAGAGTTCATACATCCGCAGCTACCGTAATGGTATTACCAGAAGCTGAAGAGTTTGATGTTGAATTACTGCCAAGTGATATACGTGTAGATTATTTTTGTTCATCAGGACCTGGTGGACAGTCGGTTAATACAACTTATTCTGCGGTTCGTTTAACGCATATTCCTACTGGTTTGGTGGCGCAATGTCAAGATCAAAAATCACAGCATAAAAATAAGGAAAAAGCAATGAAAGTGCTACGTTCACGTTTGTATGAACAAGAATTAGAGAAAAAATTGGCTCTTGATTCTGCCAAGCGAAATTCATTAGTTGCTAGTGGAGACCGTTCTGCAAAAATTAGAACTTACAATTATCCACAAGGGCGTGTAACAGAGCATAGAATTGGATTAACCATGTACGATTTGTCAAATATTATTAATGGAGATATTCATAAAATAGTTGAAGAATTAAAACTAGCCGAAAATACTGAAAAATTAAAAGAATTAGGAGAAGTTTTTTAAAAACCACTATTTACGAAACATGAAAAAAGCAAGATTATATAATCTTGCTTTTTTTATATAAATCATTTAAAATCAGTGGTTTTATTGGTTGTAATTTAACGAGTTTTTCGGAAACAATGTATTATATTTGCCACTTTTAAAAAATAATAGCAACATAATTATAATGATAACAGTAAACGATATAGCAGTACAATTTGGAGGAACCACCTTATTTAGCAATATAACATTTTCAATAAATGAAAATGATAAAATTGCGTTGATGGGTAAAAATGGAGCTGGAAAATCTACGTTATTAAAAATTATTGCAGGGGTTAATAAACCATCAATTGGTTCTATTTCTGCCCCAAAGGATGCAGTTATTGCATATCTTCCTCAACATTTGCTGGCGAAAGACGATTCAACGGTATTTGAAGAAACTTCAAAAGCGTTTGCTGAAATTTCAAAAATTAAAATTGAAATAGATCAAATCAATGAAGAATTGACTGTTCGAACTGATTATGAAAGTGATGGATATATGAAATTAATTGAACGCGTTTCAGAACTAAGCGAAAAGTACTATTCAATTGAAGAAATTAATTATGATTCGGAAGTTGAAAAAGTATTAAAAGGCTTGGGATTTGTGCGAGAAGATTTTAATAGACCAACATCTGAGTTTTCTGGTGGATGGCGAATGAGAATTGAATTGGCAAAAATATTATTGCAAAAACCAGATTTAATTTTGTTGGATGAACCAACAAATCATATTGATATTGAAAGTGTACAATGGCTCGAAGACTTTTTAATTAATTCTGCAAAGGCAGTAATTGTAATTTCACACGATAGGGCATTTGTAGATAATATTACCAATAGAACTATTGAAGTAACAATGGGTAGAATTTATGATTATAAAGCAAATTATTCTCATTATTTAGAGCTAAGAAAAGATCGTCGTGTGCATCAACAAAAAGCGTATGATGAACAGCAAAAGTTAATTAATGAAACTACTGAGTTTATTGATCGATTTAAGGGAACCTATTCCAAAACAAATCAAGTGCAATCACGAGTTAAAATGTTGGAAAAATTACAGATGGTAGAGGTTGATGAACTCGACACTTCCGCATTGAGATTGAAATTTCCTGCATCTCAACGTAGTGGTCAATATCCTATAGTAGTCAATGAACTTTCTAAAAAATATGGTGATCATGTAGTTTTTGAAAAAGCTAATTTAGTTATTGAACGAGGTGAAAAAGTTGCTTTTGTGGGTAAAAATGGAGAAGGAAAATCGACAATGATTAAAGCAATAATGAACGAAATTGATTTTCAAGGAAAATTAGACATAGGTCATAATGTACAAATTGGTTATTTTGCTCAAAATCAAGCATCATTACTAGATGAGAATTTAACAGTTTTTGAAACAATAGATTATATTGCAGTTGGAGATATTAGAACTAAAATGAAGGATATTTTAGGCGCTTTTATGTTTAGGGGTGATGAAACGACTAAAAAGGTTAAAGTGCTTTCTGGAGGTGAGAAAACAAGGTTGGCAATGGTGAAATTATTGTTAGAACCAGTTAACGTCTTAATTTTGGATGAACCTACCAATCATTTAGATATGAAAACAAAAGATATTATTAAAGATGCCTTAAAAGATTTTGATGGTACATTAATTTTAGTTTCTCACGATAGAGATTTTTTGGATGGATTAGCTGAAAAAGTATTTGAATTTGGAAATAAAAGGGTTAAAGAACACTTCGAAACTGTTTCTGGATTTCTAGAACTGAAGAAAATGGAAAATTTAAGAGAAATAGAAAGGTAGTTTTTCTATTTCTCTTTAGAAATTGTAAAAATGATATAATTGAGTTTTAATCCTCAATCATATCATTTTTTATATCCGATTTTAACGAAACATAAATTCCAATTATTAACGATAGTGCAATAAAAGATAGAGAAAGCCACTCTGGGAATTTAACATGATGCATAAGTATTAATTTAACTCCTACAAAACTTAATATAGCTATTAAACTGTATTTTAAATAATAGAATTTGGTAAGCATATTTGATAAAAAGAAATACATAGATCGGAGTCCTAAAATTGCAAATATATTAGAACTAAATACTAAAAAGGGATCTGAAGTAATAGCTAGTATTGCAGGCACACTATCTATAGCAAATAAGATATCAGTAAATTCTATTATAACAAGAGCTACAAATAAAGGAGTGGCAGCTTTTATATGTCTTAATTTTATAAAAAACTTTTCTCCTTGAATGTGACTTGTAATTGGCATTACTTTTCTAAGCTGTCTATAAATAAATGATTTTTTAGGATTGAATTTTTCCTCTTTAGAAAACATCATTTTATATGCTGTGAATATTAAGAAAGCTCCAAAAATATAAGTAGAAAAACTAAACTTATTAATGATCATTACTCCAAAGAAAATCATTAAAGCCCTAAATACAATAGCACCTAATATTCCCCAAAACAGTACTCGATGTTGATATTTTTGAGGTATTTTAAATGCAGCAAAAATTACTGCAATAACAAAAATATTATCTACGCTCAATGAGAGTTCAATAAGATAACCTGTTATGTATTTTATACTCGCCTCAGTAGGTGTTAAACTATCAACATTATCAATTTTGTTGGTGGCATAAAGCCAATAAATAACTCCAGAAAAAATAAATGAAGTAGCAACCCAAATGGCGGTCCAAATGGACGCTTCTTTTGAAGAAATTACATGTGGAGTTCTATTGAAAACTCCAAGGTCTAAGGCTAAAAATAATAAAATTGCAGCAATAAAAATAATCCAGACAAGCATGGTAAATGGTTTATTTAATGGTTGGTAAATATATTAATTAAAGTGATACTTTTTAAAAATAAAAAAACCAGTTACTAACTGGTTTTTTATATAAGCAAGAAATTAAAAATCTATTTTACTCTATCTACAATTGCCTTAAAAGCTACAGGATTATTCATAGCTAAATCTGCAAGAACCTTTCGATTCAATTCAATATTATTAGCTTTTAATTTTCCTATAAACTGTGAGTAAGACATTCCATACTGACGAGCTCCAGCGTTTATACGTTGAATCCATAAAGCACGGAAGTTTCTCTTATTGTTTTTACGATCTCTATAAGAATATAACATTCCTTTTTCAATCGCATTTTTTGCTACTGTATAAACGTTTTTTCTACGTCCAAAGTAGCCCTTTGCTTGCTTCAATATCTTTTTTCTTCTAGCTCTTGAAGCAACTGAATTTACTGATCTTGGCATAATTCATTTGTTTTTTGTAGTAGGCGGTATATTAATACTCTTAAAAGCACTACTCCATGGTTAATAATTAAATTCCCTAATTGCTTTTAACTTAAAGCTAATTGTTGTAAAATACTTCCTTTATCTGATTGATGTACTAAACCAGAATGTGTAAGTCTTAATTTACGTTTTTTAGACTTTTTGGTCAAAATATGACTTTTAAAAGCGTGTTTTCTCTTAATTTTTCCAGAACCCGTTAGCTTAAAACGCTTTTTGGCACTAGATTTTGTTTTTAATTTCGGCATTTTTCTACTTTTTTAACTTGCTTATTATTTTTGTTCTTCTAGCGCTATAGAAAACTCTATCTTGGTTACGAAGCGCAGCGAAGTATTATTTCTTTTTTGGAGCTAAATACATAATCATACGTTTACCTTCTAATTTTGGCATTTGCTCAACTTTTCCATATTCTTCCAGTTCGGTAGCTAATCTTAAAAGTAAGATATGACCTTGATCTTTATAAATGATAGAACGACCCTTAAAAAACACGAACGCTTTTAGTTTTGCACCTTCTTGTAAAAATTTTAAAGCATGTTTCTTTTTAAACTCAAAATCATGTTCATCTGTATTTGGTCCAAACCTAATCTCTTTTACAACAACTTTAGTAGCCTTCGCTTTTATTACTTTTTCTCTTTTTTTCTGTTCATAAAGAAACTTTTTATAATCAATTACTTTACAAACTGGTGGTGCCGCATTTGGTGATATTTCAACCAAATCTAGCTCTAATTCTCTTGCAAGAGCTCTAGCTTTGGAAATAGGATATACACCTATTTCAATATTTTCACCAACTAAACGAACTTCCTCAACATCAATAATTTTTGAATTTATTCTATGTTGATCTTCTTTTATTACTCTCCAAGGCTTTCGTGGACCTCTGTTTTTACTTAATGCTATGGCTTTATAATTTAAATTAAACTTAAAATTGCTCTAATGTATTACTAATTTCTTTATTTATTAATGAAATAAATTCTTCTACTGAAAAGGTTCCAACATCACCTTCACCTTGTTTTCTTACAGATACCGACCCATCATTTTCCTCTTGTTCACCAACAATTAGCATAAATGGAATTTTATTCATCTCGGCATCCCTAATCTTTCTACCAGTTTTTTCGTTTCTGTGATCTACAAGGGCGCGAATTTCGGAATTTTCTAGCAAATGTAAAACTTTTTCTGCATATTTTTCATATTTCTCACTTATTGGCAAAATAATAACTTGCTCTGGGGTAAGCCATAATGGAAATTTACCTGCGGTATGTTCCAACAAAACTGCAATAAAACGTTCCATAGAACCAAATGGAGCTCTATGTATCATTACAGGTCTATGCAACTGGTTGTCAGATCCTTTATATTGTAAGTCAAAACGTTCAGGTAAATTGTAGTCAACCTGTATGGTTCCTAACTGCCAACTTCTTCCAAGCGCATCTTTTACCATAAAATCTAATTTTGGACCGTAAAAAGCAGCTTCTCCATATTCAATCACATAATTTAATCCCTTTGCTTTGGCTGCGTTTATGATAGCATTTTCTGCTTTTTCCCAATTTTCATCACTTCCAATATATTTATCACTTTTTTCTTTATCTCGAAGGGATACTTGCGCTGTGAAATTTTCGAAACTTAAAGATTTAAAAACATAAAGAACCAAATCAATAACATCTTTAAACTCTTTATCTAGTTGATCTGGAGTACAGAAAATATGTGCATCATCTTGTGTAAAACCTCTCACCCGAGTTAATCCGTGAAGTTCTCCACTTTGTTCATATCTATATACAGTACCAAATTCTGCAAACCGTTTTGGTAATTCTTTATATGAATATGGTTTGTTGTTATAAATTTCACAGTGATGAGGACAATTCATTGGTTTTAGAAAAAATTCTTCATCTTCTTTCGGAGTTCTTATAGGTTGAAAGCTATCCGCCCCATATTTAGCATAATGACCAGATGTAACATATAATTCTTTTTGCCCAATATGAGGAGTAATTACCATTTCATACCCAGCTTTTTTCTGAGCTTTCTTTAAAAATTGTTCTAACCGGTCTCTTAATGCGGCTCCTTTTGGTAACCAAAGCGGTAATCCTTGACCAACCTTTGCAGAAAAAGCAAATAATTCTAATTCTTTACCAAGTTTTCTGTGATCACGTTTTTTGGCTTCTTCTAATAATTCTAAATAGTCAGTCAGCATTTTTTGTTTCGGAAATGAAATTCCGTAAACACGTGTAAGTTGGTTGTTCTTTTCATCTCCTCTCCAATATGCCCCTGCAACACTCATTACTTTAACAGCTTTTATGACTCCTGTATTTGGCACATGGCCTCCTCTACATAAATCCGTAAAATCTGAATGATCACAAAAAGTTATTTCACCATCATTTAAATTTTCAATAAGTTCAACTTTATATTCGTTGTTTTGTTTGCTATAATAAGATAAAGCATCTTTTTTGGATACTGAACGCATTTTAAACTCGTGCTTACCACGTGCTAATTCTAACATTTTTTGTTCAATAGTCCCGAAATCTTTATCAGATATGTTATGTTCTCCTAAATCTACATCATAATAAAATCCATTATCAATTGCGGGTCCAATTGTCAATTTAACTTCTGGGTAAATAGAAGTAATCGCTTGCGCTAAAACATGGGCAGAAGAATGCCAAAATGCTTTTTTACCCTCATCTTCATTAAACGTAAGTAAAGTTAAACTGCCATTCGTATATATAGGTGTAGATGTTTCAATAGTTTTATTGTTAAAACTTGCAGAAACTATATTTCTAGCTAAGCCTTCGCTTATACTCAAAGCTACATCCATTGGAGAGCTACCTTTTTTATATTCCTTTACGGATCCGTCTGGTAAAGTTATTTCAATCATATTTTATTATTAAGGCTGCAAAGATATTGGAAAACTATTGTTTGTGCAATACATAAGTAATAAGAATAAAATAATGTCGTATTTTATTGCGTATATATAATAATTTTCGTATATTTATCTCATTATGAGATATATAACACTTAAAAATGAAGAGATTGAGGTATTGGAATACCTTCATCGGAATAGCCCTA
>NZ_JAUYUD010000072.1 GCF_030692605.1 Lutibacter sp.
GATGTAAGCTTTTGACTTATTTTCGTTTAAAAGTGTCTCAATTTGCACTCTTTCTTTGTGAGTAAGCCGACTATTCTTTTTACGTATCATATAACAAATCTATAAATTTAGATTTGTTGCGTTAAGTTATTGAGTACAGGTTTTTAAAATTTTTGGAAGAAATACGTGGGTATTAAAATGTATGTATTTTTGAAGTTGATGATCTAATTCATGCAATTTTTGATATAAAAATCGATAGGAATTGCAAGCGCCCTCTGGAACTAAATAATGGGACGATAAATTTGAAATTTCTTTAAAAGTATCGCTCACCAATTGGTGAGCAATTTCACTCTTTTTTACGGTCCTTTTCACAATTTCTATTTGATTCTCTGAAATGTCAGCTGAAATATTATCTAAAGTCAATATTTTTTCAATAGTAGGAAATAATGTGTTATTCGAATTTTTAAGCATTTCAAGTACAACAATTTCAATTCCTTTTATTAATACATTAATTTCGATAACTTCCGGATTTTCCAATCCATGTACTTCGGCAACTTTAGCCGAAATTGGTGTAATTTGAGAAACATTTTCATCCAAATAATTATGATATTCTTCTTTAACTTTTTCAATCAAAGAACTAATATCCATATCTTTTAAATTGTATTCTCCTCCTATTTTTATATTAATAGTTTCAATTTCTTGCATTAGCATTTCAAAATCAACTTTATTTTCTTTGCATGCAGCTTCTAAGGTCATATTCCCACCACAACAGAAATCAATTTTATACTTGCTAAATACGTGATCTGACCCTAACTTATTTGATACAATTTCTGCAATTGTATTCTCTTTGGTAATATTCATAATTTTAAATTTTATGATTGGTGTTTAATTTTTTCATACAATTGAACCATCGATTTTAATAATTCAACTGGTGTTGTTAATATTTGATAATGGTTTTGTCCAAACATTTGAGGTAAATAGTATTTTGCTTGTGCCTCAATTGCTAAGGCATATGAATTTATTTGACGTTCATTTAGCTCTCTAAGAGCTTGTTTAACATCATTTACACCGTATTTTCCCTCATATTTATCGTAGTCATTTGGTTTTCCATCGGATAATAAAATAACCCATTTATTTTTAGTGTTTCGCTTGTTTAACATAGCTCCAGAATGGCGTAAAGCAGCGCCAATTCTAGTATAACCGTTCGGTTCAATGGCACCTACTTTAAATTTAGCTTTATTCCAATCTTCGTCAAAATCTTTAATGGTGATATACGAAGAATGATTTCTGGTTTTTGAATAAAAACAATCGATAGAAAAATCAATATTAAATTCATTTAAAATTTCACCAAACAAAATAGAGACTTGCTTTTCAACATCAATTACTCTGTTTCCAGCAGCGTAACCATCAGTAGATAAACTAATATCTAACAACAATAAAATAGACAAATCCTTTTCTTTTTTCCTTTTTGAAATGTATATATTTTCAGAAGGTGTATGCCCGGAATGTACATCAACAAATAAATCGGTTATCGCATCAATATCGAACTCCTCCCCCTGTGGTTGCCTTCTTTGTTGTTGGTACTTATTATTTACAGTAGTCAACATTTTACGCAAGCCCATTAATGTTGAAGCATTTTCCTTCAAGGTTTTTTTAAAATATGCAACATCAGTTTTTAATAAGGATTTCGGATAAACTTTACAAAAATCTTGTTTATATAGGCGTTTTGTATAATCCCATTCATCGTATTTAAGATAAAATCCTTTACTATCAATTTCTGCACTTTCAGAAACTGTAGTATTTTCAATAAAATCGGCTTGATATACAGAATGTGCTGTATCATCAACACGAACCGTATATTTCATGTTAATTTCTTCCAACGCATTTGAATGGTCATCTAATTCATCATCACCATCAAAATCTCTAAAATTTCCTCCAAATTCTTCAGCAGTTTCTACTTTTTCAAATTGATGTTGTAACACTGCATCTTCTTGTTGTTTTACATCAATCTGAACCGAAATTATTTCTTCTACAGCTTTTGATTTTAAAATGGTTTTTGGTTTTTCTTCGTCAGCTTTTTTTACTTTATCAGTAAAATTATTCAGGCTATTTTCTAAATCTTCCTCTGGGTTATTTCGCATCCATTTTCCATAAATAAATGAAAAATCAGCCAATGATTCGTCTTTCACTTTTGAAGAGTAAAAAGTTTTAAAATTGGTATAATATTTTTCTGTAATTGGAAACTGTTCAAATAACGAATCCAATATTTCTTTTGAGGTTTCTTCTGCTTTTTGTTGCGATTCTAGTAATTCATGTTCTTGGTTGTCGTTCCAATTCAAATTCAAATTTTTTTGAACTGACAAATACAATACTCGGAATAAATAGTACGCTATATTTTCATCGGACGAAGGAAAATCAGTGAATTTTACAGGTAAAAAGAAATTATTGTTTTTGAAACCACCTTCTCGCTCAGCTTCATATATTTCGATAGACTCACCGGTAATTGCACGTGCTAAAATGGTTAAACGAGGTTTCAAGTCCTCCAAACTTACAGCATACTCCAAAGCTTCTTCCTTCTTTAATCGTCTTCGTTTAAAGTAGTAAGCTAGTTTAGTAAATAGATATTCATCTGGTTCGAACATTGTTTCAGTTTTCAGTTTTCAGTCACAGTTTTCAGTCTTTAATAAAGCAGAATTACCTGCTAACTGGAACTGTTAACTGAATACTTTTTTAAATCATTAGGTTACACAAATCTTTTAAGGCTTCAACAATCTCTAAATCATCTGTTAATGGTTCTACAATTGCAACTTCAACAGATAATCGTTTTGCTAAACCACTATGAATTAATTTTGCTGCATCTACTAATAATCGGGTTGAAACTGTTTCTGTTAATCCGAGCTCAGTTAAGTTTCTAATTTTTGTTGCGATGTTTACTAATTTTTTAGCAATACCGTCTTCAATTCCAGTTTCATTTACTAAAATTTCAGTTTCAATTTTAGCTTCTGGATAAGCAAAAGAGGTTGCAATAAAACGTTGTCGAGTTGAGGGTTTTAATTCTTTAAATCCCTTTTGGTACCCTGGATTAAATGAAGCAACCAACATAAAATCGGCATGTGCTTTTACAGTTTCTCCTAACTTATCAATAAACAATTCTCGCCGGTGATCTGTAAGCGAATGAATTGCCACAATTACGTCGGGTCTAGCTTCAGCAATTTCATCTAAATAAATAATAGCACCTGTTTTAAGAGCAACGGTTAATGGTCCATCCATCCAAATAGTTTCAGCTCCTTTAATGATAAACCTACCTATCAAATCAGTCGAAGATGTTTCTTCATGACAACTAATAGTAATTAACTTTTTATCTAATTTATGCGCCATAAACTCAATAAATCTAGATTTTCCCGTACCAGTAGGTCCTTTTAATAAAAATGGAATTTTATTTTTATAGGCATGTTCAAATACTTCAACTTCTTTACCAATTTGATGATAATAAGGTAATGGGTTTTTCATGTGATTTCAATATTTAGATTACAAAATAGAAAAACCAGAGTCATTGATTTTGAGTGAACAGTATATTGCTGACTAACAATCTTAACTCTGGCCTATTTTTAAAAAACTACTTTAATTATATTTTAAAAAATTAAAAAAATTTAATCATTAATTCCTAATGCTTCATCTGTTGGTTTACCGTGTTTATAAAAATCGACAATATAAAGTGCAATTCCTGTTGTAAAAACCAAAGCACATAATACTAGAACCACAAAATGGATACTAATTTCATTTTGAACTGCCATAAAATCCATTTTAAATTTACGCTCTAGATAAACTTGGGCAACACCTGCTACTCCAAATGCAACAGTCATACCAACCATTCCAACATTTGACAACCAAAAAGCTGCTCGACCTATTGAACTATCATACATTTTTCTACCTGTCATGTTTGGTAAACTATAACTTATAATTGCCAAAACAATCATTCCGTATGCTCCCCAAAATGCTAAATGTCCGTGCATTGCAGTTACTAAAGTTCCGTGGGTATAAATATTTGTTTGCGGTAATGTATGAGCAAATCCTAATAAACCTGCACCTACAAATGATACAATTGCAGCTCCTAAAGTCCAATAAAGTGCCAATTTGTTTGGGTGTTTTTTCTCCCCTTTTCTGTACATATTTACTGCAAATAATGCCATTGCTAAAAATGCTAAAGGCTCTAAAGCTGAGAAGATTCCTCCAACTATAATCCAAATTTTATTTACTCCAATGTAATAATAGTGATGACCCGTTCCTAAAACTCCTGATAAGAAGGTTAAACCAACAATTACATATAACCATTTTTCAATAACTTCTCTATCAACTCCAGTTAATTTAATTAATAAGAACGATAAAATACCACCCATAATTAATTCCCAAACACCTTCAACCCATAAATGAACAACCCACCAACGGAAAAATGAATCTGTAACTTGACTGTCGAATTGCAACATTCCTGGCAAGTATAATAATGCCGCAAACAAAAGTCCCATGGAAAGTACTAAAGCCGTAGTTGTTTGGCGCTTTCCTTTAAAAAGAGTTACTAAAATTAATCCTAGAAATAATAATACGTTAGCAACAACTAAATAATCTAAAGGACGTGGAATTTCTAAAAATTTACGACCTTCCCAAATATTAAAATGAAATCCAACAATTGCTGCAACACCAACAAGTGCCAAACTAATTAATTGAACATATGCCAATTTAACACTTACTAATTCTTTTTGTGCTTCTTCTGGTATTATATAGTAAGCTGCACCCATAAAACCAGACAACAACCATACTACTAATAAGTTTGTATGAACCGCTCTTGCAGTGTTAAAAGGTATAAATTCATGTAAATTGTCGAAACCTATTCGGGCAAAACCCATTACAAATCCATAAACAATTTGTAAAACTAATAGCAGCATTGAAAGTGCAAAAAACCAATAAGCTACTTTTTGTGATTTATATTTCATAATGTTATTTTTTATTTGTTTTTATTGGTCATTATCAATAGCTTACAATCATTTTTGTCTTAATGAAAATTTGTTTTTAGCTATTTCATAATGTTATTTTTTATTTGTTTTGTTTATCTTTTGCTAATGGTGAAACAACTCTATCAAATCCATTTAAATCAATCTTTCCAATCCATTTAAAAAATTCAACAACATCAGCTGCTTCTTGCTCCGACATATTATATGCTACCATTTTTCTTCCATTTGGCTGCCAAGGGCCTTCTGACATTAAAATACTTTTGATGACATCTTCACCATTGCCATCATATTTAATGTTTAATCGATCAACAACTTTTGTTAATTCTGGCGCGTAATAGGCACCTTCTCCCAATATTGTATGACATCCCATACAATTGTTAGACTCCCAAATAGCCTTCCCTCGGATGGCAGATTCTGTAAGATCTTTGTGATTTGTTTGATCTACTCCTTCTGATAAAGAATACACTGTGAGCCCTATAAAAATAAGAAAGGTTACTAATGTCCCACCCAGAAAGAAAGCTCGTGCTTGTTTTTTAGATAACATATTTTGAAAATTTATTGGTTAATTAATTTCATTAATAATAAAAGACCTTTTTATCTTTTATTATATGCAAAGATAATAATACTCAAATAATATTTTACTGATAAATATCATTGTGAAGAAAAAAAAATGATTAATTGTTAAGATTCAAGGGATTTTAATGTTAATACCTGCTTTTTTTCATCAACTTCTTTAGCGAATTCAAGAATACTTTTGTCTCTAAATTTACCTAAAATGCTATTTTTAAACGGTTCAACAATAAAATGAACTGGGCAAGGATTTAACCCATCACATTCTGACAAACCTAAAAAACATTCATTCAATCTATTTAATCCATCAATATTTTCAATAATATCACAAACAGTTTTATCGCCATTCTTTTTTGTTAAAAAAAAACCGCCCGTTGGACCTTTTGTTGAAGAAATAATTTTACCCCGAACCAACTGTTGAAATAATTTTGCCAAAAATGGGCTTGGAACCTCCAATGTTGATGCTATATCTTTTACACTTAATTTTTTGTCCTTACTAGAATTAGTTGCTAAATACAGTGTTGCTAAAATTGCATATTTACTGGCACGTGATAACATTATTTATACATAAATTAAATTATTTATACAAAAATATCAAAAAAAGACCAATAAGTATTATATTTTTTCAAATTTAACAGTAAAATGCCTCATTATTGGAGCTTCATCCACAATTTTATAGCCCGATTTAGCATCTTCCCTAGTATCAAAAATATTTTTTAAGGTTGCTGCAATATAATCCATATGGTTATTTGTGTATGTTCTTCTTGGAATTGCCAATCTAACTAATTCTAATTCAGGAAATCTATTTTTTCTAGTAAATGGATCTCTATCAGCTAAAACAGTACCAATTTCGACCCCTCTTATTCCTCCTACAACATACAATTCCAAAGCTAAAGCCTGAGCTCTATATTCTTCCCTTGGTATAGTCGGTACGAATTTATTTGCGTCTAAATAGATGGCATGCCCTCCAAAAGGTTGTTGTACAGGAACTCCATAATCAACCAATTTTTGACCTAAATAGGCAACTTGCTCAACCCTACTTTCCAAATAATCAAATTCTGTAGACTCGTTTAACCCCACTGCTAAAGCTCCCATGTCTCTTCCATTCATCCCTCCATAGGTAATAAAACCTTCATACATTATATTAAATACAGTCGCATGCTTAAAAACATCTTCATTGTTAAGTGCTATAAAACCACCCATATTTACTAATCCATCCTTTTTAGCACTCATAGTCATTCCATCACCATACGAAAAAACCTCTTTAACAATTTCCTTAATGGTTTTATGTGCATATCCTACCTCTCTCTTCTTAATAAAATAGGCGTTTTCAGAAAAACGAGCTGCATCAAAGTACAATGGAATTCCGTAGTTTTTACACAATTGAGAAACCTCTTTAGTGTTTTGGACAGAAACAGGTTGTCCCCCAGCACTATTGCAAGTAATGGTTAAAATAACCAAAGGAATTTTTTCTTTCGGATATTTTTTAAAAACATTTTCAAGTTTTTCAAGATCAATATTTCCTTTAAATGGATGTATAACCGAAGTGTCAAAAGCCTCATCAATGGTACAATCAACAGCAGTTGCTTTTCTAAATTCAATATGCCCTTTGGTTGTATCAAAATGTGAATTTCCTGGCACTACATCACCTTCTTTAATTAATGCAGAAAAAAGAACATTCTCTGCTGCTCGACCTTGATGGGTTGGAAGAAAATATTTAAATCCTGTAATTTTTTTAACTGTTTTTCTAAGTTTTAAAAATGATGATGACCCAGCATAACTTTCATCACCAATCATCATTTCTGCCCATTGTTGGTCACTCATTGCACCAGTTCCAGAATCCGTTAATAAATCAATATAAACTTTGTTTGATGCTAAATTAAATAAGTTATAATTTGCTTTTTTTATCCATTTTAAACGATCCTCTTTGGTGGATCTATTAATTGATTCAACCATTTTAATTTTATATGGTTCAGCGTATGGTAATTCCATAAAATAATATTTAGTACGTTAAATAAATTGTGTAAAATCTTTTTGAAATTGATAGATAATCTACTTAATAAAGCATTCAGGTCGCTTTATATAAAGTGAAATCTTAAAATATTCTTTAAACCTATTTAGATTATTCAATTCTTAGCTATTTGACTACAAAAATACATTTTTTTTAAAATAAACATTAAAAACACCCTCTATTTTATCATTTTATTATGACAATAATCATAGTGTGTAATAAAAGTTACTTTTATCTTTGTCAATAAATTCAACAAAATTGAATCATTATTTTTAGGTGTGATAATTAAGTCAATTATACCTATTTTTGCATTTCATTTTAATTTTAAACTTATTTTAGATGAACAAATTTTTTTCGCTTATTTATTCAACAAGAGTAACGGCTGTCTTATTTTTAGTTTTTGCAACTTCAATGGGTGTTGCAACTTTTATTGAAAATGATTATGGAACTGAAACCGCAAAAGTTTTGGTTTATAATGCATGGTGGTTTGAAGCAATTATGGTGGTTTTTGCTATTAATTTTTTTGGAAATATTTTTAAATATAAATTATATAGAAAGGAAAAGCTTGTTGTTCTAGCATTTCATTTAGCCTTTTTATTCATAATAATTGGAGCCGGGATTACACGTTACATTAGTTTCGAAGGTATTATGCCAATTCAAGAAGGTGCTGTTAGCGACACTTTTTTAACAGAAAAAAGCTTTATCAGTATTGTTGTAAACGATGGAAAAGAACAAAAAACACCTTTTCATAAAGAAATTTTATTAAGCGCTCTTGGGTCTAATAATTACCAATATAAAACAGATTTTAAAGGAACTGACGTATCTGTAAAATTAAAAAGTTATATACCAAATGTTCAAGAAATTTTCGAACTAGATTCGGTAACTCCAGCGTCTCCAGACAGTAAGGATTTTTTACTTATTGTAGAATCAAGTGGTGGTGGAAGACACAATCACTATATTCAAAAAGGAAGTTCAGATGACGTACATGGGGTTTTGGTTGGGTTTGATTCTCCAAATATCAATGCAATAGACTTTAAGACATCTAATGGTAAAATAACCATTAAATCTCAAATTGAAGGAAACTTTTACAGAATGGCTGATAATTTTGAAGGAATTATTGCAAAAGATTCTGTTCAAGATTTTTCTTTGTTAGCGGTACATTCAATTGCTGGCATTCAGTTTGTAGTGCCTCAAGGACCTGTAAAAGGAAGCTATAAAACCATTTCAGGAAATAAAGACGAATCGTCTTTATCTCAATTAGTTTTTGATGTAGTTGTTGGTGACCAAACTAAAGAAATAAAATTATATGGCGAAAAATTTGCAATGCAAGCTCCTACTGAATTTACAGTTGGAAACCTTAATTTTAGAATGAGTTATGGTGCTATGCAAATGCAATTACCTTTTAGCATTAAATTAAACGATTTTATTTTAGATAAATATCCAGGATCTGAAAGCGCTATGTCCTATGCAAGTGAAGTAACCGTTATTGCTCCCGATGAAACATTTGATTTTAGAATTTTTATGAATAATATTTTAAACTATAAAGGTTACAAATTCTTTCAATCTAGTTATAACATTACAGATGAATATGAAGAAACACACTTGTCTGTAAATCACGATTACTGGGGAACTTTAATAACTTATATCGGTTACTTTATGTTGTATGCAGGTCTTATTTTAATTCTTTTTATGAAAAATACGCGTTTCGACTTTTTGAGAAAATCATTACGAAAAAATAAATCTATAAAAAAAGGTGTAACTGTTATAGCATTATTATTTATTTCTTCATTGAGCTTTGCTCAAGACCACAGTCATGCAATTACAAAAGCAGAAATAGACTCGGTACTAATCGCCAATAAAATTGATGAAATTCATACTGAAAAATTTGCTAAATTAATAATTCAAGATGATGGAGGAAGGATGAAGCCAATTCATACTTATGCATCTGAATTACTAAGAAAAGTTAGTAAAAATGATTCTTTTGAAGATATGAATGCTACTCAAGTGTTTTTATCTATTCAACAAAATCCAAGAATATGGTTTCAAATTCCTATCATTTATATTGAAAAAGGAAATAGTAAATTAAGAGATATTATTGGCATTTCTCAAGATGCTAAATATGCAGCTTTATCAAATTTCTTTAGCGATGAAGGAATTTACAAATTAGCTGAAATTCAGCAAGAGGCTCAAAAAAGCAACATTAAAAGTAAGTATGAAAAAGATATTATTAATGTTGATAGAAGAGTGAACTTGTTGTATTCTGCAATAGTTGGTGATATTTTAAGAATTTTTCCTATTCCAAATGATATAAATAATAAATGGGTTTCTCATAATAATATAGAAAATGCTCATTTTAAAGGTGAAGATTCTCTATTTGTAAAACAAATATTGCCAATTTATTTACAAACCTTGTATGATTCTAAAACATCTAAAAATTATGACGATTCTAATGAAATTTTAGGAGGTATCGTAAATTTTCAAAAAAAATATGGTAGTGCTGTTTATCCAAAAGATCATAAAATTGATTTAGAAATTGCCTACAATAAATACGATGTATTTAGAAAACTATTTAGTTACTACATGTACATAGGAACACTGATGTTTCTATTTGTTATTATTCAAATTTTTAAAGACAATAAGTTAATCAACTACCTGATAAAAGGAAGCATTGCAATAATTATTGTTTTATTCTTATTGCACACAGGAGGTTTAATTGCTCGTTGGATTGTTAGTGGCCACGCTCCTTGGAGTAACGCTTATGAGTCTATGATTTATGTTGGATGGGCTACCATGTTATTCGGTTTAATTTTTGGAAGAAAGTCTTCTATGACTATTGCCGCAACTGCATTTTTAACTTCATTTATTTTAATGGTGGCACATTGGAACTGGATGGATCCAGAAATTGCAAGTTTAGTTCCTGTATTAAATTCGTACTGGTTAATGATTCACGTTTCCATTATTGTGGCAAGTTATGGACCTTTTGCCCTTGCAATGATTTTAGGTTTAATTTCCTTATTCTTAATGGCATTAACCACTAAATCTAACAAAGCAAAAGTATCAAGCCTTATTAAAGAATTAACAATAATTAACGAAATGGCTATAACTGTTGGTTTAGTTTTACTTGTTATTGGAAATTTTTTAGGTGGCCAATGGGCTAATGAAAGTTGGGGTCGTTATTGGGGTTGGGATCCAAAAGAAACTTGGGCATTAATTAGTATTATGATTTATGCATTTGTACTTCATATGCGTTTAGTGCCAGGATTAAGAAGCAGATTTACATTTAATTTATTCTCGATAGCGGCATTTGCATCCATTTTAATGACATACTTTGGTGTTAATTTTTACCTTTCAGGCTTACACTCTTATGCAAGTGGAGATAAGGTAATTACACCTACATTTATATTTTATGCAATTGGTTTTGTAGCCGTATTATCGGTGTTTGCTTTTATTAAATTCAAAAAATATTATCAAAAATAAAATTTATGAATGCAAAAATGTAACTTTGCATTCATAAAAAAATAAACAATGTTTAATAAATATATAAAATTGGTAATTGCTGCGGCAATTGTTGTGTGGTCTGTTTTTCAATTTATGGATAAAGAAATAATGAACGGTATTTCATTAATTTTTTTATCAGGTATTTTTGTTTTGTTCTATTTTAAAAATGAATTTTTGTTGTTGGCTTTTCTTCAATTAAGAAAACAAAATTTTGCTGGAGCAACCAAATGGCTATCATATATAAAAAATCCAAGTAGTGCCTTAATAAAAAAACAAGAAGGTTATTTCAATTTTTTGCATGGTATTCTGGTTTCTCAAACCAATATAACACAAGCAGAAAAATTCTTTAAAAAGGCATTAAGTTTAGGGTTGAATATGAAACATGACGAAGCCATGGCTAAGTTACAACTTGCTGGAATAGCAATGACCAAAAGAAGAAAAAGGGAAGCTACACTTTTAATGAATGAAGCTAAAAAATTAGACACTCAAAACATGTTGGCTGAGCAAATAAAAATGTTAAAACAACAAATGAAAAAAATCTAAATATTTTTTTTGTAATATATAAAAAACGCAACTTGAAAGTTGCTTTTTTTAGTTTACAACCATTGGTACAAGCTCCTTATTATACTGAATAATAAAAACAGCCGAGTTTTCAAAACTTCCAGATTCTTTTTTATCGTACTTAAAAACCGAAGAAATTCTAACCGATTTCCCTGCTAACAAACCTTCTTTTACTGTTGGAGCGCTCGCAGCCCGAACAATAGCATCATAGGTAATATCGAACCCTCTAATAGCATATTTGGAAGGCATTACATGATTTTTTGTAATGTATTTTTCAAAAAATACTTTTGTATTCTTATCATCTGTATATAAATAATCAGCCGAAGGATAGGTGAAGTTTAATTTACCCAATAAATTATTGTCTACATTATCGAAATTACTTCCTTTATTTAGGGTAATTAAATTCACAGTTAATTTATCCCAAACACCTTTTAAGGCATTTAAAGTTGAAGCCGTTGTTATATTGTCTTCAGATATTAAAAATACCCAATTATCTTTATTATGACTTAATTTTTCGGTTATTCTATTTGCATTAATATATCCGTTTTCTGGTTTAATTACTGAAACCAATCCATTTGAATTAAATTCTTTTAACTTTCCTACAATTTTCCATAAATCTCTTTGAGATTCTTCTTTACCATCATTAATAACAATTATAGTTTCTCCTTTATAACTTCTTTTCAAAAAAGCCAATAATTTTACCTCTAAAATATCCAGATCAGGTGCTGATTTTACTAAGTTATCATCCGAAAGCAAATCTTGTTTTTTAGAGAAAAACGGAGCAATAATAGGTACTCTAACATTTTTAGATAACCAATGTGCATTTTCAAAAAATAAGGGACCAATAATAACATCTGCTTCATTCAAATTATGATTAGCCATTTGCTGTTGTAATTTTCTAGTTGAATTTTCTGAATCTAAATACTTCACATTAATTCGTAGCCCTTTTTGTTTTAATGAATCAATCGCAATTTCAGCTCCTAAATGAAAATCTGTTGCAATGGATAATAATGAATTCTGATTATTAAACTGAACTCTTTTAATTGAATCGTTCAATGTACTAATATTATAAGGCAACAAGAGTACCAAATCAATTGTTTTATTGAAATTTATTTTTTCTATAAATTGACCTTTTACATTTACATTATTATCGCCATTTATTATACGTTTCGGAAAACCACTTGATACTACAACCGAATCTAACGGCTTTGAAGATTTAATTTTAAGCTCCATTCCCAATTTTAAACCTTCTTCCAACGAAGGATTTAAAGCTTTTAAATCCTCTGCTGTAACCCCAAACCTTTTTGTTAAATTATATACCGTATCATCTTTTACAACTATATAATTAATAATTACATTTGTATTTGGTTTAAGAATATTTAATTCCATTCCCAACTGTAATAGATCTTTTAACTGTTTGCCTTCTTTAACCCCTTCGATAAAAACGGCATTGTTTTCTAATAAATCTAATTCGGTAATTCCAAATCGTTTGGTTAAATTATAAACAGTATCATCCTTAACAACAATATATTTAAATGTATTTAATGGAGTCGAAATTTTATGTGTAGAAGTAGTTTCATTGTCCTTTGCCTCAAACTTTCCAAAATTTTTATTTGGAATAATAATAGTAGTCCCAACACTAGGATTTCTGCTCACATCGGGGTTTAAATTTAGCAAATCTCGTGTAGACAAATCATTCTCTTTTGCAATGCTTTTAATAGTTTCGCCTTGCTTAACAATATAAGAAATGTATTTTTTTTGTTGTGCTAATGCTATAGAACATAACATTAACAAACAAATTAATAAGGTGTTTATTTTTTTCATAAATTGAAATTATTCAATATTTATTTACTCCCATTCAATAGTTGCAGGTGGTTTTGAACTAATGTCATATACTACTCTATTAACGCCTTTTACATTATTTATTATAGTATTAGATATCTTTTGTAAAAATTCATACGGCAAATTTACCCAATCGGCAGTCATCCCATCAGTAGATTCTACGGCACGTAAAACAACTGCTTTTTCATACGTTCTTTCGTCACCCATCACTCCTACTGAATTAACTGGTAATAACATTGCTCCTGCTTGCCAAACTTTATCATACAAACCTGCTTCTTTTAATCCGTTTATAAAAATAGCATCTACTTCTTGTAACATTCTTACCTTTTCTTCAGTAATATCTCCTAAAATTCTAATTCCTAATCCAGGACCTGGGAATGGATGTCTTCCTAAAAGCTCTGCATCAATTCCTAATGAAGCCCCCACTCTACGAACTTCATCTTTAAATAACATTTTTAAAGGTTCTACTATTTTCAACTTCATAAAATCCGGTAATCCACCAACATTATGATGTGATTTTATAGTAGCTGAAGGTCCTCCAGACACAGAAACCGACTCAATTACATCAGGGTAAATAGTGCCTTGTCCAAGCCATTTTACACCTTCTAATAAATGTGCTTCATCATCAAAAACATCGATAAACGTTTTTCCAATCGCTTTTCTTTTTTCTTCTGGATCTGTTTTTCCTTCCAAAGCTTTCAAAAAACGTGCCGAAGCATCAACACCTTTAACATTTAAGCCCATTCCATAATATTGTTCCAAAACACTTTCAAACTCATTTTTTCGTAATAATCCATTATTTACAAAAATGCAATATAAATTTTTACCTATAGCTTTACTTAATAATGTGGCAGCAACAGTTGAATCTACACCTCCAGAAAGTCCCAAAACAACCTTATCGTCACCTAATTTCTTTTTTAATTTTTTAACTGTTGAATCAACAAAAGAATCTGGAGTCCAAGTTTGCTCGATTTTTGCAATTTTTACTAAAAAGTTTTCCAATATCTTCAACCCATCTGAGGTATGATACACTTCTGGATGAAACTGAATTCCATAAGTTACTTCATTTTTAATTTTAAAGGCAGCATTTTTAACGTCGTGAGTACTTCCAATTAATTCAAACTCTTGAGGTAAATCAACAATGGTATCGCTATGGCTCATCCAAACTTGGCTTCCGAGTTCAACACCTTCAAAAAATAATTCATCCTTTTTAACAAATGACAAATTTGCCCTTCCATATTCTCTTGTATTTGAAGAAGCCACTTTTCCGCCATAATTATGTGCTAAATATTGTGCGCCAAAACAAACGCCCAATAAAGGTATTTTTCCTTTTATTAATGTTAAATCAGGACTTGGAGCGTCTCCATTTCTAACCGAGAATGGACTTCCAGATAAAATAACTGTTCCAAAATTTGACACGTTAAAATTTTTACTATTGAAAGGGAAAATCTCACAATATATATTGAGTTCTCTAACCCTTCGCGCAATTAACTGAGTGTATTGCGACCCGAAATCTAAAATAAGTACCTTATGTTGCATCCGCAAAAATAATATTAAAAAGCATAAACCATAAAAAGTATTTTTAATTTTTTATAAATCGCCTTATTTTAGTTAAAAACTACTCTTATAAATAAAAATAATTAAACATTACGAGTCATTTTAAAGATGTATGGTGAATTTTAGGTATACTTAAAAAAATAATTTTAATCAATGGTTCTCATTTCCAATTTAAACGTGTTTTAAAGCGATTTAAAGAACTTTTTATAAAAAAATTTATTGTTGATAACTTTTGATTACATTGATTATTGGTCCTTAAAATGACTTGTCTATTTTTTATATTTGTAGTTATTAAAAATATTTTTAATTATGAGCGAAGAAATAAAGAAAAACAGTTATTCTGCAGATAGTATTCAGGCACTTGAAGGTATGGAGCATGTGCGTATGCGTCCATCTATGTATATTGGAGATATTGGTGTCAGAGGACTACATCATTTAGTTTATGAGGTTGTAGATAACTCTATAGATGAAGCAATGGCAGGCCATTGTGATAGAATTGACGTTGTTATCAATGAAAACAACTCGGTTTCTGTAACAGATAATGGACGTGGTATTCCAGTTGGAATGCACAAAAAAGAAGGAGTTTCAGCATTGGAAGTTGTAATGACTAAAATTGGTGCGGGTGGTAAATTTGATAAAGATTCATATAAAGTTTCGGGAGGTTTACACGGTGTAGGTGTCTCAGTTGTAAATGCCCTATCAGAACATTTACGAGCCACCGTTTTTTTGGATGGTAAAATTTGGGAACAAGAATATTCAAAAGGAAAAGCGTTGTATCCTGCAAAAATAATTGGAGAGACTGATAGTAAAGGTACATTAGTTACTTTTTTACCAGACACTTCTATATTTACACAAACCATTGAATTTAGTTATGACACACTTGCAACTAGATTGCGTGAACTTTCCTATTTAAATAAAGAAATTACAATTACTTTACTTGATAATAGAACTCCAGATGAGGAAGGAAATTTTCCTGTTGAAACGTTCTATAGCGATGAAGGATTACCTGAATTTATACGTTACTTAGATGCAACCCGTGAGCAACTTACCGCCAAAATCATTTCAATGGAGGGTGAAAAAAATGGGATTCCAGTAGAAGTTGCTATGGTTTACAACACTTCTTATTCTGAAAATTTACATTCATACGTTAACAATATTAATACACATGAAGGAGGAACTCATTTAGCCGGTTTTAGACGTGGATTAACAGCCACTTTAAAAAAGTATGCTGACGACTCTGGAATGCTTAAAAATTTGAAATTTGAAATTTCAGGAGATGATTTTCGTGAAGGATTAACTGCAATTATTTCTGTTAAGGTTGCTGAACCTCAGTTTGAAGGGCAAACAAAAACAAAATTAGGAAACCGTGAAGTTACGGCTGCTGTTAGTCAGGCTGTTTCAGAAATGCTAACTAATTATTTAGAAGAAAACCCAAGTGATGCTAGAACAATTGTTCAAAAAGTTATTTTAGCAGCAACTGCTCGTCACGCAGCACGAAAAGCCAGAGAAATGGTGCAGCGTAAATCGGTGATGACTATGGGTGGTTTACCTGGAAAATTAAGCGATTGTTCAGAAACGGATCCAGATAAATGTGAAATATTTTTAGTTGAGGGAGATTCCGCAGGTGGTACCGCTAAACAAGGAAGAGATAGAGCATTTCAGGCAATATTACCATTAAGAGGTAAAATTTTGAATGTTGAAAAAGCAATGCAACATAAAGTTTTTGAAAATGAAGAGATAAAAAATATGTTCACAGCTTTGGGTGTTTCTATTGGAACTGAAGAAGATCCAAGAGCATTAAATTTATCTAAACTTCGTTATAATAAAGTTGTTATTATGTGTGATGCCGATGTAGATGGTAGTCATATTGCAACTTTAATATTGACATTCTTTTTCAGATATATGAAAGAATTGATTGAAAACGGACATATCTATATTGCAACACCACCTTTGTATCTGGTTAAAAAAGGTCAGAAACGGGAATATGCTTGGAATGATAACCAACGTGATATGATTGCTCTTAATATGGGTGGTGGCGTTAGTATTCAACGTTACAAAGGTTTAGGAGAAATGAATGCAGAACAACTTTGGGATACTACAATGAATCCAGAATTTAGAACTATGCGCCAAATTGTTATTGATAATTTAACAGAAGCCGATAGAGTTTTTTCAATGCTTATGGGAGATGAAGTTCCACCACGTAGAGCTTTTATTGAGAAAAATGCTGTATATGCAAAAATTGACGCTTAACCGCTAAAATTCAACTCAAAATAACAAAAAAAAGATTGATTTTTTCAGTCTTTTTTTTGTTTAATATTTACTATATTTGATTTGCTAAAAACTAAATTTATGAAAAAAATTGTATTAATGCTCATCGTGTTAGCCTTTAACTTTAATTTGAAAGCTCAAGATGGACTTGAAGCTATTTTATTAGCTGGTGTTCAGGATGCAAACAAACTAACAGAAGCCTATATGAATCCAGCAATGAAAGGGTTAATTTATGGCATGAATAGTGGCTGGTACCATACCGCAAAAGCACATAAAAAATTTGGATTCGATATTTCAATAGGATTAAACGCGTCAATAGTGCCTTCTAAAGACGAATTTTTTAAATTTGCTGACCTTGGCTTATCTTCTTCAACAACTTCAACATCTGTAATTGGCGCAACGGTGGCTGGTTCGAATAGCTTAGAAGCACCCATTGAAATCAAAGCGGTTGTGGAAGGTCAACAAGTAACGGCTAATTTTACAATGCCGGCAGGAGTAAAAGAAGATCTACCTTTAAATGCAGTTCCTACGCCGTCTGTTCAGTTTAGTCTTGGATTACCAAAACAATTTGATGTAATGATTCGTTTGGTTCCAGAAGTTGGTTCTAATGATGTTAAGGGTAATTTATTAGGTCTGGGACTTAAAAAAGAAATAACCAATTGGTTTGGTGTTTTTGAAAAAACACCACTGCACATTTCATTGCTTGGCGCATATACATCGATGGATGTGAATTACAATATTCAGAATGACAGTTCAATTTCTGGTTCTAATCAAGAAGCTACATTTAATTTATCGTCATATACCGTTCAGGCTATTGCATCATTGAATTTCCCTATTATTAATTTTTATGGTGGTATTGGATATGCCGCTGGAACTTCAGAATTTAAAATGAAAGGAACCTATGATTTAGAATATAATACTGGTTTACCGTCTCCAAATGATAAAAAAGTTAAAACTGTAACGGATCCTGTAAATTTAGATTTTGAAGCAAGTGGAATAAGAGCTACTGTTGGTGCCAGATTGAGTTTAGGTTTCTTTAAAATTTTTGCAGATTACACGGTTCAAGAATACAATACCATTAGCGGAGGCTTCGCCTTTAGTTTTAGGTAATAGTCATAAAATATAGTTATAAAATTAAAAAAAAGGGATCCTTCGGGAGCCCCTTTTTTTTGTACAAAAGTTACCTAGTATCTCTAATTATTATTGTATTTTTGAGTTTCAGAAATTTTTAACAAAACAAAACATTTAAAAAATATTTAAAAATGAAAGTAACAATTGTAGGCGCTGGTGCTGTAGGTGCAAGTTGCGCGGAGTACATAGCAATTAAGGATTTTACATCAGAAGTAGTATTAATTGATATTAAGGAAGGATTTGCAGAAGGAAAAGCAATGGATCTTATGCAAACAGCTTCTTTAATGGGTTTTGACACCCAAATTACTGGTGTAACAAATGATTACTCAAAAACAGCAGGAAGCAATGTTGCTGTAATTACAAGTGGAATTCCTAGAAAACCAGGAATGACACGTGAAGAATTAATTGGAATTAATGCTGGAATTGTAAAATCTGTTGTAGCAAGTTTGGTTCAACATTCTCCTAACGTTATTATTATTGTTGTAAGCAATCCAATGGATACAATGGCTTATTTAGCGCATAAATCATCTGGATTACCTAGACACCGTATTATAGGAATGGGTGGCGCTTTAGATAGTGCACGTTTCAAATATAGATTAGCGGAAGCATTGGGTTGTCCTCAATCTGACGTTGAGGGTATGGTTATAGCTGGGCATAGTGACACTGGTATGTTGCCTTTAACACGTTTAGCTGCTAGAAATAGTGTTCCTGTAGCTCAATTATTATCAAAAGAACGTATTGAACAAGTTGCTGAAGAAACTAAAGTTGGCGGTGCAACCTTAACTAAATTATTAGGTACTAGCGCTTGGTATGCGCCAGGAGCTGCGGTTTCTTCAATGGTTCAGGCAATTGCTTGTGATACTAAAAAAATGTTCCCATGTTCGGCCCTATTAGAAGGTGAATATGGATTAAGCGACATTTCAATTGGCGTTCCTTGTATTATTGGTAAAAACGGAATAGAAAAAATTGTAGAAATTGAATTATCAGCTGATGAAAAAGCTAAATTTATGGAAAGTGCTGAAGGTGTTAGAGTTGTAAATGATTTATTATAATTCAAATTTAAAATTTCACATAGAAAAGAGGCTGTTTAAAAAGAATTGAAAACCGTCATTACGAACATAGTGAAGTAATCTTTTTCTGAATACCAGAATAGATATTATAGATTGCTTCGTTCCTCGCAATGAACGTGAAAAGATACTTTTTAGACAGTCTCTTTTTCATTTTTTAATGTATATTTAACTTCTTAATATGCATTTATGTCCAAATTAAAATATTTAAGTGTCTTCATACTTGCTGGAACTGTTTATGTTTCGTTTACAAATTATGGTATTTGGACTTATTTACCTTTATTATTTTCCTTTAGCTTCATCCCTATATTAGAATTAGTATTCAAACCCAGCACTAAAAATTTCACTAAAGAAGAACAACTAAAATTAAAAAATGATTCTTTTTTTGATTTCGTTTTATATGCAGTTGTTTTGGTTCAGGTAGGTTTTTTAATCTTTTTTTTATTCACCATACAACAGTCTGTTTCAAATTTTGAATTTATAGGAAGAATTTTATCATTTGGTGTGCTTTGCGGTATTTTCGGAATTAACGTGGGTCATGAATTAGGACATAGAAAAAATAGATTTCAACAATTTTTAGGTGAAATTTTATTATTAACTTCATTAGAAACTCATTTTTTACCCTATCATAATAGCGGACATCATTATAATGTTGCAACACCAAAAGACCCAGCAACTGCTAGAAAAGGCGAATGGTTATTTTTATTCTGGTTTCGTTCTCAAATTGGAAGTTACATGCAAGCTTGGGAAATTGAAACAAAACGTTTAAAAAATAAAAGCAACCATTTTTTTTCTTTCAACAACCGAATGCTAAATTACACCATTGCGCAACTGTTACTAATAGCTGGAATTTATTATTATTTTAATTTTAGCACCATGATTGCTTTTATAGGTGCAGCTATTTTTGGAATTATTATGTTAGAAACCGTTAATTATATAGAACATTATGGTTTGCTTAGAAAAATAAATGTAAACGGAAAGTACGAGCGTGTGTTACCACAACATTCTTGGAATTCTAATCATCTTGTTGGAAGAACTATATTATTTGAATTATCTAGGCATTCAGACCACCATTTTAAAGCAAGTAAACATTATCAACTTCTTGACTCAACGCCCAACAGTCCACAAATGATTACGGGTTACCCTGGAATGATGTTGTTAGCATTGATACCTCCATTATGGTTTAAAATAGTACACAAACAGTTGGAGCAATTTCAACGTGATTTAACTCCTTAACCTTGGTTTACTTTGTAATTATTTTGAACTAAAAATGTAGTATTTTTACAAAACAATAGTATTAAACACATTAGTATTAGCTAACAATTTGATGAAAACAATAGACTTTATAGACATACAATTAAAAGAATATATAGAAAGTATTCGCCCGCCAGAAGAAGTAAGGGATCAAGTTGATATCTGGTATTTGTATAAAAATAACGTTGTTGAAATTTTTGAAATTAGACCAAAATGGGATGATAAAAAAGTGTCGCAACATTTTCCAATTGCAAGAGCTAAGTTTGTAAAGTCTAATGATGTTTGGAAAATTTATTGGCTTTCGGGCAACAATAAATGGTTACCATATACGCCAAAGCCAATAGTTGGTAAACTGTATGAGTTTATAGAGCTGATAAAAAAAGACAAATCTGGTTGTTTTTGGGGTTAAAATCTTAAATTTAGAACTTGTAAATT
This sequence comes from Lutibacter sp., assembly GCF_030692605.1. GTDB lineage: Bacteria > Bacteroidota > Bacteroidia > Flavobacteriales > Flavobacteriaceae > Lutibacter. The sequence continues at coordinate 21,180 of NZ_JAUYUD010000072.1, forward strand.
TGCTAATACTAAAATTGCTAATAAAAAGATGAAATGGCATTAAGCTGGAACGAAATTAAAGACCGCGCATTAAAATTTACCAATGAATGGGCTAACGAAAAGAAAGAACGCGCAGAAAAAGATAGTTTTTGGAACGATTTTTTTGATGTTTTTGGAATTTCCAGAAGGCGTGTTGCTACCTTTGAAGAACCTGTAAAAAAACTAAACAATCAGCAAGGGTTTATAGATCTTTTTTGGAAAGGAACCTTGTTGGTTGAACATAAATCGAAAGGAAAAAACCTAGATACTGCTTTTACACAAGCTACCGATTATTTTCACGGAATTAAAGAATACGAATTGCCAAAATACATTTTAGTATCTGATTTTGAGCGTTTTAAATTATACGATTTAGATGAAAACCTTGAAATTGAATTTCATATTAAAGACTTTTATAAAAATGTAAAGCAATTTGGCTTTATTGCTGGTTATCAAAAAAGAACATTTCAAGAAGAAGATCCTGTAAACATACAAGCAGCCGAATTAATGGGAAAACTGCACGACCATTTAGAAGAATTTGGTTATACAGGACATTATTTAGAAGTGTATTTGGTGCGACTTCTTTTTATTTTATTTGCCGATGATACCAGCATTTTTGAAAAAGACACTTTTAAAGAATATATAGACCAAAAAACCAATGAAGATGGTAGCGATTTAGGTGCTTTATTGGCACAATTTTTTCAAATTTTAAATACACCAAAAGAGCAACGACTTAGAAATTTAGACGAACATTTAAGTCAGTTTCCGTATGTAAATGGTAAATTATTTGAAGAACAATTGCCAATTGCTGCTTTTAACACCAAAATGCGTAGCATTTTATTAGAAGCTTCAAAATTAAATTGGGGTAAAATTTCGCCTGCTATATTTGGTTCGTTGTTTCAAAGTGTGATGAATCCTGAAGAACGTAGAAACTTAGGCGCGCATTATACTTCCGAAAAAAATATTTTTAAATTAATAAAACCTTTGTTTTTAGATGAACTACGAGCAGAGTTCGACAAAGTAAAATCCAACTCAAACAAACTAAAAGAATTTCATCACAAATTATCTACCTTAAAATTTTTAGACCCAGCGTGTGGTAGCGGAAATTTTTTAATTATTACCTACCGAGAATTGCGCTTGTTAGAACTGGATATTTTAAGAGAACAGTTTAAGTTTGGCGAACAAGTTTTAGATGTTTCAAGTATTTTATGGTTAGATGTAGACCAGTTTTATGGCATTGAGTACGATGAGTTTGCCACTAAAATTGCCGAAGTTGCGATGTGGCTAATAGACCACCAAATGAATATGCGCATCTCAGAAGAATTTGGGCACTATTTTGTGCGCTTACCATTAAAAAAAGCAGCTAAAATTGTACATGGCAACTCCTTACGAATTCCTTGGGAAAACGTAGTGCCAAAAAACGAACTTTCGTATATTATTGGAAATCCCCCTTTTTACGGAAAATCTTTGCAAACAAAGGAGCAAAAAGAAGATATGAACTTGGTTTTTGGCAAGGTTAAAGGTGCAGGAGTTTTAGATTATGTTGCAGCGTGGTATTATAAAGCGGCTAACTATATTACGAAATCGCCTATTAAAGTTGCTTTTGTTTCAACCAATTCTATAACACAAGGTGAACAAACTGGGATTTTATGGAATGAATTATTAAACACATTTAAAATTAAAATACATTTTGCGCATAACACATTTAGTTGGACAAATGAGGCGCGAGGAAAAGCTGCTGTACATTGTGTAATTATAGGTTTTGCAAATTTTGACACAAAAAATAAAATGCTGTTTGAATATGATGACATTAAAGGAGAACCTCATGTAAAAACTGTAAAAAACATTAACCCTTATTTGGTTGAAGCAAATGATTTGATTATTGCTAAAAGAAGACAACCAATTTGCAATGTTTCTACTATTTCATTTGGAAGTATGCCAAATGATGGAGGTAATTTTTTATTTTCTGATGAAGAAAAAGATGCTTTTTTAGTGTTAGAGCCAGATGCAGTAAACTTTTTTAAACCGTTGGTAAGTGCTCACGAATTTTTAAATGGAAAAAACCGTTGGTGTTTATGGTTAACAACTATTAAACCAAATGAATTAAGAGCTTTAAGTGAAGTACAAAAAAGAGTTGAAAATGTAAAAACACTTCGATTAAATAGTAGCAGAGCCGCAACTCAAAAATTAGCTGCATTCCCAACATTGTTTGGCGAAATTAGACAACCAAAATCTAATTATGTTTTAATTCCTTTACATTCTTCAGAAAACAGAAAATACATACCAATGGGGTTTTTTGATGAAGGTTATATTGCAAATAATTCTACCAGTGTAATTGCAAACGCAACATTGTTTGAGTTTGGTGTGCTTCATTCTGAAATGCATATGGTTTGGGTAAAATATATTTGTGGAAGAATAAAAAGCGATTATCGATATTCAAATGAAATGGTTTACAACAATTATCCTTGGCCATTAGAATTAAGCGAGAAAAACCAACAACAAGTAACAGAAAAAGCACAAAAAGTGTTGGATGTAAGAGCAGAATTTAAAGAGAGCAGTTTGGCAGATTTATACGATCCATTAACAATGCCACCAAAATTGGTAAAAGCACACCAAGCATTAGACAAAGCAGTAGATTTATGTTACCGCCCACAAGCGTTTACTACAGAAAATGCCCGAATTGAGTTTTTATTTGAGTTATACAATACCTACACAGCACCGTTGTTAACTAAAAAAAAGTAAAATTACGCAAACCAATAGTTGAAATTAAATGCTAAAAACACAAATTGCATAAACCCTTTTAACGCATTTATTACTTATGAGTGAAAAAAGTATGACTTTCCGAAGAGCAACAAAAAATGATGTTCCATGTATCGTAAAAATGTTAGCAAATGACAATTTGGGCAACTTAAGGGAAAAGTACCAGAATCCTTTGCCTGAAAGTTATTACACGGCTTTTGAAATTATTAATTCAGACCCAAATCAGGAATTAATGGTGCTAGAAAACGAAAACGATCTCGAAATTATAGGTACTTTTCAACTTACTTTTATTCCGTATTTGAGTTATCAAGGCAAATTAAGGGCACAAATTGAGAATGTATTTGTACGGCAAGACTTAACAGGACAAGGAATTGGAAAAAAAATATTTGCTTGGGTAATTGAAAGAGCAAAAGAGCGAAATGCACATTTATTACAATTAACCAGCGATAAAAAAAGAGCCAACGCCATTAAATTTTATGAAGATTTGGGTTTTAAAACTTCCCACGAAGGAATGAAATTACATTTTAAATAAAAAAGGTTTGCCCTTATTTGAGCAAACCTTTTTAAAATCAATCTTCTAAAATTTATTTCAAAACAATTACGACAAACCAAAAATTACACCATTATTATCAATTGTCATTCCTTCAGAAGCAGGTGCCGCCGGCAATCCAGGCATACGCATCATCTGCCCCAAAATTGGGATTATAAATTTAGCACCAGCTGATATTTCAATTTCACGTACTGTTACTACAAAGTTTTTAGGGCGCCCGATTAAAAATTCATTGTCTGAAAATGATTTTTGTGTTTTTGCCATACAAATAGCAAAATCGTTGAAACCTAACCGTTCAATTCGTTTTAAATTTAACTTGGCTTGTTTGTCAAAATCTACACTATCAGCACCATAAATTTTTTTGGCAATAATTTCAATTTTATCTTTCACAGGCATATTCCAATCATACAATGGTTTAAAGTGCGATGCATTTGACTCAACCACAGCAACCACAGCTTTTGCCAATTGTTTGGTGCCGTCACCTCCTTTTGCCCAATTGTTAGATACAACTGCCTTTACACCAATTGATTTACACTTTTGAATCACAAAATTAATTTCTTCATACGTATCAGATGTAAAAGTGTTGATAGCAACAACAGGTTCTATATTAAATTTTCTAATGTTTTCAATGTGTTTTTCCAAATTGCAAAAACCAGCTTCAACAAAAGCGCTATTTGGCGTGTTAATCTCGTCAGTTTTAGCGCCGCCATGATGGCGTAATGCTTTAATTGTTGCCACTAAAACAACTGCTTTAGGATTTAATTTTGCAGCAACACATTTTATATTTAAAAACTTCTCAGCGCCTAAATCGGCTCCAAAACCAGCTTCAGTAACCACATAATTTGACAAAGACAATCCCATTTTAGTTGCAATTATGGTATTGGTACCTTGAGCAATATTAGCAAAAGGACCTCCATGAATAATTGCTGGATTTTCTTCTAAAGTTTGTACTAAATTAGGCAGAATAGCATCTTTCAGTAAAATTGCCATTGCATTTTCTGCCTTTAAATCGCGAGCAAAAACAGGTTTTTTATCAAATGTAAATCCAATTAAAATATCGCCCAGTCTGTTTTTCAAATCTTCAAAATCGGTTGCCATACAAAGTATTGCCATAACTTCTGATGCTGGAGTTATATTAAACCCGTCTTCACGTGGAATACCGTTTGCAGTTCCGCCCAAACCTATGGTAATTTTACGAAGCGAGCGATCATTCATATCGATAACTCGTTTCCAAAGAATGGTTCTTGAATCTAAATTTAAATTACAGCATTGACTTTGTAAATTATTATCAATTAGGGCTGCCAATAAATTATTTGCTTTTTCAACGGCGTTAAAATCACCTGTAAAATGAAGATTTATATCTTCCATTGGCACAACCTGAGAATAACCACCACCCGCTGCACCACCTTTAATTCCAAAAACAGGGCCTAAAGATGGTTCACGTAAAACAACCATAGCTTGTTTCCCAATTTTATTTAAACCTTCAGTTAAGCCAATAGAAACGGTTGTTTTTCCTTCACCTGCAGGTGTTGGAGTCATGGCGGTAACTAAAATTAAATTATTGTTTTTTATTTTTTCTTCATCTATTAAACTTAATGGAAGTTTTGCTTTGTATTTGCCATACATTTCAAGATCATCCTCATCAATTCCCAACTTTGCTGCAATAAGTTTTATATGTTTTAATTCTTTTCCTTGAGCAATTTCAATATCAGTTAAAAAATTCATTATAATTTAGATTTTAAGGGGTAAATATAAGAAAATAGCCTTTATTTTTTAACACAATTAAATAAGACCTTCATTGTTAAGATAAAAAGGCAAAAAGAATTGTTAGTTCCTATTTGAAATTATATATTTGCACGTTTATTAAAAAATAAATTTTAAATTAATTTAACATGCAAAATAAAGGACTTATAAAACTTTTTGCCATCCTGTTTGGATTAGTGAGTTTATATCAATTATCATTCACTTGGTTTACGTCTGGTGTAGAGGAAAAAGCAAAAATATATGCCGAAGCGAGGTCAAATGACGGTAGAGAAATTGCACAATTAGAAAGAGCATATTTAGACTCTATTGCTAACAAACCTGTTATAGATTTAGGTTTCACTAGTTTTAATTATTCTGAAATTAAAAGTAAGGAACTAAACTTAGGATTAGACCTTAAAGGAGGAATCAATGCTATTTTACAAGTTTCTGTTAGAGATATTTTGATAAAATTAGCAAACGACTCTAAAAACCCTACTTTTAATGAAGCATTAGCAAAAGCTACTGAACGTTCTAAAAGTAGTGATGATACTTATTTGAATTTATTTTTCGAAGAATTTGAAAAACTAAGTAAAGGAAAAATAAAATTAAGCGACCCAAGTATTTTTGGAAATAAGGCTTTACGTGAAAAAATTAATTTTCAATTAACAAATGCACAAGTAAAGCCAATTATTGAAGAAGAAATTTCTGGTTCAATTAGTACTGCTTTTGAAGTATTAAGAAGTCGTATTGATAAATTTGGTGTTACACAACCTAACATTCAACGTATTGGTAACTCTGGTCGTATTTTAATTGAATTACCTGGAGCTAAGGATATTGACCGTGTTAAAAATTTATTACAAAGCACTGCTGAATTACAGTTTTGGGAAGTTTATTCAAACCAAGAAACTGCCAATTTCTTTTTTGCAGCAAACACTGTTGTTGAAAATTATTTAAAAGCAACTGGATCGAAAGAAACGACTGCAAAATCAGATAATATAGATGATTTATTAGGTAAAGTTTCAGATTCAGTAACTCCAAAACAAGTTAAAAATTTATTTTCAGTTTTAACTCCTAGTGTACCACAAAATGAAAACATGGTGTCTTCTATTATTGGAACTGCTAAAGTTTCTGATACTGCTAAGGTAAATGAATACTTGAGAATGACTGAAGTTAGACATGAGTTATCTGCTGAAATGAAATTTGCCAAATTTTTATGGGACGCAAAAACTTTTAGTGCAACTTTAACTGAAACACAGGAAGAAGTGGCAATGATTAATCTATATGGTATAAAATCTAATAGAGAAGATGTTGCTCCAATTGAAGGTGACGTAATTGATGATTCAAGTCAAGAATTTGGACAAACTGGAAAACCTGAGGTTAGTATGACAATGAATGCTTCTGGAACAAGATTATGGGCAAAAATGACTACTGAAAATGTAGGTAAATTTGTTGCCGTTGTTTTAGATGATTATGTTTATACAGCACCTTCTGTAAATACATCAATTACCAATGGTAGAACTTCTATTTCAGGAGGAAGCATGACCGTTGCTGAAGCTCAAGATATTGCAAACGTTTTAAAAGCAGGTAAATTACCTGCGGCGGCTCACATTATTCAATCTGAAGTTGTTGGGCCATCGTTAGGTCAACAAGCAATAGATGCTAGTATAAAATCTTTTGCATTGGCATTATTAATTGTGTTTATATGGATGGCATTTTATTATGGAAAAGCTGGTGGTATAGCAGATATTGCTTTAATTGTTAACCTACTTTTCATTTTTGGAATTCTAACTTCGTTTGGAGCCGTACTTACTCTGCCAGGTATTGCAGGTATTATATTAACCATTGGTATGGCCGTGGATGCAAACGTAATTATATACGAACGTATTAAGGAAGAATTAAAAGGAGGCAAAGGATTAAAACAATCTATTGTTTATGGTTTTAGTTATGACGGTGCATTTTCTGCAATATTAGATGCAAACGTTACTTCACTTCTTACCGGTATTATTTTATATGTATTTGGAACTGGACCTGTAAAAGGATTTGCTTATACTTTTATTATAGGTATTATAACTTCTTTATTTACAGCAATATTTATTACAAGGTTATTAATTGATTGGTACGCTGGAAAAGGAAAACTTTTCACATTTGATACCAGTATTACTAAAAATTGGTTTAACAATTTTAAAATTGATTTCTTAAAACTTAGAAAAATAGCATACGTATTTTCAACTGTAATAATTATTATCAGTATCGTTTCATTATTTACTAATAAATTAAATTATGGGGTAGATTTTGTAGGTGGTAGATCATACGTTGTTAAGTTTGATAAAGCTATGAACGCTACTGACGTTTCAGTTTCTTTAAAAGATGTTTTTGGTGATATGCCAGAAGTTAAAACTTATGGAGAAGTTAGTCAGTTAAAAATTACAACTAAATATAAGATTGAAGAAGAAGGAAATCATATTGATGATGAGGTTCAGGGATTATTATTTAAAGGGTTAAAATCGTACATACCAAGTGGTGTAACCTTTGAAGAATTTAAACCTGGTTATGGTGGAGATAGACCTGCTGGTATTATGAGTTCTATGAAAGTTGAACCAACTATTGCAGATGATATTAAAACTGCTGCAGGATGGGCCGTTTTAGGTTCCTTATTTGTAATTTTCTTATATATATTATTACGATTCAAAAAATGGCAATATAGTTTTGGTGCTGTTGTTTCATTATTTCATGATGTTTTGGTTGTGTTTGGAGTGTTCTCATTATTTTATAAGGTTTTACCATTCGATATGGAAATTGGACAGACTTTTATTGCGGCAATTTTAACTGTTTTGGGTTATTCCATAAATGATACCGTAATTGTATTTGATAGAATTCGTGAATTCTCAAAAACACATAGTACTTGGCCTTTTGCAAAAGTCATCAATACAGGTTTAAATAGCACTATGGGTAGAACTATAAATACATCGTTAACTACTTTATTAGTGTTAGTTGCTATTTTCTTATTTGGTGGAGATTCTATTAAAGGATTTATGTTTGCATTAATTGTAGGTATTGGTGTAGGAACATACTCATCTTGGTTTATTGCATCACCAATTTTATATGACACCGTTAAAAAATTTGACAAAAAGACCAAATAAATAAAATTAAATTAACTATTAAAAACCGTTTTGAGATTTCAAAACGGTTTTTGTATTTCAAATTACCAAATAAATTAAACAATACAATCTGATTTAATATTTAGATTATTAAATTAGCCAAAAAGAGGAAAAATGAGCATTATTAAACTACACGACAAACTTTTTAAAAAGTACATTTCTAAAGATCAAATTGCAGAGGCAGTAACCCAATTGGTAAAACAAGTTGCAAAAGATTGTAAAAATGAAACCCCCATATTTATAGGTATATTGAACGGCTCATTTGTGTTTGTGGCCGATTTTGTTCGTAAATATAAATTTAATTGTGAAGTTTCTTTTGTGAAATTGGCATCCTATAATGGTACTAATTCTACAGGCAAAATAAAACAATTGGTTGGGTTAAATGAAAATCTAGAAGGACGAACTGTAGTTATATTAGAAGATATAATTGATACCGGAAACACGCTTCAAGAAATTTATGATATCTTTAAAGATAAAAAATTAAAACAACTTAAAATTGCCACATTATTCTTTAAACCAGATGTATTTAAAAAAGAATTACCTATAGATTATATTGGTTTATCCATACCCGATGAATTTATTGTTGGATATGGCTTAGATTATGATGGACTAGGACGAAATCTTGCAAATATTTACCAACTTACAGCAAAACCTACAGTTAAAAATATACTTCTATTTGGTCCTCCAGGTGTTGGTAAAGGAACACAGGCCGATATGTTAAAAGAAAAATACCATCTTGTTCATATTTCAACTGGCGATGTTTTTAGAAAACACATAAAAAATGAAACAAAACTTGGAATTTTAGCAAAATCATATATTGACAAAGGAAATTTAGTACCTGATGACGTAACCATTAAAATGTTAAAATCTGTTGTTAATAAAGTTCCTCATACTAATGGAATTATTTTTGATGGATTTCCACGTACAAAAGCTCAGGCTATTGCTCTTGATGAATTTCTAGAAGAAAGGGGTGAAACTATTGACGGAATGATAACCATTGAAGTTCCTACAAGTCTATTAATTGCTCGACTACTAGAGCGTGGTAAAACTAGTGGTAGATCCGATGATCAAGATGAAAATAAAATATTAAATCGTTTCAACGAATATTATACAAAAACTGAAATTTTAAAAGATTATTACCAATCTCAAAATAAATATTTTGGTATAGATGGTGTTGGAGAGATTGAAGAAATTACAAAACGTTTAAGCGACGTTTTTGAAAAACTATAAAGATGACTGAAGGAAATTTTGTTGATTATATTAAAGTTTATGCTTCCTCTGGAAAAGGAGGTAAAGGTTCTACTCACTTGCATCGTGAAAAATACGTTGCTAAGGGAGGTCCTGATGGTGGAGATGGTGGACGTGGAGGTCATGTAATAGTTAGAGCAAACTCACAATTATGGACATTATTTTCATTAAAATTTAAAAAACATTTTAGAGCTGAACATGGTGGTGACGGAGGAAAACAATGCAGCACTGGAAAAGATGGTGAAGATGTGTATGTAGAAGTACCTTTTGGTACCATTATAAAAAATGCTGATACTAATGAAGTGCTTTTTGAAATTACCCCAGAAAATCCAGAACAAATTTTAATTGAAGGCGGTATGGGTGGTAGAGGAAACCACCATTTTAAAACCTCAACAAATCAAACACCACGTTTTTCTCAACCTGGAATAGATGCCATTGATGGATGGTTTCAATTAGAACTAAAATTGCTCGCCGATGTTGGTTTAGTTGGTTTCCCAAATGCAGGTAAATCTACCTTGCTTTCTGTGGTAACTTCGGCAAAACCAAAAATTGCCGATTATGCTTTCACAACGTTAAAACCAAATTTAGGAATTGTTGAGTACCGCGATTTTCAAACTTTTGTAATGGCTGATATTCCTGGAATAATTGAAGGAGCAGCCGAAGGAAAAGGATTAGGTCATCGTTTTTTAAGACATATTGAGCGAAATTCAACGTTATTATTTATGATTCCTGCCGATTCAAAAAATATTATTGAAGAGTACGCAATTTTACTAAACGAACTGAAACAACATAATCCAGAACTTTTAGATAAACGAAGATTATTAGCGGTTTCTAAAAGTGACATGTTAGATGAAGAACTTAAAACTGAACTTAAAAAAGAATTGCCTAAAGGAATAGAAACCTTATTTATTTCATCCGTAGCTCAGCAAGGATTGGTAGAATTAAAAGATACGCTCTGGAAAATGCTTAATGAATAAAATGAATGCATCTAACCATTAAATACATTCACAATTTACTTTAAAAAATTCTAATTTTTAATAATAATTGGAAGTGTAAATTCAGTTGCCACTGGCACATCGCGCTTAATTGCCGGTTCTAATTTAGGAAGTTTTTGCAAACTAATTCTCAAAATACTATCGAACTTAGGTACTAATTGTTTGGTGGTTGAATCCATTTTTATGCTAGACAACTTGGTGAACCCATTTACATCTACAATTAATTTCACAAAAACAGTATCGTTTATCTCTTGATTAATCAATAATTCATATTCTTGAAATAGTGCATAAATATAAGACGACATTTCAATTTGAAAACAAATGCCTTGCTTTTCTCTAGACGGAATTTCTTTACATTTTGGAAAAACAGGTAACGCATCTACCTTACTAAAATCTATAACAGTATCAACAACTTGCACCACTTCTTTTTTAGTATATTTTTCAATATAAGTGCAGGATGTAATCAACAAAAAACAGCTTATTAAACTAAAAAATCGCTTCAACATTGTATAAAATTAATAAGGTGAAAATACAACATTTTATGGGAAGCAACAATTTATTTTATTTAAGCAAAATAATTACTTCATTATTATTTATTCTATAATAATTATGAGAAATGAATTATCTTTCTATGTTGAAAATTAAGTTTTAATTTATGGATATTATTCTATTAATAATAGGTTTTTTATTAATAATAACGGGGTTAGTAGGTTCATTTTTACCCGTTTTACCTGGGCCATTAGCAAGTTGGTTTGGTTTGTTATTGTTATATTTAACTAAAATAATTCCAATGGATTATTGGTTTTTAGGCATCACCCTTGCAATTACCATTTTTATAACTATAATCGATAATTTTATTCCTGCCATTGGCACAAAAAAATTTGGTGGCAGTAATTTTGGAATTACTGGTTCAATAATAGGAATGCTTTTTGGGATGATATTATTAGGCCCGATTGGCCTCATAGTTGGTCCATTTATTGGCGCATTTATTGGGGAATTAATAAATGATAGTAACAATGTGAATAAAGCATTAAAAGCCGCAATTGGATCATTTATTGGTTTTTTATCATCAACCTTTTTAAAATTTCTAACTTCTTTAGTATTTACAGGATTGTTTATTTCAAAATTTTGGGAATATAAAAATGTATTTTTTAGCTTTTAATTAAAAAAGATTATTTTCTGTTCATCACAAAAAAAGAGTGAAAATATAATTCTTTTAAAAGAATTTCCAGTTTAAAAAATAGGGGGAATAAAAAAAGCCTCCCGGTATTCGGGATGCTTTCCATTGGTTTAAAAAACCGCGATGTATAAAAACATCGTTCAACACAACATACAAATATAATAATTTTTCTATAAACAAATTAAGTTTCACTTTTTCATTCATTATTATATATTTTTCTGAATTGATTGTATCTTTGCAATCCATTAATTTAAATTACAACAGCATGCAATTAACTCCTCTTGAAATTATTAGAAGGGAATCTTTACAAAAACTACGCGAGCTAGGTATCAATCCTTATCCTCCAGAAGAATTTAAAACTACTACTTCCATTAAGCAAATTATATCAAATTTTGAAGAATTTGAAGGTAAAGAGGTTATTTTAGCTGGAAGAATGATGAGCCGTAGAATTATGGGAAAAGCTTCTTTTGCTGAATTAAAAGATGCAAGTGGCAGAATGCAAATTTACATTAACAGAGATGAAATTTGTAGTGATGAAGAGGCTGTAATGTACAATACTGTATTCAAAAAATTATTGGATATGGGCGATATTATTGGAATTAGAGGAACTGTTTTTAAAACAAATGTTGGAGAAGAATCTGTTAAAGTTAAAGAATTAACTGTTTTATCTAAAAGTTTACGTCCATTACCAGTTGTTAAAACAGATGCGGATGGAAAAATTCATGACGCTTTTTCGGACGCCGAATTACGCTACCGTCAACGTTATGTAGATTTAATTGTAAACGATACTGTAAAAGAAACTTTTATAAAAAGAACCAAAATTACAACATCAATCCGTGAGTTTTTTAATGAACGTGGCTATTTAGAAGTTGAAACACCAATTTTACAACCAATTCCAGGTGGTGCGGCAGCTCGCCCTTTTAAAACACATCACAATGCGTTAGACATGCCTTTGTACTTGCGTATCGCAAATGAATTATATCTAAAACGATTAATTGTTGGTGGTTTTGATGCTGTTTATGAATTTGCCAAAGACTTTAGAAATGAAGGAATGGACAGAACGCATAATCCAGAATTTACGGTGATGGAATTATATGTTGCATACAAAGATTATAATTGGATGATGAATATGACCGAAGAATTATTAGAAAAAGTAGCATTAGACTCTAATGGAACCACCGAAATGAAAATTGGAAAAAATGATGTTAGTTTTAAAGCACCATATCCAAGAGTGCCAATATTAGAGGCAATTAGAATTCACACTGGTTTTGATGTTGCTGGAATGAACGACATCCAATTAAAAGAAGTTTGTAAAAAAGTTGGAGTTGAAGTTGATGAAACAATGGGTGTTGGTAAATTAATTGATGAATTATTTGGTTCAAAATGTGAACACCACTACATTCAACCAACCTTTATTATCGATTATCCAAAAGAAATGAGTCCGCTAACCAAAAAACACCGAACGAATCCTGATTTAACAGAGCGTTTTGAATTAATGGTAAACGGGAAAGAATTAGCCAATGCGTATTCTGAATTAAACGACCCTATTGAACAACGCGAACGCTTTGAAGATCAATTAAAACTATCTGAAAAAGGTGATGATGAAGCCATGTTTATTGATCAAGATTTTATTAGAGCCTTGGAATATGGAATGCCTCCAACTTCAGGAATTGGGATTGGAATTGATCGTTTGGTTATGTTCATGACCAATAATAGTTCTATTCAAGAAGTATTATTTTTTCCTCAAATGAAACCTGAGAAAAAAGCACCATCAGTTGAATTAAATGATGACGAAAAAGTTTTATTGGAATTGTTAAAAGCCACCACTCCAATTTTACTAAACAACTTAAAAATAAAAAGTGGTTTCAGTAATAAAAAATGGGACAAAACCTTGAAAGGTATTACAAAGCATAATCTGGCGAAAGTTAACGCTACTGATGCAGGTTTGTTTGTTGAGGTAGTTTAAATAAAAACATCATGCTGAACTTGTTTCAGCATCTCATCATATCATTAAGGGAGTTGCAGCAATGCAGTTCCTTTTTTTATACATTTTAATTTAAAAATATTATAATCAATAGATGACTTTAACTATTTTTACATAACTTTATTAAGTTAAATGTTTTTCCATCTTAAGTGGAGTTAAACCTACTTATTTAACTTCATTTATTATACCCACCAACTCCATTTTTAAGAGATTTTCTAATTAATATTAACTTAATTAATAAATTTAAATCATGGAAAAAAAACAAAAAGCTATTCAAGTTTATGCAATCATCATTTGCATAATTTCAGTTATTACCATTCTTATTTCTTTGTCAAGTTTAGTATCAGCGCTAATTGATCGAGGCGACCCATTATACGCTAACAATTATGAATTGAATTTAACTTCTTTCGAAAATTTCAAAATGGAAATTCTTAAGTCAACACAAAAAGATCAAGCGTATATTCCTAACGACCAAACATTGCACAAAATGTATGAAGATGCAAAAGCCGACAAAATTAATTTAACAAAACACCAAACACATCGCACCATTGTTGTAAGTAGTTTAATAACATTCTTCTGTATCATTCTATTTGGAACACATTGGTGGATTATTAAGAAAATAAGTAAGGAACAACTTAAAAACTAAGTTCTGTAAAAAGACTTTACTAAGGAATTACTTAATTGTAGTTCCTTTTTTTGTTATTACAGATGTATACTAACCATTTAATTTAATTTATTAAATTTAACCAGTTAAAATACTCAACTTATTACAATAAAATATAAAACCATAGCTATCTATGAAACTCATCTATGTTACATTACTCCTATTTATAACCACATGTTCCAATCCTCAAACCCAAGAACAAAAAGATCAAGATCGTTGGGAATCAATTGCTACTAATGTTGAAATTATTCGTGATGATTTTGGTGTTCCTCATATTTATGGTAAAACTGATGCCGATGCCGTATTTGGATTACTCTATGCGCAGTGTGAAGATGATTTCAACCGGGTTGAACAAAATTATATTTGGGCTATTGGAAGATTAGCAGAAGTTGAAGGAGAGGAAGCCTTGTACAGCGATCTTAGAGCTCGATTATTTATGACCAAGGAAGAAGCAATCGCTAATTATGAAAAAAGTCCTGAATGGCTTAAAAAACTTTGTAATGCTTTTGCCGATGGAATTAACTATTACCTATTTACCCATCCCGAAGTAAAGCCAAAACTAATAACTCATTTCGAACCTTGGATGCCTATGTATTTTAGTGAAGGTTCTATTGGAGGGGATATTGAAAACATTTCAACCCAAAAAATTAAAGAGTTTTACCAAGATAGCTCATCTCAAAAATTTAGTGCGATTCATAATGGTTTAATTCGTTTAAGTGATAATGAACCTCTAGGTTCAAACGGATTTGCCATTTCAGGAAAATTAACAAAATCTGGTAACGCTATGCTACTTATTAATCCGCATACCTCCTTCTTTTTTAGAGGTGAAGTTCATGTAGTTAGTGAAGAAGGCCTTAATGCGTACGGCGCTGTAACTTGGGGACAATTTTTTGTTTATCAAGGATTTAATGAAAAAACTGGATGGATGCACACCTCAACAGATATCGATTTTATGGATGAATATATTGAAACCATTTCCGAATCTAAAACTGGATTAACCTATACTTATGGAATGGAACAAAGACCTGTAAAAACCTTTGAAGTTTTACTAAAATATTCAAATAATGGAGAATTAAAAGACAAGAAATTTACTGCATATAGAACTCATCACGGCCCAATTACTCAATCAGTTGATGGCAAATGGGTAGCAACCGCAATGATGTGGGATCCTGTAAATGCACTTATTCAATCATTTACGCGAACTAAACTTAACAATCATAACGAGTTTAATACAATGATGAATATTAGAACCAATTCCTCTAACAATACAGTTTATGCCGATGCCGACGGAACAATTGCTTATTATCATGGCAATTTTATACCAAAACGAGATGGAATTTTCGATTTCACCAAACCACTTGATGGTAGTAATCCAGCTACCGATTGGAAGGGACTTCATACCGTAAATGAATTAATTACATTAACCAATCCAGCTAATGGATGGATTCAAAATTGTAACTCTACACCTTTTACAAGTGCAGGAAAATTTAGCCCAAAGGTTGAAGATTATCCAAAATACATGTCAAGAAATGAAGAGAACTTTCGAGGTATTCATACAGTTCGTTTATTAGAAAAATCTAAAGAGTTAACTATAGATAAATTAATAGAACTTGCTTATGATCCATATTTACCAGCTTTTGAAGTATTAATACCTGGTTTAATTGAAGCATATGATAAAACTTCAAAAGCTGACAAATCATTAAAAATACCAATTGATGTACTCAGAAAATGGGATTTTGCTACAGCAAAAGAATCTGTAGCAATGTCTATGGCACATTTTTACATTATGGAATATTTACAAAATGGTGTAAAGCCAAATGGTTTAAATAATTTAGAGCTTGTACAATATTTTGGAACATCATCTCCTTTAACAGAACGATTAGAAATATTTAAACAAACTATTGATAAATTGACTGCAGATTTTGGAACTTGGGACACGCCTTGGGGAGAAATTAACCGTTATCAACGCATTAATGGCGCTATTCAACAACCTTTTAATGATAGTTTGCCAAGTATTCCAATTGATATGGCTTCAAGTAAATGGGGTGCGTTGGCTTCGTTTGGCGCAAAATCATACAATACAAAACGAATTTACGGAACTTCAGGAAATAGTTTTGTAGCAGTTGTTGAATTTGGTAAAACAGTGAAGGCAAAAACAATGCTTGCTGGCGGTCAAAGTGGCAATCCAACCTCTCCTCATTTTGCAGATCAATCTCAACGATATGCCGATGTTCAATTCAAAGAAGTAGCATATTATAGAAAAGATGTAGAAAAAAGGGCTAAATCTACCTATCATCCAGGTAAAAAAAAATAAAATATTGAATGTGATTTAAAATTTTAAAATCAAATTATAACATTGAAAAAAGGGAATTACTTATTTGTAGTTCCTTTTTTATTTTAGATTAAAAATTTTTCAATTTGAAGTACGATATATTATTTAATTCATATTGAGACTCTTAGATTTTTATGTAAAATTTATATTAAAATAAATTTTACTATATTTGATTACCTACTAACTGAACTAAATCTTAAATAATAAGGTTTTGGCCTTTTCTATTTATTATATTTTTTAACTCCATAAAATTTTTAACTTTTAAATATGCTGTACAATTAATTATTGTATAGCTGACTATTAACTAAATAAATTTTTTATTATGATTAAAAAATCGATTTCAATTATGACATTGCTTGCTATGGTATTTGGTACTTTCCTAAGCGTAGAAGCACAAGACAAAGATTATGTTATGTGGGAAAGCATAACAATTACTCCTGATAATACCAAACTTAAAATTCTAGGAGAAAATATGCGAAAGCACAATCAAACTTATCATAATGCAGGGCCTTATAAAGCATATGTATATAATATTTCAACAGGTCCAAATGTTGGACAAATAGCATGGGAAATGGGTCCATTAACCTATTCACATCTAGATGGGAGACCTTCGAGTAAAGCCCATGACGATGACTGGAGGGATAATATTATGCCATATGTTAAAAAAATGTCTAATGGTGAATATTGGAAAAAAGACAAAGAGTTATCAAATACAGATATGTTAGACCCCAACTCAGTATCACATCCATTGCTATATATTAGATATTTTGAGGTTGTTAAAGATGAAGGACACAATGTCAATAGTCTATTCACTCAGGTGAGTAAAACCTTAAAGGCTATGGATGGTGATAATCCTTGGAGTGTTTATTACAATGAATTTCGTCAAGGTGATTTAGGAAGGCATATTGCAACAGTTAGTCCTTATAAAAATTGGGCTGAATTAGACAAAGATAATAATTTTAAAGATGTTTTTATAAAAGTTAATGGAAAGGATTCTTGGGAACCATTTTTAGAAAATATGAATGATTCATTTTCAAATTCGTGGGATGAAATTTGGACATTTAACCCAACCCTAAGCGGCCATAAATAATTTTTAATTTTAATAGTAGGTAAATTATTTTTGGCTGAATTAAATTCGAAATAATACATTTTAAAGAAGGAATTACATCTTTGTAGTTCCTTCTTTTTATGTTTTTTACTTCTATTTTAAATTGGTATTTTATAATGATTCTAAACTAGAATTTATTAAAAAATAATTGCGTTAAAATAGTTAAATTTGACTCATACTTTAATGCTCAAATTTAATTTTCAACAACATGAACAACTATTTAAAAACAACTACAGCAAAAGTAATATTTGCTTTTTGTATGGTTATGATATCGATAAGCAACTACGGACAAACAAATGAAACAATGGAAAACAACAATATTTTATTGAAAGAATGGACCGGACCATACGGTGGTGTTCCCGCATTTGATAAAATGAACATTGCAGATGTTAAATCTGCCTTAGAAGAAGGAATGAGACTAAATCTTTTGGACATTGAAGCAATTACAAAAAATCTAAGCGCTCCTACATTTGAAAACACAATTGTTCCGATGGAAAAAGCTGGAAAAGAGCTTACTCTAGTTTTTACTTATTATGGTATTTTAGGAGGCAATTTGTCATCTCCAGAATTTAGAAAAATTCAAGGAGAAATGGCTCCAATATTATCAGAATTTAGTTCAAAAATATCTCAAAACAAAGAACTATTTCAACGTATAAAAACAGTTTTCGACAATTCTTTAAAAACACCATTAGAAGCTGATCAACAGCGCGTTGTTCAACTAACTTATGAAGGTTTCGCTATGAACGGCGCCGAATTAGATGAAGTAAAAAAAGCACGTTATGCTGAAATAAATAAAGAACTTTCAACTTTATATACTAATTTTTCAAACAACATTTTGGCAGATGAAGAAAACTATGTAATATACCTTACTAAAGACCAATTAGGTGGTTTATCTGAATCTATGATAAAATCTGCTGCAAAAACAGCTTCTGACAAGGGGCAAGAAGGAAAGTATGCCATTACAAATACACGATCATCAATGGATCCTTTTTTAACCTATTCAACCGAAAGAGCTTTAAGAGAAAAAGTTTGGAAAACCTATTACTCTCGAGGAGATAATGGAGATCAATTTGATAATAACCAAAACATTGTTAACATTTTAAAATTAAGAAAAGAACGGGTAGGCCTATTAGGTTTCGATAATTATGCCGATTGGCGTTTACAAAATAGAATGGCAAAAAATCCTGAAAACGCCATGCAATTAATGAATGCAGTTTGGCCGGCAGCCATTGCCAGAGTTAAAGAAGAAGTTACCGACATGCAAGCTATTGCCAATGCTAACAACCACAACATAACTATTGAACCTTGGGACTATAGGTATTATGCAGAAAAAGTTAGAAAACAAAAATATGATTTAGATTCTGATGAAGTAAAACAATACCTTCAACTAGATAAATTAACACAAGCGCTATTTTTTGTTGCTGGTGAGTTATTCAACTATAATTTTAAACCAGTTCCTGAAGGTTCGGTCCCTGTATTTCAAGAAGATGTTAAAGTTTGGGAAGTTACCAACAAAACCACAGGAGAGAATATTGGATTATGGTATTTAGACCCTTATTCTCGTCAAGGTAAGAGATCTGGGGCTTGGGCAAATACTTACAGAAGCTATTCAACTTTTGATGGCAAAAAAAATGTACTGGCTTCTAATAATTCAAACTTTGTTAAACCTGCTCCAGGTGAGCCTGTTTTAGTTTCTTGGGACGATGCAACCACTTTTTTGCATGAATTTGGACATGCCCTTCATTTCTTTTCAGCAGAAGTAAAATATCCCACTTTAAATGGTGGTGTTAGAGATTATACAGAGTTTCAATCTCAAGTATTAGAACGTTGGTTATCTACAGACAAGGTTATTAATCAGTTTTTAGTACATCATAAAACTGGAAAACCAATGCCTAAAGAACTAATTGCAAAAATTAAACAAGCCGCTACCTTTAATCAAGGGTTTTCTACTACAGAATATTTGGCTTCAGCAATAATGGATATGAAATTTCATATGGCAGATCCATCAAACATAGATGCAGATTCTTTTGAAAGAGAAACTTTAACATCAATGAATATGCCTAAAGAAGTTGTTATGAGACATAGAACGCCTCATTTTGGCCATGTGTTTTCGGGTGAAGGATATGCAACCGCTTATTATGGATATATGTGGGCTGATGTGTTAACTGCTGATACTGCAGAAGCATTTGAAGAAGCTCCTGGTGGTTTTTATGATAAAGAATTGGCTGCTAAAATGATTAAATATTTATTTGCTCCACGGAATTCTACAGACCCTGCAGAAGCATATAGAAATTTTAGAGGACGTGATGCAAATATTGAAGCATTAATGAGAGATCGTGGTTTTCCAATACCAAAAAAATAAAAAAAAATAAAATAGGCTGTCTGGATACTTATTGTTCATACAGCCTTTTTTTAATTAAAACAATCCAAATAAACTAATTAATTCTAATAAACACAACTTCGATTTATTTTATTAAAATTAAAATAAATTGCCTGAAAATCATTAACTTCGGTAGTCAAAATTAGCAGTTTAATTTAAACTTTTAAGCCATGATAAATCAAGTGTCATTTTCAACGAAAAAATCATTATATCGTACAGTTCTCTTATTTTTTCTAATTATAATGTTTCAAAATTACAGCTATGCTAAAAATGTAATTTTAAATGATACTATTGGAGTGCAAAGAGTTAAAGGATTGGTAGTAGATAGTAAAACTAAAACTCCACTGGTTTTCGCTTCAATTTCTGTAAACGGCACCAATATTAGTACCGTAACAAATTCTAATGGAGAATTTACATTAAAAGTTCCTAAAAAATATCAAAATGAATTAATCACATTTTCTTTTTTAGGGTATACCAGTAAGGTGCTAATTTTTAAAGATTTAAAAAATGAATCTATCATTAAATTAGAAACCTACATAGAAGAACTTGAAGAAATAAAGATTACGGTTAAAGATGCAAAATCTTTAATTCTTGAAGTTTTAAAACGAAAAGGTAGTAATTACTTGAATGAATTAACCTCGATGACAGCATTCTATAGAGAAACTATTAAAAAAAGAAGAGCTTACATATCACTTTCCGAGGCGGTTTTGGAAATTAATAAACAACCATACACTTCAGTTAAAAATGATGCTTTAATGCTGTACAAGTCTCGTAAAAGCACCGATTATGATAAATTGGACACTATTGCATTTAAATTAAAAGGAGGTCCAATTAGCACCTTAAATTTAGATATAATTAAAAATCCTAACACTTTTTTTACGGAAGAAATGTTGGAAGTTTTTGACTTTAGTTTTGCATCACCTACCAAAATAGATAACCGACCAATATATGTTGTAAATTTTAAACAAAAAAAAGAAATAGAAGATCCACAATATTACGGAGAACTGTATATTGATGCTCAAGCACTTACACTTATAAATGCTAAATTTCATCTTAACCTAGACGATGTTGTAAAAGCAAGTAAATTATTTATTGTAAAAAAGCCTAACGATGCCGATGTTTCTGCAATTGAGGCCAGTTATCAAGTAGATTATGTAGTAAAAAATGGAAAATGGCATTATAGTTATAGTAGAATTCAATTAGGCTTTAAAATAAATTGGAGTAAAAAATTATTCAATACAGTGTATTACACCACAAGCGAAATGGCAATTACAGATTGGGAAATAATAGATAATTCTGAATTAATAAAACCAAAAGATCGAATGCGATCTTCTATTATTATGAGTGACGAAGCCTCTGGATTTAGCGACCCTGATTTTTGGGGTACATATAACATTATTGAACCTGAGAAACCTATTGAAACAGCCATTAAAAAAATTCAAAAACAACTAAAAAAGAATTAATTAAAATTGATTGTCCGTAATTACCCATAATTAATAAAAAAGCGTTATATTTGATAAAAAAAACGATGAATTTATTCAGTTTTACAGCAAATTTTGGGAGCGAGGAATCTTGTAGGCTTCATTTTAAAGAAGAAAGAGACAAAAT
>NZ_JAUYUD010000044.1 GCF_030692605.1 Lutibacter sp.
TAAAATTAAAGGAAAATATCTTCAATTGTACCTAAATGAGTTCGTTTATAAGCTTAACAGAAGATATTTTGAAGAAAAATTATTCGATAGGCTAGTAATAGCAGGTATTACAGGGTTATGACAGAAAACGGACAATCAGAATTTGTTATTTATTGAAAATAAAAATGATTAGCTTATTTTTGAAATCTAAATAAAATATTATTTTTTAAATATATAAATACCAAGTAATGGATAAACAGTTTCCAGCAGATTGGAAAAATTTACTTCAACTAGAATTTGAAAAGCCTTATTTTAAAGATCTTACTTCTTTTGTAAAAGACGAATATCAAAATTGCACGTGCTACCCTAATTTTGAAAATATTTTTGAAGCTTTTAACTTATGTAGTTTGGAGCAGTTAAAAGTTGTAATTATAGGACAAGACCCTTATCATGGAAAAAATCAAGCTCACGGATTGTGTTTTTCAGTAAATGAAGGAGTTTCTCACCCGCCATCATTAGCCAATATTTTTAAGGAATTACAGAACGATATAGAAAATATATATCCCGTTAGTGGTAATTTATCTCATTGGGCAAACCAAGGTGTATTGCTTTTAAATGCAACTTTAACAGTGAGAGAATTTGAGCCAGGTTCTCATCAAAAAAAGGGGTGGGAACAATTTACAGATGCTGTTATTACAGCAATTTCAAATGAAAAGGAACATGTTGTTTTTTTACTTTGGGGTGGTTTTGCTAAAAAGAAAGGTAAACATATAAATAAAAATAAGCATTTCATTTTGGAATCAGGTCATCCATCTCCATTGAGCGCAAATAGAGGATTTTGGTTTGGCAATAATCATTTTAGCAAAGCTAATTTTTATTTGAAATCCAATAATTTGAAACCTATAAATTGGTGATTATTATCATTATTTTTCTAAAATAGAAGTACTACTTTTACCTAAAATAAAAATAAATCAAATTAAATATTATGAAATACTTTAGAATGTTACTATCGCTTATTATTGTTGCAGGAGTAATGAGTTGCAAGGAAAAAGCTGAATACAAACCAATGGAAAATACGGGAGATGTTTCTGTTACTCATAAAGTTACTTTAAAAGAATACATTGATGGAGGTACCTATGGGTATATAAAAGTTGAAGAAAAGGGTGCTGAATATTGGATGGCCATACCAAATGGAACCTATGAAGTTGGAGGTACTTATTATTACAATGGTGGTATGGTAATGCAAGATTTTGAAAGTGAATTATTGAAAAAAACGTTTGATTTTATAACATTTGCCGAAGGAATTAGAACTACCGAAGTTGCTGAAATGGTTGAACAAACAAATGGATCTCATTCAAAGGATGATGGTCACGATCATTCTAATGAGGCAGCTATAAGTAATGTTAAATTACCTGTGGCTAAAAATGGTATTACTTTACAAACTTTATTTGCAAATACATCAAATTATGCAAATAAATCTATTATTGTTAAAGGTATTGTTGTAAAGGTGAACGATGGCATTATGAATAAAAATTGGGTTCATATTATAGATGGAACAAAACATAATGAATTGGCAGATTTGACAATAACTACCTTGGAAACAGTTAAATTAGGTGATACTGTAACCTTTTCTGGAAAAGTTATTTTGAATAAAGATTTTGGACAAGGCTATAAGTACGATGTATTGGTTGAAGATGCCAAATTGATAAAATAATTAATAGGTTAATTAGTTGAAAAAACCGTAAATCCTTTATTCATTTTGGATTTACGGTTTTTTTTAGGCCTTTCTTTAGGTTAATTTTTGAACAAATAGTTCTACTTATAATGTAATTTTAAAATGGTTATTATAACATTTAAAAAACAAATAGAACTATGTAATTTTCTAAATCAAATGCCTTTGAGCTTTATATGAAGAACGCACTAAAGCGCCACTTTCAACATATTTAAATCCCATTGATAATCCTAAAACTTTTAACTTTTCAAATTGTTCGGGTGTTATAAATTCCTTTACAGGTAAGTGCTTTTTGCTTGGTTGTAGATATTGCCCAATTGTTAATATATCAACGTTGGCATTTACTAAATCTTGCATAGTTTCAATTACTTCAGCTTCTGTTTCACCTAAACCCAACATAATGCCCGATTTTGTTCTTCTTTGACCTTGGTCTTTCATATATTTTAATACTTCAAGACTTCTATCATATTTGGCTTGTATACGTACTTCACGTGTTAGCCTTCTTACAGTTTCTAAATTGTGAGAAATTACTTCTGGAGCAACGGCTAAAATTCGATTAATATTTGTTTTATTTCCTTGAAAATCTGGTATTAAAGTTTCTAGTGTTGTTTCAGGGTTTGCTCTTCTTATTGCATTGATAGTTTCAGCCCAAATAATAGAGCCTCCATCTTTTATATCATCTCTGTCTACAGAAGTGATAACTGCATGTTTAATATTCATTAGTTTAATAGAACGAGCTACTTTTTCAGGTTCCTCCCAATCTACTGTTTCAGGTCTACCAGTTTTTACTCCACAAAATCCACATGAACGGGTACAAATATTTCCTAAAATCATAAAGGTTGCAGTACCTTCTGTCCAGCATTCTCCCATATTAGGACAACTCCCGCTTGTGCAAATAGTATTTAATTTGTATTTATCAACGAGACCTCTTAATTCCTTATATTTTTTCCCAACAGGAAGTTTTACTCTTAACCATTTGGGTTTCTGAATAGTAGTATTGGTGGTATTTTGATCTTCAGACATAATTTTTTAATCAACTAGAAGGCAAAAATACAAAGAATTTATAAACTTAACAGATACCAGATGCTAAACCCAATTAAAAAAAGAATCCCAGCAAAACTTAAAACTTTCATTTTCAATGAAGGCCTCCATTCAACTGGAGTATGTTTGCCAGAAATTAAAACGAAATTAATAATTGCATAAAATGGTGCTGTTAAAAAAGATAAAATGGTTGCAATTTTAATTAAAACGCCCATTTCTGACATAAAAAATTGAAGAATAAGAATTGTTCCAATAGCTAAAAAACTAATAAATACCCAATATAAATTTTTTGAGACAACCCCAAAAAGTAACTCAACTGATTTTGACATGGCTCGTGGAGAAGCGTCTAAAGTAGTAATTGTTGTACTAAACATTGTGGTAAATGCAGCGGCGGCAATAAAAATATACATATCATTTCCCAAGGTAAATGTGTAAAGAGTAATAAGTTGCTGGGAAAATTGCACGGCACTATTACTAAAAATTTCTGTTGAATTATACATAACAAGGGCTCCTAAACCTATAAAACAAACACCCAAAAATAATGTGGTAAAAAAACCAATATTAAAATCGAAAATAGCTTGTTTGGTATCAAATTCGGAATCTTTATTTTTTTGCTTTTCAAGAGCCCATAATGATTGCCAAATTGAAACATCCAATGGCGCTGGCATCCATCCTAAAAATGCGATTAAAAAACCAATTTCAACACTGCCTTGAGGAATTATTTGAGTAAAATTATAGGTTGAATTTGTGCCATACGCAGCACTTATTAATGCTATAACCGTACTTATTGAAAGCGTTATAATTATCAATTTCATTAAATTATCGAGTAATTTATATTTTCCAATAATTAATATAGCTAGACAAACAATTGTAATAATTGCACTCCATAGTATAGGGTTTGTAGTAATCCCAAATAAATTAGCGGCTAAACCAGCTGTTACAATTGTTACGGCTGCTTGTATGGTAAACATGGTGCCAAAATTCAATATAAAATATGCCCATAATACACCTTTACCTAATTTTTTGTAACCGTCTAATAAACTTTTGCCAGTGGCTGTTGCATACCTTGGACCATATTGAAAAAAAGGATATTTTACGGCATGTATTAAAAATAAAGCCCATAATAATCCAAATCCAAAATCTGCACCGGCTCTTGTGGATTGTACTAAATGTGAAACTCCAACGGCGGCACCAGCAAATAAAATACCAGGTCCAATTTTTTTAAACCAGTTAGAATTATTGCTCAATTTTTTGAAGAATTTTTAATGATACCAGCTAATAGATTTTTTGCTCTAAGTAATTTTACTTTAATACTACTCATGGGTTCATTTAAAAAATCGGCTATTTCTTTGTACGACATTTCTCTAAAATAGCGCAAGTGAATAATTTCTTGATGTTGTGGTTTTAGTAGTTTGATGTAATTTTTTAATTCAGCCAAGTTTTGGTCTATAATTAATTGATCTTCGGCAGAAGGAGTTTCATCAAAAATTTTATACGCTTCGGTCGATTTTTTGTTGATTGAAACAAAATCGGTTCGTCTTTTTCTATACTCATCCAAAAAAATATTTTTAGATATAGAAATTAACCAAGTTTTAAAATTGTACTTATCATCATACAAATAAATTTTATCGAATGCTTTTGAAAAAGTGTTAATAGTATTGTCTTCTGCTTCATCTTCATTCTCGGTTTTTGAAAGCTGAAAACGATAAACGTCACTCCAAAAAGTGTTCAATAATATGTTAAAAGCTTTTTGATCCTGAACTTTTGCTTTTTCAATTACTTCTGAAATTTCAATATTTTTTTTCACCAACTTTTAGGCTTTGAAATAAGATTTTTGATAAAGATAATTAATTGTAATAATATCAAAAATATTTCAAAAAATGGAGCAAATAAAATTAAATCTTTCTCATTCAGTTTTTTAGAAGTATTATATATTAAAACATACCATATAATTGTTCTAAATAAAATAATTCCACATACTATTTTCCATTTATATAAAAAAGCTAATAGGATGGTTGCAATTACAAAAAATAGTAGTTGAGAACAGAAAAACAAGCCCAATAAAAATTTGTGATTAAATTTATAATGGGTAGCAGTAGAAATATGACGTCTTTTTTGAAGAATCCAATCTTTAAAAGTTGTTTTTGGAGATGATAAAGTATGACTTTCTAATGAATAAACGGCTGCGGTATTATTTTTGTTGGCAATTTGATTCACAAATAAATCGTCGTCTCCAGACTTAATTTTCATATGATTTACGAATCCGTTTGCACTAAAAAACAATGATTTTGTATAGGCAATATTTCGACCAACTCCCATATATGGCATTCCAATTTTCAAAAATGAAAAATATTGAATCGCTGTTAATAAGGTTTCAAAACGGATTAATTTATTTAGAAAGGATTTTTTAATTTTATGATAACCACCATAACCTAAAACCAATTGATGTTTATTGCTAAAATTAGAAATAACTTCGGCTATCCAATGTTCTGAATTAGGAATGCAATCAGCATCAGTTAAAATTAAATGTTCATTAGAAGCAGCTTTTATTCCTAGCGTTAATGCATATTTTTTACTTCCCCAAAATTGTTCATTGGGTGCAACATCAACAATTTTTACAGGAACTGAAGATTCGGCCTTAAACTTTTCCATTATTTCTAAAGTACTGTCATAAGAGCAGTCGTTGATTAAAACAACTTCAAAATTAGGGTACTTCTGACCAAGAATAAAAGGGAGGTTTTTAAGTAAGTTCTCAGCTTCGTTTTTTGCACAAACTATAACCGAAATTTTAGGCGTAGCAGTATTTTTTACAGTAGATTTTTTAGAAAACGAAAATTTTCCAAATAAAACAATATGATAAAAAAACTGAATACAAAAAATTACTAAAAAAGCAATAAAAACGTATTCTAACATATTTTATCTATTTTCACATTGATCGGGTAACTTTCCACAGTAACCACAAGCTTCACCGTCCTTGTTTAAATGTGGATTTTGACTCGCACAAGTACCAGCAAATTTTCCATCTTTTTTTGCCCAAAGTTTTATAGCAATTCCAAATACACCAACTGCCAATAGCCCAATAGTAATTAAAATTAATTTCATTAAAAAGGTTTTTGAAGTTGCAAATGTACGGATTTCTTAAAGAAATTAAATAATATAAATTACAATTTAAACTTTCCGATATTAATAGTAATAATTGTTAAATGAATGGTTTTTAATAAACAAAATGTTAAATATTGCCAGTACATTAGTTTAAATAAAAAATAAATTATTAAATTAGCAATGATTAATATTTCAAACTTTTAAATTTCTTACGTTTAAGACCAACTGAAACTTTAAGAATTATATTTTGAATTGAATTAATAAATATTAATCTTGGGTAAAAAAAGACTCGTTTTTTATAAACGAGTCTTTCCATTTTATGGAATTCTTTAACCTTTTACAAGTTCTTCTTGGACATTATTTGGTACCAATTCAAAATTTGAGAATTTAGTACTAAAACTTCCTCTGCCTTGAGTAATAGATCTTAAGGTGGTAGAATATTTATACATTTCAGCCAAAGGTGTTTTGGATTTTATAGTTTGGTATTTACCGTCACTATCCATTCCAAGTATAATTGCTCTTCTCGATTGTAAATCGGTCATAACATTACCCATTAATTCTTCAGGAACTCTTACATTTAATTCGTGAATAGGTTCTAATAATTTTGGTTTTGCATCTAAAAAGGCAGCTTTAAAAGCGTGAGCTCCAGCTATTTTAAATGAAATATCATTAGAGTCTACAGGATGCATTTTTCCATCAAAAAGCATTACTCTAATATCACGAGCGTACGATTTTGTAAGAGGACCTTCTTCCATAACTTCTAAAACTCCTTTTAAAACTGAAGGTAAATAACGTGCATCAATTACACCACCAACAATACAATTGTAAAAAACAAGTTTTCCACCCCAGTCTAAATCAATCTCTTCTTTTCCTCTAATATTAAATCCTACAGGCTCTGGCATTCCTTCAAACCAAGGCTCTACTTTAATATGTACCTCGCCAAATTGACCAGATCCTCCTGATTGTTTTTTGTGTTTGTAACTTGTTGTTGATGAGCGCTGAATAGTTTCTCTATATGCAATTTTAGGCTGTTCAAATTGTGCTTTTAAGCCATAAATGTGTTCCAAGGTCCAATCAATTGTTGCTAAATGTAAATCACCTTGACATGATAAAATCATTTGTTTCAATTCTTTAGAGTATTCAATACTTACTGTTGGATCTTGAAAGTTTAATTTTTTTAGCGCTTCATTTAATTTTTCTTCATCATTTTTATCAATAGCACTAACCGCCTTTGTAATCCGTGCCTCTGGATATGCAATGGGTTTTACGGTAATATTCGTTCCTTTTACTCTTAAAGTATCATTAGTTTTAGTAAATTTTAGTTTTAACGTAGCTCCAATATCACCAGCACTTAATTTTTCAACTTGCTCACGATTTTTTCCGTCCATGATATAAAGTTGATTCAAAATTTCAATTTCTTCATTTCTAGAGTTTTCTAATTTATCGTTTTGTTTAATTTCACCAGACTTAACTTTAAAGAAACTTATTTGACCCAAATTTGGTTCGTACAATGTTTTAAAAATAAATAAAACAGTTGGCTCATTAGGTTTACATTCAATTATTTTGCCTTCAACACTTTGTTCAGGTTTTAAATCTGCAGCAGAGGGTGCAACATTATCAATAAAACCCATGAGTCTTCCAGTACCCATATCGTTTAAAGCAGAAACACAAAAAACAGGAAATAATTCATGATTTAGCATTCCTTTTTTTATACCTTCACGCAATTCATCTTCATTTAGGGTTCCTTGTTCAAAAAATAATTCCATTAATGCTTCATCATTTTCAGCCGCTTTTTCAACTAGCTCATTATGTAAATCATTAGCCAATTCTAATTGATCTGCTGGAATATCAAATTTCTCAGGTTTCCCGCCATGTGGACCAAATTTGTACATTTTCATTTTAAGTACGTCAATAATGCATTGAGCACCATCAACAATATGTGGGTATTGAATTTTTACCACATTTTTACCAACTAAATTTACAATGCTATTAAAATTTTCATCAAAATCTACATTGGGACTATCAATCTGGTTCACAACAAATAAGGTTGGTTTTCCATAGTTGTCCACATAATTCCACATAATTTCTGTTCCAATTTCAACGCCGTGTTGCCCATTTATAATCATTAAAATAGAATCGGCAACGGTCATAGTTGAAGCAATTTCACCTATAAAATCGTCTAAACCAGGAGTATCTATTATGTTTATTTTGTAGTTGCGCCATTCGGTATGGAGAGGAGTGGCAAAAATGGAAGTTTCTCTTTCTTGCTCAATTTCGTGGTAGTCGGAAACTGTATTTTTGTTTTCAACGCTACCACGGCGGTTGACAAGTCCAGCTTCAAACAACATTGTTTCTGCAAGGGTAGTTTTACCACACTTGTTAGCGCCTACAAATGCAACGTTTTTAATATGTTTATCATCATATATTTTCATAATTTTTATGGTTTTAGTGAAAAGTTTTATAAAGTTACAAACTTTTTTAATTTAAAATATGACGAATGTTAGGGTTTTTTAAAAGTGTTTTTTAAATTTTTAACAATTCATCATTGAAATTGTACAGTTCGGTTAAATATAATTTATTTTTAAATATATAAGCTACAATTTTGAAGCATAAATTTAAGTTTAACCTAAAAATATTGAATTATGCAACATTTAATTTTAGCCATTGCCTTATTAGTTTCATCGTTTCTTTTTGGACAGGGGGTGAAACAAGTTGATCAAATTAAAAATAGGTCTATTGAAGTGAAAGTTTTGAATGCATTAAATGATAAGGGAGAAATTCATTTTGCTCTATTTACCGAAGAAGGATTTATGAAGGAACCAAAAATTGCAAAATCAAGTCAAATTATTAATGGATTGAGTTATGTGACTTTTGAGAATATTCCAAAAGGAAATTATGCCATTATATGTTTTCATGATGAAAATGGAAATAAACGAATGGATTTTCACGAAAACGGTATGCCAAAAGAAAGTTATGGAACTTCAAATAACACATTAAATTTTGGTCCACCACAATTTGCCAATTCAAAATTTGAAATGACTGACGAAGATTTAACTTTGGAAATTAAGTTTTAAATTGTAGTTTTAAATTGTAAAATGTAAAGAATGAAAATAGATATAAAATACCTTTTTAAAGTTTCAATACTTTTAACTATAGCAATATTTGTTATTGAACGATTGCTTTCAAATAAAGGTTTTAATTTATCTTTAAATGAATTGTTCAAAGTGTTTGGAATTCATTTTATGTATGCTTTTTCACTTACAGTTTTGAATTCTTATTTCTTTTTTTATTTAAATAAAAAATTTACGTGGGAAAAACAGTCAAAACAACGCCTAATTATTGGTGCAATAGGTTCTGTGGTAGTAACTATGGCTGGATTAACATTGTTAAGAGGGATCTCAATTATTCTTATTTTAGGAAAGCCATTTGAACAATTTATAAACGATCCATTCGCTCTAAATTATTATGTATTTGGGTTGGTAATTACTTTAATTGTTAGTTTAATTTTTCATACAATCTATTTTTACAAAGCGCTAACCGAAAACAAAGTAAAAGAACAACAGATTGTTGCCAAAACGGAAACAGCAAAATTCGAATCGTTAAAAAGTCAGATAGATCCACATTTTTTATTTAATAGTTTAAATGTACTAACCTCTTTAATAGGTGAAAATCCGGCACAGGCTGAAAAATTTACTACAAAACTTTCAAAAGTTTATCGGTATGTGTTGGAACAAAAAAGCAAAGATTTAATTGATTTAGATGAAGAATTGCAATTTGCAAAAACGTATATGGAATTATTAACAATGCGTTTTGAAAACGCCGTAACCTTTGAAATTCCTGATAAAGCAAGTAATTCTGAATTAAAAATCATACCATTATCCTTGCAATTATTGTTAGAAAACACCATAAAACATAATGTAGTTTCCGAAGAAAATCCACTTAAAGTCGTAATAACAGAAGAGGATGGTTATTTAGTAATAACCAATAATTATAATCCAAAGGCAATATTAGAACAAGGAACAAAAGTTGGATTAAAAAATATTATAGACAGATATAACTTAATAACATTAAAAAAAGTTTCTATTGAAAAGATTGCAGAAAAATTTATAGTAAAATTACCATTACTAACTCAAAAAACAACAATTATGAAACCATCAGAAAATATTGAAAGTAGCAAATATATGCGTGCTGTAGAGCGTGTAGAAGAAATTAAAGAGTTTTATTCAAGTCTTATAGCATATTGTATTGTAATTCCTTTTTTAATTTATATTAATTTAGAATATTCGCCAGAATTCCATTGGTTTTGGTTTCCAATGCTTGGTTGGGGATTAGGATTAGTTATTCAAGGACTTAAAGCATTTGCATACAATCCATTTTTAGGAAGAGAGTGGGAAGATCGTAAAATTCAAGAATATATGAATGAAGATCGTAAACAATATTGGGAATAGGTTTAAAGTTCAAAGTTCAAAGTTATTAGTTGAAAGTGCAATAGATTGAATTAAAGTCTCCTTTTCGAGCTAGTCGAGTGATAATTTGAAACAAAATTAATTAATAATAACAGCTAAAGCATAAAAAGCTTACAGCAAAATAAAACTAAACAAAATGAAAACATTTTATAATGAAGAAGAAAAATATAGAAGAGCAAAAAAAAGAGTAGATGCTATTAAAGGGTTTTATTCAAATTTACTGTCGTATTGCCTAGTAATTCCATTTTTATTTTTTATAAATTACATGACATCTCCAAATTATTGGTGGTTTTTTTGGCCAATGCTTGGTTGGGGAATTGGATTGGTGTTTCATGGGTTTGGAGTTTTTGGGCATAACCTAATTTTTGGGAAAGACTGGGAAGATCGAAAAATTAAAGAACTTATGGATAAGAATAATAATCAAAAATTTTAATAGGATGGAAAATTCAAATTTAGAAGAACAAAAATATCTAAGAGCAAAAAAGAAAGTGAAATCTATAAAAGGTTTCTATGTACATCTTGCCATATATATATTGGTGAATTTGTTTTTAATTTTAACAAGGGTTTTTTCAGAAGATGGATGGGATAATTTTTGGCAATGGCAAACGTATAACACAGCACTTTTTTGGGGAATTGGAATTGTTTTTCATGCCTTTAATGTTTTTGGGATGAACTTTTTATTGGGGTCTAATTGGGAAGAAAGGAAAATAAAAGAAATGATGGATAAGGACAAAAAAGAGTTTTGGGAGTAGAAAAAAGTTTAAAGTTTAAAGTTTAAAGTTAGTTAGCCTAAATACCAAATACCCGATACTAAAAAATGAAAGTAGTAATTATTGAAGATGAAAAGCCTGCAGCTCGCAGATTAAATAGAATGTTGAATGATTTTGGTATAGAGCCAATTGCAATGCTTCATTCAATTGAAGAATCGATTAATTGGTTTCAAAACAACGAGCAACCAGATTTGTTGTTTTTAGATATTCAATTATCAGATGGATTATCATTCGAAATATTTGAAGAGGTAGATATTAAAAGTGCTATTATTTTTACAACAGCTTATGATGAATATGCATTAAAAGCTTTTAAATTGAACAGTGTTGATTATTTGCTAAAACCAATTGACACTGAAGAGTTAGAAAATGCTATTAAAAAATATAAGGAATTATATCATTCAGGAACTAATTCGTTAGATATTAGTGAATTAAAAAAACTTTTAAACCCTAATCAAACCAATTTTAAAAAGAGATTTACAGTAAAAATTGGTCAGCATTTAAAAATGATTTCAACAGAAACTATTGAATGCTTTTATAGTGAAAATAAGTCAACGCATATTCATACCATTGATAATAGAACCTATTTGTTAGAAGAAACTTTGGATCAACTAGAATCTAAACTTTCACCAGAAATGTTTTTTAGGGTAAGCAGAAAATATTTTGTGAATATTAATGAGATTAAAGATATTATTTCATACACAAACAGTAGATTAAAATTAGTTTTGCAATCGTATAAAGAAGATGAAATTATAGTTAGTAGAGAACGAGTAAAAGATTTTAAAAATTGGATTGGGTAGTGATTTATTAATCCGATCAGTATATTTTTTTATAAATTATCTTTCAATAATTTAATTTCATCACGCAATCTGGCAGCAGCAATAAAATCGAGACCTTTGGCAGCTTCTTCCATTAGGTTTCGTTTTTCTTTTATGCGTTTTTCAATTTCATTTTTTGGTAAATAGGCCAATTCTTCTTCCGCAGCCATTGCAGCAGAATTATCGTAATTATAAGATGAAACCGTATTTTTAGCTAAGGTGTTTTCTATATTTTTAACTATTTGAGTAGGTGTTATGTTATTTTCTAAATTATATGCTATTTGTTTTTCCCTTCTTCTATCGGTCTCATCAATAGTTAATTGCATACTTCGTGTAATTTTATCGGCGTACATAATGGATTTGCCTTCAATATTTCTTGCAGCTCTGCCAATAGTTTGAGTCAAAGAACGATGCGAACGTAAAAAACCTTCTTTATCAGCATCTAAAATGGCGACTAAAGATACTTCGGGTAAATCCAACCCTTCTCTTAAAAGGTTAACTCCAATTAAAACATCAAATACCCCTTTTCGCAAATCGGCCATAATTTCAACACGTTCAAGGGTGTCAACATCAGAGTGTATATATCTGCAACGAATGCTAATTCGACTTAAATATTTTGTGAGCTCTTCAGCCATTCTTTTGGTTAAAGTAGTTACCAAGGTTCGTTCATCTTTTTCAACTCTAAGCTGAATTTCTTCAATTAAATCATCTATTTGATTGATGCTCGGTCTTACTTCAATTTCCGGATCTAATAATCCTGTTGGTCTAATAACTTGTTCCACAAAAACACCTTCTGTTTTTTGTAGCTCATAATCTGCAGGAGTGGCACTAACAAAAATTACTTGATTCTGAATTTCTTCAAATTCTTCAAATTTTAATGGACGGTTATCCATTGCTGCAGGTAATCGAAACCCATATTCTACCAAATTTTCTTTTCTTGAACGGTCACCGCCATACATAGCATGAACTTGGGGAATTGTTACATGACTTTCATCAACAACCATTAAATAATCTTCAGGAAAATAATCTAATAAGCAAAATGGTCTTGTGCCTGGCTCACGACCATCTAAGTAGCGAGAGTAGTTTTCAATTCCGCTGCAATAACCCAACTCACGAATCATTTCTAAATCAAATTCAGTGCGCTCTTTTAGACGCTTTGCTTCTAAATGTTTACCTATTTCTTTGTAATATTCAAATTGTTTCATTAAATCCTCCTGAATTGCGTGAATAGCATTTTGCAACACATCCGGCGATGTAACAAATAAATTTGCTGGGTAAATATTTAATTGTTCAAATTTTTCAATGACTAAGTTATTAATAACATCAAAACTTTCAATTTCTTCTATTTCGTCACCAAAAAAATGAATTCTATACGCATGTTCTCCATACGAAGGGTAAATAGTTATGGTATCTCCTTTAACTTTAAATGTTCCACTGCTTATTTCTGTTTCTGTTCTAGAATATAAACTTGTAACTAATTGATGCAATAATTTTGTTCTTGAAATGGTTTGATTTATTTCTATTGAAATAATATTTTTTTTGAATTCCACAGGATTTCCAATTCCATAAATACAAGAAACTGATGCCACAATTATGACATCTCTTCTACCCGAAAGTAGCGCAGAAGAAGCACTAATCCTTAATTTTTCAATTTCTTCATTAATTGATAAATCTTTTTCAATATAAGTTCCAGTTGCAGGCAAGTACGCTTCAGGCTGATAATAATCGTAATATGAAACAAAATATTCTACAGAATTCTTTGGAAAAAACTGTTTAAATTCTGAGTACAGCTGTGCAGCTAATGTTTTATTGTGTGCTAAAACCAAGGTTGGTTTTTGGACTTGTTGAATTAAATTAGCAATTGTAAAAGTTTTTCCAGAACCTGTAACACCTAACAAAGTTTGATATTTTTCATTAGAATTAATTCCTTCAACAAGTTGATTAATTGCTTCAGGCTGATCTCCAGTTGGTTTAAAATTTGATTCTAATTGAAATTGCATTTTGCAAAAATAAACTAAATGAAATTGATTTTAATAAAATGTTCTTTTATAAAAAAAAAGTAAAGAAAGAAGCTGTACTAAAAACAATTTTTTGAAGATTTATATAATATTAACGTCTGATAAGGCTGAAATGCCCCTTTTTAATTTTGATGTTTCCATTCCTGTCAATTAATTCAACTGAAAACCAATAGTCGGATGCGGGCAAAAAATTACCATTAAAAATACCATTCCATCCATCACCTTTTGGATCAATTTGAGTAATTAATTTTCCGTATCTATCAAAAATAAAAATGTTTGAGTTTACATAAAAATTTTCATTTACTCCTAACACTTTCCACCTGTCATTTATACCATCATTATTTGGAGTAAAAAAACGAGGGTATCCAATAACTGAAACTTCAATTTCAGCAATGCCACAATTATTTTTATCTTTTACAAAAAGGGTGTGAATACCAGCATTAAGATTATCAAAAAATGGAGAGTCTTGGTAATTATTAAAATTGTCGTTTAATGAAAATACATAATCTCCAATGCCTAAATTACCAGTTGCTAATGTAATAGTATTATTTGCAGAGTCGTCCATCACAGTAATATCATCATAAGATAATGACGCAATTTTAGATGGTTTTATCACAATTGTTTGAGGAAATGATTTACACCCAAATGCTGAACTAGCAATTACAGTGTAGGTACCACCGCTAGAAATAATCGCTGAAGAATTTGTGCTAATAAGTTTGTTGTTTTGATTAAACCATTCGTAAGTATATGTTCCTTTAAAATTGTAAGGTTTAATTATAATTGGAGGTAAATTTTCGCAATAAATAGCTGTGGCATCTATTTTAAATTCGGGTCTTGGATTTATGGAAAGATTTAAGTGATATCCCAAACCAAAACAAGCTCCATTATCCAAACTTTTAACGCGTATATAAATAGGTTGAATGAATGGTACTTCAGAATAATATGGCTTAGATTGTGAAATTTCATTCGTTTCTAATTGGGCATCATTAAAATTTCTAAAATAAGAAACTTTTAAATTTTGTCCTGCAGGTAATAATCCAATTATTTCAGCGGAATAATCAGATAAATTAAAATACCCCATTCCATCAATCTGACCATCATTATCACATAACGTTACTGTTTTTAAATAATTTGAAAGGCCTGAAGTAGCTGATACCAATAAATTTACTTGTGCTAGTCTATAGCACCCATTTGAATTTTCTATTCGAGCAAAAACAATATTTTTTGTAGCATTTGAAAACGAAAATGGATTTATAACTCCAATTTTATTTTGTGCATTTACGCTTGATAAATAGTATGTTACCGTATAATTTGGATTGGCATTGGTTAAAAATATGTTTGCTTCATTTAAATTAAAATTGGTAAAACCATCTACAACACCATCCTCATCGCATTGTTTCATTGTGTAGTTAGAAACTATTACAGGTAGCGGCATCACATTAATGCTAAAATTTCGTACAATTTCACAGTCTGGTTTTAAGTTGTTTGTAATTTCAACATAAATGGTTTGGCTAGAAGGTTGATCGTTTTTGTATGTTGAAGGATTGTTAATTCGAACTGTTAACCCAGCATCGGAAAAATACTTTATGGTAAAATTTGTAGGATTTTGGCCATTTAAAATTTCAGATTGTTTTGTTGCTATATTAAAAATTTCAAAGCCATCAATATCTGTTCCTGTTGCGTTACTATCACAAACAGATATATTTGTAATGGTTGCTGGCGGATTTGGTTTTTCGAAAACCTGAAATCTAAAAGTTTCAGTTTTAAAACAACTTGGATTTTGAATATTTTGAATTCTAGCAACCAATGTCGTATTTCCGAAAGGAATAATATTAGTATAATTAGGCCCAATAGCATTTGTATTTGTAGTTGCATCCGATTGATTCTTAAAATAGCGTACTTCAAATTCTGAGAAGCTTTGTGTGTTTAAAACTTGGGAATCTCTTAAAGAGTTTAAATTTATAGTTAAAAACCC
Organism: Lutibacter sp.; assembly: GCF_030692605.1. Classification (GTDB taxonomy): domain Bacteria; phylum Bacteroidota; class Bacteroidia; order Flavobacteriales; family Flavobacteriaceae; genus Lutibacter. The sequence goes on from NZ_JAUYUD010000044.1 coordinate 15,899, forward strand.
ATCTGTATCAGTATCGCATTCTAAAATATCAGCAGGTCTGGTAATTGTTGGGGGGTTGTAAACTTCAATTTTTACTTCTCCTTTGTATGAAATACGGAAACCACAAATATCTGTTGTCTCAATTTCTAAAAGATAGGTTCCAGCAGATGCGGATGATAAAATACCTGTGTTTAATGTTGCCGTTGTACTTACAACAATGCTATTAAAATGCCATTTATAAATTGGTGTTCCAGTAATATTTTGAGCAGTTAATTGATAACTATCACCAATACATCTTTTAATAGTTGTATTGTTAAGATTTTGAGTAGATAATCCATCAGTTATTTCAACTGGTAATAATAAAGAGGCGATAAAAGGTGGTAATCCTTGCATTGCATATCCTGTTCCTAAATTTAGTGCATTTAATTGAAAATTACAATTTACACCTAATTCATCGGGTAAATTAATAGCATTTAAATTGTTTGTTCCATTATTATAATTTGGAGGAACGGTTGCGTAAATTTTTCCATTTGGAGCTAATTGCAGAGCTCCTCTATAACCAATTTGTGAATTAACTAAATATTTGCTATAAATTATATTGCTATTTTGTAAATCATATTGAAAAAGTTTATTGCTAAATCCATCAAAAGTTGAAATGTATAATTTACTTGACAACGGTGAAAATTCTACTCCATAAGGCGCTCCATCCAATTGAGCATTTGAAATCACTTCGATGCCATTATTAGACACCACACCAGTTAAATCGTTAAAGTTATATAAAATAAGTTTTCCATTTCCAACAACGTTTGTTCCATTGGTCTCATTATATTGAGTAAAAAAAGCACTTGCCAATTTTTTCCCATCAGGGGATACTTTTAAATACCCTCTTCGATCACTAGAAAAATAATTAACGGGAGAAAGTACAGGTATTGGGTTTAAGCCATTTCTATCATCAATTTTATAGGAATAGTAGGTATTTTGTACTAACGAAACTACCCAAAATGTATTACAATCTGCTCCTTTTACAGAGGTGACTTTTTCGGTCCATTGTGCATTTAACCCATAAGATAAATCTATAGGTACACCTATAATATCTCCTAAACCACTGTTTGCAGTCATGTCTACTGTATAACAATTTAATCCTTGAGTAGGAACACCACTTATACTTGCACCAACTGTAAAAATATAAAATATAGTAGGTTTTCCTGGATGAGGAACTATTATGGCAGATTGTGAACTCGAAGAATTACCTTTTAAATTTGTACCGTTAGGCATTAAATTATCATTTTTATCCCAAACGCTTGTCCCATCAGTATAAAATAATAGGTTTCCATTTCTATCAGAAAAAGAAGCACACCCTTCATATGTGCTAAGACTTCCTGAGATTGGAATAGGTGTTCCGCTATTAAAATCTAAACCAGCATTTCTCCCAAAGAACCAAAAATTAGCTTCTCCTTGACCAAAAACAATCAAACTGGTTAAAATAAATAACAGTGTAATTAATTTTTTCATTCAGAAAATCATTGAAATATTATTCAAATATAAAAATAACTAGTATTAAAATTTTGAATTAGTTTACAAATCTCTTCTTTTCAATAAATTATAGGATAGATATATAAAAATTATTGTCCAAATAAGCACAATTATAACATCTAAATATTGTACAGAAAAATCCTTAGATAGGTCTTCTCCAACTTGTTTTGCAACTGTTTTCACGGCACTTAATCGTGTAAAAGGTTCTTTAATTAAGTTACTCATTGCTTCCAATGGGAAAAATCGCATAATTTCACTTACATAATCTTCAAATTTCCAATAAATCATTCCTTTGGTAAATCCTTCAATCATAGACCAAACAATCATTGCACCAACTGCGAAAGCTGATCGTTTTACTAAAATTCCTAAAAATAAACCAAAAGAAAAAAATCCGGTCAGTTTTACAAAAAATGCAACAAAATAAATAAGATCTGTTGTTAAAATGGCAAATTCAGTAAAATCGGAGTACACATATCCCAAAATTAAAGATACAATAAACACAAAAATAGTTGAAAGTATCGCTAATAAAAGTACCGTATAAAATTTAGAGAGTATAAATTCTTTTTTACTTAAACCATCAATCAAATTTTGTTTCAACGTTTTATTGCTATACTCATTTGCCATCATTGAAACAATTACCAGCAAAAGGAAAAACTTAAAAATAGCTGCTATATACGTATTAAAATGCCAGATATACGGAAAATTAAAAATTCCTTGTTCAGCTAGATGAAATTTTATAGGTCCAATATCGAATTTAATGGCTGCAATAAGTGCAATAGATGTGAGAAGTAAAAAATAGAAAATTATTAGAACTTTACTTGCACGGCTATGTTTTAATTTATGAATTTCAATATTTAAAAGTCGGAACATAAATTAGTTTTTTGAAGTTAAGGTTAAAAATTGTTGTTCTAAACTTGGTTTTCTTTTCACCAAATGCGATAAAATAATTCCATTCTTAAATAAATATTCATTTATTTCTGTAGGTGAAATAGGTTTATTTAAAGTAGCAATTAATAATTCATCTACAAGTTTAGTTGAGGAAATTCCTTCAAATTTGGTTAATAAATCAAGAAGTGTTTCATTAGTAACATCTGCTTTTAATTCAAAAAAACCGTGAGAAGCAGTTAATTCATCAACTCTACCAGAATATAATTTAATACCTTCTCTAATTACAACAACATGTGAACAAACTTTTTCTACTTCATCTAATAAATGCGAAGCTAAAAGAATGGTTGTTCCTTCAGAAGCCACCTCTTTTATAATCCCTCTAATTTCGTGAATTCCTTGAGGGTCTAAACCATTTGTAGGTTCGTCTAAAATTAAAATTTCTGGATCATTTAGTAAAGCAGAAGCAATTGCCAATCGCTGTTTCATTCCTAAAGAATAGGTGCTAAATTTACTATCTTTTCGTTCAAATAAATTAACAGTTTTTAGCTTTTCTTCAATTTTTGTATAGGGTATCCCTTTAATTTTACAAACTAATTTTAAATTTTGAATGGCAGTCATGTATGGATAAAAGTTTGGGCGTTCAATAATTGCCCCTACTTTTTTTAATGCCTGATGGGTCGATATTTTTCCATCAAACCAACTGAAACTGCCCGAAGTTTCGTTTACTACATTTAGAATAATTCCTAAAGTTGTTGATTTTCCACTTCCATTTGGTCCTAATATACCATAAACATTTCCTTTTTTTATTTCAAAAGAAAGATTGTTTACTGCATGTATTTTTCCAAATTTTTTATTAAGATTATTAATTGATAGTATTGTTTCCAAAGTTTTATAGCTTAGTGTAAAATTAAGACGAAGATAATTTAAAATTGTTACTACAATATAGTAATTTTGGCATAATAAGATGAATAAAAGTATGGAAGAAAAATTAATTTCTAAAAAAAAGCCAGCATATCCAATTAATGAACAGTTATATAAATATTTAACAGAATATAATAGAAATATTAAAATTCCTGTTTTTTACGATGATTTGTTACGTTTTGCTGGTGCTATTGAAGTATATGATAAAAATGGAGATGATACCCTTTGGATAAGAGTGTATTATGCCGAACATGAACGTGATGAAATTGATTTAAGTTTAAAAAGAATGTATGTTATTTTGCATGGTGATGGTAGTGAAGATTCTCTCCCTTTTATAACCGTTGACGCAATTGACTATTGCACTTTTGGAAATTCTAAACCATTTAGAGTAAAAATTAGAAATATTTTAAATGATAACCATACTTATATATATATTAAAAAAGCAGATGCTTCTAGAGTTTATGGTTTAGAATTAGAACATATTTTATCGCCTAATAATATTAATTTTTTGGTGTATAAAGACACCTTGATTGAAGAGCATGTGTTGGGAATTCCAGGCGATCAATTTTTAGCCGAAAATTTAAAAAATGTATCAATAAGCGGTAAAAAAAGATTATCGAAAGAGTTTGTTAAATTTAACGAACGCTGCATGATCCGATTATTAGGGGATATGAGAGCTTATAATTATGTAATTGTTGCGTCATACGATTTTGATCAAGTAGAATACAGAATTAGAGCCATGGATTTCGATCAGCAATGCTTTGAGGGCAATTTAAAAGTTTATTTTCCACAGTTTTTTAAAGAAAATTATCCATTTGTGAAAATGGTTAGTGAAAACTTACAGGAAGAATCTGTTGAACAATATAAAAAAGAAGAACGATCCGCAATTGCTCGAAGAATTAAAGGTTCACATGAAAGAGTAAATGATTTATTGAATTGTATGGTGAACGATAAAATTTCAACTCCTGAAAAAATTCATCAGTTAAAAATGGATTTAAATGTGTACACTAATGATAAAAATTTTAAAAAATGTAATTCAATGGGTTCAATATTGAAAGTTGCATTTGATTTTGTTGTAAGAAATTACGAAAATGTAAACACGTATATCATTCATGATAGATAAGATTAACTCCTCTATGACAAATGAAATTAAAGCAATAAAAGCAACTTATTTTAGTATAGCAGGAAATTTATTACTTGCAATAATCAAAGGACTAGCTGGATTTTTTGGAAATTCGTTTGCCCTAATTGCAGACGCAATAGAATCTACCACTGATATTTTCTCTTCAATTCTTGTTCTCTTGGGATTAAAATACGCACAAAAACCCCCAGATAAAAACCACCCTTATGGTCATGGCAGAATAGAACCTTTAATTACTTTTTTAGTGGTTGGGTTTTTAATAACCTCTGCAATTTTAATTGCTCATCAAAGCATTCAAAATATTCTAATTCCACATAAATCACCGGAGGCTTGGACACTTATAGTTTTAGCTGTTATAATAGTTTGGAAAGAAATTTCTTACCAATATGTTCTAAAAAAAAGTAAGGAAACAAATAGTAGTTCATTAAAGGCAGATGCATGGCACCACCGAAGTGATGCATTAACTTCAATTGCTGCTTTTATTGGAATTTCTATTGCACTATTATTTGGAAAAGGTTATGAAACTGCAGATGATTGGGCCGCTTTATTTGCTGCGGGATTTATATTATTTAATAGTTACCTAATTTTTAGACCTGCTCTTGGTGAAATGATGGATGAACATGTTTACGATGATTTGATTGCTGAAATAAGACATATTTCATTAAAAGTTGATGGCGTTTTAGGAACGGAAAAATGTTATGTTAGAAAGGCTGGAATGATTTTTCATGTGGATTTACACGCAATTGTAAACGGCCAAATATCTGTTGAGCAAGGGCATAAAATTTCACACAATTTAAAAGATGCACTCAAACTAAAGTTACCTAATTTAGGACAGGTGCTTATACATATTGAGCCAAATTTGTGAAAATATGGTTGTTAAATTAATAGTGAAATTCATCTGAATCAGGGTCACCATAATTATCAAAATTTTCATCCTCTTGGTTAAAATCATCCTTAAATGGATCAAAATCGTCTGAAATAAATTCCTTTTCAGGAGCATTTTTGGGAGTAATACCAATGGTTAATGCAATTATTGGTAATTCTTTTGTGCTCATTTTTTTAATTTCCGATAATTCAACAAAGAAGGCCCACATTGCATAAAAATCATAAACATAAATCAGTTTGTCACCTTCTTCTTTTAAAATAGAACTTACCATGCAATTACCCATATCAAAAGCATCATCATCGTCGGACATATTACAAAGTGGTATTTCATCACCTTGTTCCCATTGATCGTCTGCTCGGTAAAAAGAAGCCATTTCTTGCCCTCCAAAACCAAATGATTTTGCAATAGTAAAATGTAACTCTTCTAAAGTAATCGTTTCAGATATTAAGATATCTCTAATAACATCTTCTTCAACGTCCAAAATAACTCTCAATTTGTAAGCCATAACATTTTTTTTATTGATTTATCAAAGTTACAATTTAAAGTTAAATTCCTATTTTTACAATCAAATATTTTTTTATGATGTCGAAACAAGAAACGCTAAAGGTTTTAAATAGTTTAAGAAAAAATACGTTGATGGAAACTTTAGCTATTGAATATATTGATGTTGGCGATGATTATTTAATTGCTACCATGCCAGTTAATAAGAGAGTGCACCAACCAGATGGTGTTTTAAACGGTGGCGCAACTATGGCTTTGGCAGAAAGTGTAGGAAGCCCAATTTCGATGTTGATAATTGATAATGAGAAATTTGTAGTACGTGGGATTGAATTTTCTGCAAACCATTTAAGCAGTATTAAAAATGGAATTGTAACCGCAACTGCAACATTTATTCATAAAGGAAGAACTACACATTTAATTGAGATTAAAGTAACTGATGAAGCTGATAAATTGATTTCAATTTGTAAACTTACTAATATTATATTGCCTAAAATTTAAGTAATTATTTTAAATAAAATATTTTGGATTGTACATTGTCATTTTTATTTCATGAAATTGAAAAAAACATAACAAAAAAAATACCATTTGCAGTTTATAGAAAACCGAATGATAAAGTTGTTACAAGTTATATTCAGAAGAATGATGAGGTTTATTTCTTGGATGATTTTGAAAAAAGTGGATTTGTTTTTGCACCTTTTAATTCATTAGAAAATAGCATTATTTTTCCAATAGATTGTTGTAAAATAATAAAAGCAAGCAGTTTTGACACACTAGTTGTAGATAATATTAAAAATACCGATGTTGTATTTGAAGATTCTGAAGTCCTAAAAAAAAATCATTTAAAGTTGGTTCAAAAAGGAATTGATTTTATAAAAAGTGGGTTTGCAAAAAAAATTGTCTTGTCGCGAAAAGAAATTATAAACGTTGAAGCCATTTCGATTGTGACAATTTTTGAAAAAATGTTATTGAATTATCAAAATGCATTTGTGTATTGTTGGTTTCATCCAAAAATTGGATTATGGTTAGGTGCAACGCCAGAAAAGCTATTAGAAATTTCAAATAAAACAATCAAAACAGTTTCTTTGGCAGGTACACAACTTAAACTTGAGAATTTTAACCACCTAGAAACTAAATGGGGTGAAAAAGAGCTAGAAGAGCAGCAAATTGTAACCGATTTTATGGTGGAACAGCTCAAAACACATGTAGATAAAATTAGTTTAAATGGCCCCATTTCGGTAACTGCAGGTAAAATGGTTCATTTGAGTACCACTATTTCAGGCGAAATGATAAAGCCTTACTTTTTAAAAAATATCATTAATTGTTTGCACCCAACTCCAGCAATTTGCGGTTTTCCAAAAGATAAATCTCTGAAATTTATAATTGAAAACGAGGGCTATCATCGAGAGTTTTATTCAGGTTATTTAGGAGAATTAAATGTTTCGAAAAAGACGGAATTATTTGTTAATTTGAGGTGTATGAAGGTAAAAGAAAATACAGTTGCCTTATATGTTGGAGGTGGGATTACATCACAAAGTGAACCTCAAAAAGAATGGGAGGAAACAGTTTTCAAAACTCAAACAATAAAAGCCATTCTTTAATGGACTTATTTGTAGGCTTACTTTCCTTAACTTTGTAATTAAAATTGATCAAATTTAAATAGCAACTTATGAATACTAAAGAAATTCTTAAAGAATTGGAACAGTTTGTAAAGTACCATTTGCAAAAGAGTATATTAACAAAATAATGGAAATGGGAAAAATTGGTAAAAAACGAAAAGGAGCAAGATGTTAAAAAAGAAAACAATTTTATCTTATTTAAAAAAAACGAATTTAACAGCAATTATTAAATATTAAAAATGCCTTTTATACCTCAAAATAAATTAGCCAATCAAATAGTATATTCTTGTGAAAAATTTGGAATAACAACTGTTGTTGTTTCTCCTGGTTCTAGAAACGCACCTTTAATTATTGGATTTAATGCTTCAAAAAAGATTGAAAGTCTATCGGTTGTTGATGAACGATGTGCTGGTTTTTTTGCTTTGGGAATTGCCCAGCAAACACTAAAGCCTGTGGCATTGGTTTGTACTTCTGGATCGGCATTGTTAAATTATTATCCTGCTATTTCAGAAGCATTTTATAGCCATATACCATTGGTAATTATTTCTGCTGATAGGCCAGATTACCTTATTGATGTTGGAGATGGACAAACTATTAGGCAAAAAAACGTGTTTGAAAATCATTGCCTTTACAATGCTAATTTGGGAGCAGAAAATGATATATTTCAAATAGAAAACGCGTTAAAAATAGCAATTCAACAAAAAGGGCCTGTTCATATTAATGCCCCATTTGACGAACCTTTATATGCTACTATTGAAGCAACTGATATTGAAGGTGTTAATACAGAAAACTTGTTTTCTATTGAAGTTCCAGAAATCCCTTTAAATGTTGATGGACTTCAGGAGTTTGCTAATTTATGGAATTCATCTTCAAAAAAAATGGTTTTAGTTGGTTCTCATTTCCCTGATGATTTATTGCAAATACAATTAGACCATTTTCTTAAAGATTCTTCTGTATTGGTTTTAACCGAAAATACGGCAAATGTGCATAATTCAAAATTTATAAATTGTATTGATAAGTTGATTTTTCCATTTGATGATGATGAACTTGAGAAATTTAGACCAGATATATTAATTAGTTTAGGAGGTTTAATTGTTTCAAAAAAAATAAAAGAACAGTTGCGAAAATTTCAACCAAAACAGCATTGGCATATAGATTCTTTAAGGGCTTTTGATACGTTTCATTGCTTAACCCACCATTTTAAAATTTCACCACAATTATTTTTTAGTCAGTTTTTCTTTTTAACAAAAAAAAATGAAAGCAACTATCAGAATTATTGGTTAGCTAAAAAAGAAATCAGAATAAAAAAGCATCAACACTTTTTAGATGAATGTGCTTTTTCAGATTTAAAAGTATTTGAATCATTATTGAAAAACATTCCTAAAAATTGGCAATTGCAATTAGGGAATAGTTCGGTTATTAGATATGCTCAATTATTTGACATTGAAAAAAGCTTAAAGATTTTTTGTAATAGAGGTACAAGCGGAATCGACGGCTCAACAAGTACTGCAATTGGAGCTGCTTATACTAGTAAGGATCCTGTTGTTTTTATAACAGGTGATATCAGTTTTTTTTACGATAGCAATGCCCTGTGGAATAATTATATACCTTCTAATTTTAGAATAATTGTGGTAAACAATGGAGGTGGAGGTATTTTTAGATTTATTTCTGGACCGAAAAATTCTAATGCGTTGGATTATTTTGAAACACCACATAGTTTAACTGCAGAACATTTATGCAAAATGTTTAATTTTGAATATGTTTCGGTTGATAATTTGGAAAATTTGAACAAACAATTAAGTTCTTTTTACCAAATTTCGACAACCCCTAAATTAGTAGAAATTTTCACACCAAGAGAAGATAACGATAAAATTTTAAAAGCGTATTTTAGCAATTTAAAATAAATACCTATGGAATTAAAAGTTGGAGATAAAGTTGAATTATTGGTAGGGAGAAATACGGGCCTAGGTTTTACAGTGTTGGTAAATCACACGTATGAAGGATTACTCTATAAAAATGAACTTTTTCAAAAAATTGCTGAAGGTGAAAAACTCGTTGGATACGTTAAAAAAATTCGTGAAGACGGAAAACTTGATGTGAGTCTTCAACCAATTGGTTTTAAAAACACCATTGTTAAGTATGAAATTGTTGTTTTAAAAGCACTTAAAGAAAATGATGGATTTTTAGCTTTAAACGATAAAAGTGATCCTGTTGAAATTAAATATCAACTTGGAATGAGTAAAAAGGCGTTTAAAAGTGCTATTGGGGGCTTATTTAAGCAAAAACTTATTACTATTTCCGAAGAGGGAATTAGGTCTGCAAATTTATAAATCAAAAATAATTATTTTTTTAAGTTTTTAATTGTTTTTTTAAAGTTTCAGAAATTGCATCGTTATGCAGAGTAACGGAGATTGTTTTCAGCTTAAAAAAGGTTTTACTCATAAATAAATACCCTCCATTGCCAATTCGACTACCGCTTGCTCCCCAAGAATTTTTTATTTTGTAATATTCTGTTCCATTTTGGTCTTTAACCAACCCAATAATATGCATTAAATGATCATCGGTGGTATTGTAATTTTCAAATTCTTGCTGTCTAAATTCAGGTGAAATTATAGGTTCTTCAACAATATAGGTCATTGATTTTTCATTGTTTTTACTGTTTTTTGGTATAACTGCAATGCCATATTTTTGTGAAAATGTTTCTTCTGAAACATCACAATCTAAGGTTAAGGTAAAACCTTTTTTAAGAGCCTCATCGACAGTACTTACCAAATCTGATATTGGGATATTATAAAAAATGCCATTTGAAAAATTATCGGGAATATCTAATATAATTGAATTATAAAAAGGCTGATGGGTAAAAGATGTTAATGTTAAATAGCTTGAAGGATTTATTTGGGTGTATTCTAAAAAGGATTTAGAATTGTAAGTAACACCGTTAAATATAAAATATTGAGGCATTACTCCTAATTCTATATTTAAAATAGAATCGACTTGTTTTTTCCAATTAACACCTGTTTTATTTGCTAATTTAATGTAGTTGTCTAAAACCAATTGCATTTTTGGAACTAGTTTTTCATGATTATATCGGGTCGAATCGGTTGCCAAACCTGTATAGCTATATTCAGGTACTAGTCCGTTTAATTTTATAGAATTAAAAACATCATGAGCCAATCCACCTTCACTAAATTGAGTTTTCCCTTGCCTCATTACATAGGTGTAAGCCTTTGAATTATAGGTATGTCTTACATTATACATTTCAGAAATATCTATAAATTCTCCAGTGGTTCTATATATTTCTGATTCTAAAAATGATGATGCCGAAAAGCTCCAGCAGGTTCCTGTATTTCCTTGATTTTTTACGTTGCTCGCTTCAATATCAATTACGGTTGAAAATTGATATTTTTGTTCAGAAGGAATATTTACATTAATAACTGAATCTTCTTGGGCAAAAATGTTCAAACTAAAATGAGCTAGAATTAAAATGAGTGTTAGTTTTTTCATACTATTAATTTTCTTTTTTTTGTTCAGGTTCTACATATAAACCACTTTGTTTTAATATAATACGATCTATATTTTCATAATACCCATCGGCATTTGGGTCACCTTCTGGTAATTTCATATAGCCACTTTTGTAATAATTTAGAGCTTGTTTTAATTTGTTTCCAGTTTCGTAATAACGACCAATATAATAATCTCCAATAGGTGATTCTTTATATAATTTATTAATCATTTCTCCAAAATCTTTTAAATAATCTCCATTTTCTTTATCCATAACAATACTTTCAATAGCAAAAATATCTTTTTCACGAATTTTTAAATTGCTTCCGAATAAATAATCAATTTCAACATATTTATTTTCTAGGTAAGCAATTGCGTCAGCAGGAGACAAATTTTTGATATTTTTTTCAAATTCTTCTGTGGAAATGGCGGAATATAATTCAAAAATAAAAGCCAAGGCATTAGAAATTGAAACACCAATAGAAGATGTTTTTGTGGCGCCATCTATATTTTGGTATTTGTATTTAAATTTTGGATTGTTACTTTTAGATAAAAGTTGATGTGCATTATTTATTTCAGCAGCATACTTTTCTGTATTATAAGAGCCATTACTTAGATAATAGTAAATATTCTCATCCTTTAATGTTTTTACTTTCTGATCTAACATTGTAGGAATATCCAGCCCTAAATAAGGATTAATGGCTATAAATGCGTTAAAACCTGGGTGGTCTTCAATTAAAAAATAATTTAGAAAATTTGCGGTTAAAGTATTTCCAATAATGGTTTTAAAAGGTGAAATCCGATAATTACTTTCCATATAAGTTGCCAATTCACTTCGTATAAATCTGTAAAAAGCAGCGCCACGATCTGTTGGTAGACTGTTTTCTTTTTGAAAAGAACAATCTTCAAAACGTTCATTGAATTGGTTTTGATATATACCAACAATAATTTGCTCAGGAGCTTCATCTATATTTGCAAATAATATGGCATTTCCAACATAAACATCGAACAAATATTCAGCATCTAAAACAACTGTTATTGGATATAATTTAGTATTATCTTCGTTATAGCTAGGTGGAACATAAATTTTAAGTATACGTTCGGTTCCAAGTTCTCTTGAATTAATTTTCTTGACTTGAATTTGCTGTGAAGTCATTTTAGCCGATAATAAAACCACTAAAAAAAGTAAAGCTGTTATTTTTTTATTCATAATTCGTAAATATTTTTAAATCCAAAGCCTAATCCCATATTAAAATAAGTGCTATCTTTTGAATTAAACAATGAGCCTTTTAAGGTAAATAATTCAGCACCAACTAACCAAATTTATCCATTGCACGAAGTTTTCCAATTGTTTAATGTCCCATTTTTAAGCTAAACACTTTCTTATTCAAAACATCCAAAAACTCCAACTTGTATTGGAATAAATTTCGTTTTAAAATTACGTAAATTAAAACAGATATCTGTATTTTGGTAAAACGATTTGTCTTCGTCAGAACGTTTGTTTCTATAATATCTTAAACTATCGTTTCCTCCAACACTTGCTCTATGATAAAACTCAAATTCATTTATAAACACTTTATTATATTGAGTTTTATAAATTGGGTAACTAATTAAATTAATAATTATAATAAAAAGGGAAAGTTTCTTTATTAAAAAACGACTCACATTTCAAATAAAATTTTAAAATTAAACCACCTAATTTTATGTATTTTTGAATAAAGTAAAATTGTTAAAGATGTTAGAAAACGATTTTTTTAAGGAAATACAAAGTTATATTTTTGAAATGTTTAAAAACAATCTAAAACCTCAGGTTGTTTATCATAATTATATTCATACGCTTGAGGTGGTATTTGCTGCAAATGAAATTGCCTTGGCTGAAGGAATTTCTGAAGATAATAGGGAAATTGTCTTACTTTCAGCTTGGTTTCATGATATTGGATTTATTAATGGGTTCGAGAATCATGAAGAAAACAGCATGAACATTGCAGAAATTTTTTTGATTAAAAGGTCATATGATTCGAAAAAAATTGAAGCAGTTAAAACATGTATTAATGCTACTAAAATTCCCCAAAACCCACTAAATATAATCCAAAAAATTATGTGCGATGCCGATTTGTTTCATTTGGGCAAAGAATCGTTTATTGAAAAATCAAACTTGTTAAGATTAGAGTGGGAGCAGATTCTAGGTAAGAAGTTATCAGATATTGATTGGTTGTTAGAAAACGAAAAATTCGTTGGTGCGCATAAGTATTTTACCAATTATGCATTTACGAATTGGAGTGAACAGAAATCTATAAATTGGTTAAAACTTCAAAAAGAATTACGAAAAGCAATTGCAAAAAATGATGAAATAGAACAGAAATAATGTTAAAAATTTATTTTTATTTCATTGCTATGTTAAAACTAATGAATTGATAACTCTAATAAGTAATAAGAATAAAATAATGTCGTATTTTATTGCGTATATATAATAATTTTCGTATATTTATCTCATTATGAGATATATAACACTTAAAAATGAAGAGATTGAGGTATTGGAATACCTTCATCGGAATAGCCCTAA
>NZ_JAUYUD010000073.1 GCF_030692605.1 Lutibacter sp.
AAGTATCGTTTGTTGTTGGTTGTAATGTCTGAAATTCATAGTTAAGTATCTGTATATCAATGATTAAATATACAAAAAACTAATAAAACTTCCAAATAAAAGTATAAATAAACCGTCTCTAGTTGTGAGACAGCTTCTTTATTATTTTTTGATGTTATTGCTTATTTTAGCGATTGTTTAGAACCAGTGAATCTAAATTTAAACGTATTTTAAGCCACTTTTTTAAAAGTTTCTCCTGATTGGCTTTATTTAGGGTGGTAGCGTCCCATTCTGCATTAAATATGGTAATGGTATCAACCGTTTTAAAGTTGGTTTTTATCATTTTGGCATAGCTTAATTGCTTTAGGTCGCTGTAATTAATCTGGGCTTCCTGGCTAATTTGCTTAAATGGAATTTGAGTATTGTAAAATTTGGAAAGTTCAGTTTCCAGGAGTTCAATTTTAGCTTCTTTTTCTCGTAAGGATTCATCTCTTGAGGAAATTATTTGTTGGTTTTGCATATACAATTCCGTCAAATTTTTCACGTCATGCCTTAAATCTGAATCATCAGCGCCTTGTTGCACAATTAATTTGGTGTCTTTCAATCTATATTCAGGAAGTTTTGCATTCCAAGAATTAATTTCTTCCGCAGAAAGTTTTTTTCCGTAAACATAAATTTTTACACTTTTATTATTATAATTGATATCTTCATCTTTTTCATCAATAATGCTCACGCCGCTCTTTTTGATGTCATTTATTAAATTTTTGGCTGATTGTTTAAATTGATTTTCTTTAAATAAATTTACAAACATATAAATACTTCCGGCAAAAACTAAAAATGCAAGAAATGAAGCCAATCGTGCTACCCTTTTTCTTTTGGCGGAATTGAGATATTTGACCATTGGAAACTGTAAATATTTTACAATTACAAATGCTGCCAACGCAATAAATAGATAGGGTGTTAATGGTAAACAAAAACATGGCCCCACCAAAATAGCTTAAATTCCCTGTTGCAAGACCGTATCCGGCGGTGCAAAGCGGTGGCATTAATGCGGTTGCAATTGCCACACCCGCTATGGTATTGGTTTGTTTGCTTCTTCTGCTTAAAGCAATTATCAATGCCAAGCCACCTGCTATGGCTATAAAAACATCACGAACATCTGGGGCGGTTCTTGCCAAAAGTTCTGGAGTTTCAGTTCTGAATAATGGAATTAAAAAGAATAGGAATGAAGTCATTAAACTCAATCCAACCATAACGCCTAAATTTAGGAGAGAACGTTTTAAAGTGTCAATATCATTGATGCCGATTGACAATCCGACACCTAAAATAGGTCCCATTAACGGGGAAATAAGCATTGCGCCAATAACAACCGCCGTAGAACTGACGTTTAGCCCAATAGAAGCTATCAAAATTGAAAAAATCAATACCCAAGCCGTATGGCCTTTCATGGAAATATTTTCTTTTATGTCTTCAATAGTGCCCTGTTTATCTGTGTCATGTCTAATATCCAGCAGTTCGAATAAAAATTGTTTTATGGTTATCCAAGTCTCTTTTAAATTTTTATTTTCTTGAGGCTTATTATTCTCACTATTTTCCATAAGTGCATTTTTTAGATAAAATCTTCACCAAATTCGGTTTTAACTTTTGCTGTTATTTGTTTTATTTCTTGTTCTTTATTTTTAGGGCAAATAAGAATTACATCATCTTTCTCAACCACAATATAGTCATTTAAACCCTGAATCACAACATGTTTTCCAGATTGTGTTCTAACTATATTATTTTTAGCATTTCTATAAATAACCTTTCCGCCGATAGTTGCATTTTGGTTTTCGTCTTTAGTCAATTTATGATGAAGAGAGCCCCAAGTACCTAAATCGTTCCAGCCAAAACTTACGGGTAAAACAAATACATTGGAAGCTTTTTCCATAATACCAAAGTCGATGGATATATTTTGAGAATTTTTATAATTTGCTTCAATAAAATCAGTTTCTGAAGTCATATTATAACTATTTTGTCCTTTTGAAAAAAGCGCAAACATTTCAGGTAAATGAGTTTCGAAGGCTTTTAAAATACTTTTTACATTCCAAATAAAAATTCCTGCATTCCATAAATAATCTCCGCTTTTAATAAATTGAAGAGCAGTTTCTAAATTTGGTTTTTCAGTGAAATTTTTAACTTTCTTTATAGTTTCTTCAGATTTTTTAAATTGAATATAACCGTATCCCGTATTTGGATTTTCAGGCTGAATTCCCATAGTCACCAAAGCATCATTTTTTGAACAATATTCAAATGAAGTTCTCACATTTTTTAAAAATTCTTTTTCATTTTCAATAGAATGGTCAGATGGTGCAACAATTATAATTCCGTCTGGATTTTCAATAAAAATTTTAAATGCACTATACAAAATACAAGGAGCTGTATTTCGCATAACTGGTTCTAATAAAAGTTGCTTATTTGTTATTTTTGGAAGTTGTTTTTTAACTAAATCGCCATAAATTGAATTAGTTGCAACTAATATATTTGAAGTTGGAATCAACGTTTCAAACCTATTAAATGTTTGCTGAATAAGTGTTGATCCAGTTTCCAACATATCATGAAATTGTTTTGGATTTTGTTGGGTGCTTATAGGCCAAAATCGAGATCCAACGCCACCGGCCATAATTACTGCATAATAATTCGATTTCATAATAGTACTTTTAAATGTTATGTTGTATCAAGAATTTTAATTTCTGTATTTTGATTGAAAAGGTATTTTCTATTGCTAGATAACGCTATACATTCAAATCTAGTTCTTCGTTTATTACCTAATTTATAATAGTTAGAGCGATATTGAAAAACACTCCCTAAAGGTAATTCAAATATAAAACTCTTGTCAGTTTTTTCGTTATATTGATTTAAAACAAAAGTTAAATTTACATCAGCACCTGTACTTGCCTTTGGATTAATTAAATATTTAGCCATTGCTGGCAATATTTCTATGGGAAAAATAGTAGGGTTTAAAAAAGGTAACATTAATAGTTGAAATTCTTGTTTCCACTCTTTTCCGTGAGGTTTAGTTCTTTTATACTTTTTATAGGTTGTAAAATGAGCAATTTCGTGAATAAGTGTTAATAAAAATTGATATTGGTTTAAGCTTCTATTAATGGTAATACATACTTTTCCATGGGTGCTTTTTTTAAAGTCGCCATGTTTAGAATTTCTATGTTTTACAATGGTTATAATAATGGGATGTTGCAATAAAATATCTTGAACTAAATTACAAGCATTCTCCGGTATGTATTTACAAAGTAACTTCATTTTTATGGTGTTGAAGAAGAAACTTGTAAAACTTTGCCATTGAATAATTGATTACCAGTAAGTGCGAATTGGTAAATATAATCAGCCATTTCAAAAGCTGTAACAGGAGCTTTATAACCAGGAAAGGCTTCTTCTAACATTTCTGTTTGAACTGCTCCTAAAGCTAACACATTGAATGATATTTGTTGTTCTTTATATTCTTCAGCTAACATTTCAGTCAAAGTAATTAATGCTCCTTTTGAAGAACTATATGCTGCTAATCCAGGAAATTTCACACTACCTTGGATACCACCAATACTACTTATGTTAACCACATGACTTCCTTTTTTTAAATGAGGAAGTAAAATTCGTGTTAATTCTGCAATACTAAAAACATTTACTTGATATACTTCTAAAAAATCAATTGACGTTAGTTCTGAAAAAGGTTTTTTAATTAATTTCCCCGCATTATGAATAATAATATCAATAGATTTCCAATTAAGAGCAACAAATTCTTGAACCTTGGTTAAATCAGTTTCATTTGTTAAATCAATATCTAAAGCATTTACATTGCTAAGGCTTAAACTTTTTATTGATGAGTTATTTCTTGAAAGAGCCAATACATTGCATTTGTTTTTTGCAAATAGTTGAACCATTTCAAAACCAATTCCCTTGCTACTCCCTGTTATTATTACATTTTTCATTTGAAAATTTCAATGTTTAGGTTATTCATAAAAATTTGATATATTTGGCTAAAATAAAACTTTTTAATCGTTTAAATTATGAAAAAAATTGCTGTTTTAACGTTATTGTTATGTTCTTCATTACTTTTTGCACAAAAAAAATATATTCAATGTGGAAATTTAATCAATACCAAAACGGGTAAAGTTGATACTGAAATGACAATTATTGTTGAAGGTGCTAAAATTATA
This sequence comes from Lutibacter sp., assembly GCF_030692605.1. Taxonomy (GTDB): domain Bacteria; phylum Bacteroidota; class Bacteroidia; order Flavobacteriales; family Flavobacteriaceae; genus Lutibacter. The sequence goes on from NZ_JAUYUD010000073.1 coordinate 4,188, forward strand.
GATGTTAAAAAAGGATTTGTTTTTTCTGAAAATAAGTCTGATGAAGTTATTGACTTAAAGACCAAAACGGTATTGCCTGGTTTAATAGATATGCACGTGCATATGGAAATGCAAATGAGTCCCACAAATTATATTGAAACTTACACATTGAATGAAGCTGACATTGCTTTTAATTCTATAAAATATGCCGAAATTACATTACTTTCTGGTTTTACAACAGTTAGAGATTTAGGTGGATCTGGTGTAAATGTTTCGCTTAGAAATGCCATTAATAATGGTAAAATTGTTGGGCCACGAATTTTTACTGCTGAAAAAGCGTTAGGAACTACAGGCGGACATGCCGATCCAACAAACGGAAGTAGTAGAATTTTAATGGGAGATCCAGGACCAAAAGAAGGCGTTGTTAATAGTATTGATGATGGGAAGAAAGCAGTTCGACAACGATATAAAAATGGTGCTGATTTTATAAAAATAACTTCAACAGGAGGTGTTTTAAGTGTTGCAAAAAATGGACAAAATCCTCAGTTTACAATTGAGGAAATTAAATCAATTACTGATACTGCAAAAGATTATGGAATGCATGTTGCAGCGCACGCTCATGGAGATGAAGGAATGAGACGTGCTATTTTAGGCGGTGTTAAAACCATAGAGCATGGAACACTTATGAGTGAAGAAACAATGGACTTAATGATTAAATATGATGCATATTTAGTGCCAACGATTACAGCAGGGAAAGAAGTTACAGCTAAAGCTAAAATTGAAGGATATTATCCTGATATTATTGTGCCGAAAGCGTTAGAAATTGGCCCTAAAATACAAAGCACTTTTGCGATTGCATATAAAAAAGGTGTTAAAATTGCTTTTGGCACCGATGCCGGCGTTTTTGACCATGGTAAAAATGGGAAAGAATTTGGTTATATGGTTGAAGCAGGAATGCCTGCCATCGAAACAATTCAGTCTGCAACAATAACACCTGCTAAAATTCTTAATATGGATGATAAAATTGGAGCTATTGAAGTTGGGAAATTAGCAGATATTATTGCAGTGGATGCAAACCCAACTCAAAATATACATACGATGGAGAATGTGATTTTTGTGATGAAAAATGGCGTTGTTTATAAAACAATTGATTGTCCGTAATTACCCATAATTAATAAAAAAGCGTTATATTTGATAAAAAAAACGATGAATTTATTCAGTTTTACAGCAAATTTTGGGAGCGAGGAATCTTGTAGGCTTCATTTTAAAGAAGAAAGAGACAAAAT
>NZ_JAUYUD010000046.1 GCF_030692605.1 Lutibacter sp.
ATTGTCTTTTTTTGAAAAAATCCTAACCACCTAAATCTCCTGAACGTCGCTCCCATTTTTCCCCTTAGCGGTTGCAAATGTAATACCTTTTTATAACCCTAAACAAACTTTTTCTAATCTTTTTTTATAGCTTTTTTTAAACTCGAGACAAGTCTCTGAAATTAAAACAATTAGTACTTCAAAAAAATAAACAAGGGTGGTGTTTAAAATTCGGGGAAACTAAGGTAATAGGTTTAATTCAATTATGCAAGAACTATTTTAAGCTTATTGTTTCTTAACTTTTGCCTTAGGTTTTACTTTTGGAGTTGGAGCTTCAATCCATTTTTTTTCCAATTCAATAAAACTAAAATCTAGTTTTGACGATTGATATGGAATAATTCCGGCTGAAAAGGCTCTTTGTAAAATATCTTCAATCATATAATCTTCTTTCACTTTTGCCGGATTATACTCGTCTTTCAAAGACAGGCTAAACATACTTGCCGTTGCATTATACCAAAATGCTTTCCAACCACTTCTATAATCTTTTACCAAGTCAAAAACTGTTTTACCTGTTTGTCTATGAATCAATTTAATTAAAATTTCGCCTTCGGTTCTTGTTAATTGTTTTAATTGTTCAGTAAACTCACCTTCCATATAATTTTGAATTACCTTTATATAGGCCTTTTTTTTTCGATTTGATTTAATGCTATCCAACCTCGAATTTAAAACTTCCAATCTATCAGCAGCTAATTTTGCGTAAGGATATGCCTTTAATGTTTTTTTTTGATACCAATAATAATATTTTCTATCGTAATCGGTTCTAAATTTAATATTCTTCAATAAAAATATTTCATCTAACTCAATTAAAAGAGTATCTCCTTTGAACAGAATGTATCTTTCAGTAATGGGAATAGAATCTTTATCTTCTTGGGAATAAAGAAAAGAACTAATACATAAAAGTGGTAAAAGAATAAATCTTTTCAAATTATTTTTCATATTTTAACCTTTATCAAAAAGAAGTCCAAAATTACAAAATCAAAAATCTATTTTATTACTTCTTCTTCACTATTTTAAAATCTTGCTTCCATTGTTTTAATTTATACTATTAAGGAGTATTTAGTATATTCGCTTTTTTAAATATTATTAGTATGAGCAAAAGTATCTTAACCAAAAATTCCATTTCTTTTTTAGAAAAATATTTAAATAATGCTTCACCTACAGGCTATGAAAGCGAAGGTCAAAAAATTTGGATGGAATATTTAACTCCATATGTTGACAAATTTATTACGGACAGTTATGGTACAGCGGTAGGAATTATTAATCCTGATGCTACTTTTAAAGTAGTTATTGAAGGACATGCCGATGAAATTTCATGGTATGTAAATTATATTACTCCTGAAGGTTTAATATATGTTATTAGAAATGGCGGAAGTGATCATCAAATTGCACCTTCGAAAATTGTAAATATTCATACTAAAAAAGGTATTGTAAAAGGTGTTTTTGGGTGGCCTGCAATTCACACTCGAGATAAAGGAAAAGAAGAAGCACCGAGTTTGGAAAATATATTTATAGATCTAGGTTGTAAAAAGAAAGAAGAAGTTGAAGCATTAGGTGTTCATGTGGGATGTGTAATTACTTACCCCGATACGTTTTTTATCCTAAATAAAAACAACTTTGTATGTAGAGCCTTGGATAATAGAATGGGTGGATTTATGATAGCTGAAGTTGCGCGATTGTTAAAAGAAAACAATGTGAAATTGCCATTTGGGCTATACATTACCAATTCTGTACAAGAAGAAATTGGCCTACGTGGTGCCGAAATGATTACACATACTATTAAACCAAATATTGCAATAATAACAGATGTTTGTCATGACACAACAACTCCAATGATTGACAAAAAGAAAGAAGGTGAAACTATTTCTGGTGCAGGACCAGTTATTAGCTACGCCCCTGCTGTTCAAAATAATTTACGTGAATTAATTGTTGATACCGCAATTGCAAAAAAAATACCGTTCCAACGTTTAGCATCATCCAGAGCAACAGGAACTGATACGGATGCATTCGCTTATAGTAATGGTGGTGTTCCATCCGCTTTAATATCTTTAGCTTTACGCTATATGCATACTACAGTAGAAATGGTACATAAAGATGATGTTGAAAATGTTATTAAATTAATTTACGAAACTTTATTAACCATTAAAGAGGGTGATACCTTTAGCTATTTCGATTAATGAAGGTTGCACGTTTTTTATTGGCATTAACAAGAATGATTTTATTTGTTATTATTTCTATATGCATTTATGTTTTAATTTTATTTAGTGCTTTATTCTATAGAGACAAAATGAAGAGACTTCAAAATGGTATTAAATTGAGAGGTTTAAATGTTAAAATCATCCATTTTATTTTAAATACTCATATTACAAAGTATGGAACAGAGCCAACTATCGCTGGATTAATTGTTTTTAATCATAGAAGTTACTTTGATCCATTAGTGATTTTAAAAGATACTTTGGCTTTTCCTGTTGCTAAAAAAGAAGTGGATTCCTGGCCCTTAATTGGTCATGTGTGCAGAGCTACTGGTGTTATTTTTGTGGAAAGAGAAAGTAAAAAAAGTAGAACACAAACGTTGAAAGAAGTTCGTGATATATTAAATCAGGGGTTTTCCATATTAATTGCTCCGGAAGGCACTACCCATATTGAACCATTATCTATTGAATTTAAGCCTGGCGCATTTTTATTAGCTGCAGAATTAGATGTCCCTGTAATTCCTGTTGCTATAGATTATAAGAATATTAATGATGCTTGGATTGGTAATGACACTTTTGTTCCTCATTTTTTTAAATGTTTTGGAAAATGGAAAACTGAAATAAATGTAAGTTTTTTAGACCCTGTAAAATCTGCAAGTGCTGAAGAACTAATTACTATTTCAAAAAATAAAATAGATACTGAACTTATTCGATTTAGGAAAAATTGGGATCGGATTACTTTTTAAGAACTAAAAGACTTCTTTCGTGAATCTAGATTTGCCTTCAGCTTCCCAAAATGATAAAAATTAAGATAAACAGAATGAAATAATTTCAAAATGCATAGTTTACCCTTTCTTATAGCATCTTTTAATACCATATTTCCGAAATATTTATTTCTTTTTATAAACCAATTGTCCCATTTCAACAGCAATACCTGTCTTCGCTAAAATTGTAAAAATAAAAGCTCCCATGGCCCAAATTCCAAGTGTTACTGAAATTTCAACGAAACTTGGTGTATATTCAGAAATTTTACCCCACGGACCTGGAATAAATCCCGGAACAATTAATCCAAACCCTTTTTCAATCCAAATAGCAATAAATAGCATTCCACATAAAACATACAGAATATTTAAATTATTTCTAATTTTATGGAACGTTAATGCAATTGTTGCCATTACATTTAAACTTATCGATGTCCAAATCCAAGGTAATAATGCTGTTTTTCCTTCCAAACCAAAGAATAAATAAACTGCACTAATACTGTGATGCGTTGGCGCATAAAACTCTTTAAAAAGTTCAGAAATCAGCATAATTAGATTAATTTGAGCAGCCACAGTCACAATCATACTAATTTTTTTAATCGTTTCATCAGCAATTTTAAACGCTGTAAATTTTCTAATAATTGCTAACACAATAATAATTAGCGCAGGTCCAGCAGCAAAAGCTGAAGCTAAAAATCGAGGACCTAATAAAGCATTGTTCCAAAATGGACGCGCTTGTAATCCTTGATATAAAAATGCCGTAACCATATGAATTGCAACTGCCCAAAAAACGGACAAAAACACACCTGGAATGTAAATTTTAGGATTTGGAGTTTTACCCTGATAACGCATTATTAGTATATATAACGGTATGGTAATATTAATAAACAAATACCCGTTTAACACAATAACATCCCAGGCTAGCATAGAATTTGGAAAGTTAAAAACTCCAATACCCGGAATCATATGCCATAATCTGGCTGGTCCACCCATATCGGCAACCACAAATGCTAAACACATTAATAAGGCAGAAACAGCTAAACCTTCACCAATTAAAACAGCCTGTTTAAAATCTATGTTTTTCAAAACATAAGCAGGTAAAACCAACATTACGGCAGCTGCCGCCACACCTACCAAAAAAGTAAAATTTGAAATGTACAATCCCCAACTCACCCTATCAGTCATCCCTGTAGCGCTTAATCCTTGCTCCAATTGAATGCTATAATTGTACATCCCAAAAAGCATAATTAAAGTCAGTACTCCCATCCAAATATGATATGCTCTACTTCCGTGAGTAACCTCCAAAAAGGCATCTTTAATTAAACTTCCAAAAACTTTTAATGTTTTCATTTTTATTTTTTATTTGGGCGTGCCCTTTTAATTTTTAAAAGGTCGGGCTATCACTACTCGCTTTTTTATTTCTAATAAAAAGAGCTCAAACATATCGCTCTATCCCTCACGCGCTCTATTAACTATAAACCAATTATTTTTTTTAATCCATATAGTACCAAAACTTTGGTTCGGTACCCAAATCTTCTTTTAATCTAAAAACTTTTTTATTATCCAAAATCCATCTAATTGTACTATTTGGATCTAATAAGTTTCCAAAAGTTCTGGAGCCAGTTGGACAAGCCTCAACACAAGCTGGATTTTTACCTTCCCTTGAACGTTGAATACAAAAAGTGCATTTTTCCATGACACCTTTTTTACGCAACCTATTTCCTAAATAATGCTGATTTTTATTAACTTCTTCTTCAGGTACTTCAGGTGTTTTCCAATTAAATCTTCTTCCATCATATGGGCAAGCTGCCATACAATATCTACATCCAATACACCAGTCGTAATCAATTACAACAATTCCATCTTTTTCTTTCCATGTAGCTTGAACCGGACAAACCTCAACACAAGGCGGATTGTCACAGTGAAAACATTGAGTTCCCATATAAAAATGTCCATCAGCCGGAACTTCATGATAATAATTATCGTCTGCTTCTTCAAAATTAAATCCTTTTCCATCTTTCATTTCATGAATACGAATGTATTGCATTTCTGAAGTTCTGTCCTGATTATTTTCTTCAACACAAGCATTCACACAATCCATATACCCTTGACATTTCGAAATGTTAAAAGCATAGCCAAACAAAACATTTTCTTCTGCATTTTTTGAGGATATGTTTATTTTTTTACCATGATTCAATTCATACGAACGAACCAACCGATTTATGCTCTTGTCTTTTTCTTCATCGGTCATTAATTTATAATTCCCTTTAAAGTATTCTTCCCATTCCATTGCAGATTTTTCTTTGCTTTCATCACTGCCAATTATGCTGCAAGAACTACTTACAGCCCCAGCTCCTATCAACAAACCCGCTGTAATTTTTGTGAATGCGGTTCTTCTGCTCATAGAAATATCCATAATTTGATCGAAACCATCTTTAGGTTTATCAGAATTACATCCTCCAGAATTACTTCCACAGCCACATGATTCCGATTTTTTAGATCGATTCAAATTTAAAGAGTACCATTTTTTATTCGTTTCACTCATTGTTTACTATTTTATAAAACAATTGTTATTTCTTAAATTACTCACGTTCCTTTTCAACAGTTGTATTAAATCTAACCGGCCAACGTTTTTCAAATTTTGGATTGTGTGGATTGTGACAATTTACACAAGTATTTGATAATCTTGGTGGCGCCCATCCACCTAATTGTTTCCCATGTGCACCGCCTTTCCAATCTTTAAATTCTTTTTGGTGACATTGGCTACATAATTTATAACTAAAATTAAAGTCTATTGAACTATTCGTTAAACTTTGTAAATGATCAAAATCATTTTTATTATGACACGTAGTACAGTTCATAGTTTCTGGTCCGGCATGATTTAATTTAATATTCCAATGCGCAGCTTTTTCACCAACTTTATGTTCTTTTAATTTTTCCAACGGTTGTGAATGGCATTCCGAACATTTATAAGAAACAATCTGACTTTTTCTTTCTGGAATTAAAAATTTAAAATCACTATCAATAACTTCCACTTTTTTAATAGTTTCATTATAAATATCTGAAGAAATTTCACCTTTATATTCAACAGTATTCGCTTCAATTTTATCGATAACCGTGTGGTATTTATGTTCGTCTGAATGTTTACAAGAAATTGTAAACAAACACACAACTATAAATTGGGTAATCACTTTTATTTTTGCTGTCATTTAATTCACTTTTTTCTTATAAATACACCTATATCAGTCATTCCTTTATTATTTACCACGTGACACTGTCTACAATTTGTACGCTCAGGATGGGTAACTCTAATTTCTTTTGGAGCTGATGGTCCTGCGTGACAAGCTAAACAATTCTCATGCAATTGAATTTGATGAGGAATAATTGGTGGGCTTCCAATAAATTCAGCATTACCAATACTCGGTTTTGGAAATCCTCCTGCCGAAGTTTCTTTAAATAAACTTGTGGTATTTTGAGCAACGTGACATTGTCTGCAATTCACTTTTTCCGGATGAGGAACAACAGGGGTATATGAGTTAAATTTTGCTACAAATCCACCATTTTCATGACATTTTAAACAACTTTTATCACCCATACTCAACTCATCAGTTATTGGATGAGGAATGCTAGGAGGAGCCCCGTGAAATGCTCTATTCTCATAATAAGTATCTAAACTTCTACCACCTTTAAAATCGTTACCTATAGCTTCATAATCATTTGCAAAACTTGCTCTTTCAAACACTCCCATTTCAGAAGGAATCAAATGGATTTCTGTTTCAGCAGGAAGTTCAACATATGCTTCTTCTTGCTCAGCATAATAACTTTTAGACCAAATTAATACTACCGTTAAAGTGAGTAAGGCAAAAATTCCTATTAAAAATATTCTTTTCATAATAGTGGTTTTTACGCTTTTTCAATTTTTACGGCACATTTTTTATAATCTGGTTCTTTTGAAATCGGACAAAAAGCATCAAGAGTTACATCATTTATCAACATATTTTCATCAAAAAACGGCACAAAAACCTGTCCTCTTGTTGGTAAACCTCTTTCATTAATTGATGCAGGCAAAGTACAAGAACCTCTTCTTGATGATACTTTTACTTTTTGACCATTTGCAATTCCATATTTTTTAGCATCTTCTGGATGTAATTCTACATAAGAGTGTGGCATTGCCTTGTGTAAAACAGGGATTCTTCGTGTCATAGAGCCAGTATGCCAATGTTCAATAACACGACCAGTATTTAACCAAAATGGGTAATCTTTATCTGGCATTTCGGGTGCTGGTTCAAATGGCCGTTGCCATATAACGGCTTTTCCATCATCATTTCCATAAAAATGAAAATCTTCACCGTTTTTACAAGCAGGATCATATTTAGCATTAAATCTCCATTGGGTAGATTTGCCATTTACATATGGCCAAATAACTCCACTTTGCTTTTCTAACACATCTAAAGGTGCCATTTCATGTTTTGGCCCTACATGAAATTGTCTGTATTCATTATAAATTTCTTCCACATGATTTTCTCTGGTATATGGAAATAATTTACCATATCCCATGCGTTTTGCAACTTCAATAAACATCCACGCATCAGGCATTGAATCTCCAGGTCCTTCAACCATTTTTTTCCAATACTGAGTTCTACGCTCAGAATTTCCATACAATCCGCCTTTTTCAATATGCCAAGATGCCGGTAAAATAACATCCGCAACATCTGATGTTGGTGTAGGAAATACATCGGAAACCACTACAAAACAAGAATCTTTTTTTAAAGCAGGACGATAACGACTTGTTTTTGGCAAGGATACCAATGGATTTGTTGCCTGAATCCAGATAAACTTAATTTCACCTCTGTCAACCGCTCTAAACATTTCTGTAGCATGGTACGTTGGTTTCGATGGAATACGTTCGTAAGGAACTTTCCATATTTTAGCTGCTAATTTTCTATCTTTTTCTTCAGTAACTACACCTTTTGGTAATTTATGTGTAAATGTTCCAACTTCACGAGCAGTTCCGCAAGCAGACGGCTGACCAGTTAATGAAAATGGCCCATTACCAGGAATTGAAATTTTTCCCGTTAATAAATGGATATTATAGACTAAATTATTCATCCAAGTACCTCTTGTATGTTGATTCATACCCATACACCAAAATGAAACAACTTTATTGTTTGGGTTTCCATAAATGTTAGCTAAATACTTGATATCTTTTACAGAAACTTTTGAATATTTAGATACCTTTTCAGGAGTATAATCTTTCAAAAATTTCTTAAAAGATTCAAAATCAATAGACTGAGGTTCATCTTTAAAATTGTAGTTGTCTTCTAAACCATAACCCATTTTTATTTTGCCTTTGCTAAATCGGCAATGCTTTTCAACAAATGATTTATTTACCCAACCATTATTTATTATTTCATAACAAATAGCATTTGCAACTGCTAAATCGGTTTGAGGTTCAAACAGAATAGATTTGTTTGAAGCCATACTTGAACGAGTAGTTCTAGTGGCAAAATCAATAATTTTAGCACCTCTATTATTTTTTTGCTCTAACATTCTAGAAAACAAAACTGGATGCATTTCAGCCATATTATTTCCCCAAGTAACAAAATAATCTGCATAATCAATATCTTCATAACAACCCATTGGTTCATCAGCTCCAAACGATGTTAAAAAACCTGTAACAGCACTTGCCATACACAAGCGTGCATTACAATCTAAATTGTTAGTACCAATGGCTCCCTTCATAAATTTTGAAGCAACATATCCTTCCGGAATTGTTGATTGACCAGAAGTATACATTGCTACTGAATCTTTCCCATGTTTTTCAATAGTTTGTTTCATTTTTTTAGCAACAATATCCAACGCCTCTTTTATTGGTGTTTTTACATAACTTCCATTTTTTTTAACTAACGCGTGAGTTAATCTATCTTTTGCTTGAATACAAATAGTTTGGTGATACCCTTTTACACAAAGTAACCCTTTATTAACTTCCGAATTTGGATCACCTTTTACGGCAACTGCTTTTCCATTTTCAACACCGACTAATATTCCACAACCGACACCACAAAAACGACATGGTCCTTTCTTCCAATCAATATTCCCACCTTTAGGAATACCTGCTTCTTGTTCGTACCCAAAAATTATCCCCGGAAACATTGATGCTGCCGCAGTCATTGCAGCAAGAGCTGCCATTTTTTTTATAAAAGATCTACGATCAATAATTTTTTGTTCCATATTTAAATTTAATTTGTATCAAATCCAGAAACCAAAGACAAGTGTTTTAAGCCCTCAATTTCTAGAATCTGATTATATATATTGTTGTCCAACTCTTCTGTATCAGTGGCTGTAACCACAACCAGAACATTTTGGTTTTGGGCAGGTATTACTTCACAATTCTGAAGATTATGAAGTTCTTTAAGTACTATTTCCTTTTTCCCTTCTTCAAAATGAAGAATGTAACTTTTTATCGGCATCTCATTTTTTGTAACTAATGTTGCAAAAATATAGAATAAAACTTCTTAAGGCACCTTAGTGAAATATTTTTAAGTAATTTAAACTAAATCTAAATAAGGGTATTAGGATATTTTAGTCTTTTATTAAAAAAACGATAATTCTAATCCATTTAGTCAATCTTATATATTGATGTTTTTTGTACGTAAGATTGACTATCTGAACATTGAAAATGGCTCTTTTTAAAAATAAAGATTATTTAACCAAAGAGCCTTCAATAATTGCTTCAACTACTTCTGGATTTAAAAGTGTTGAAATATCGCCTAAATTAGCGGTATCATTTTCAACAATTTTTCTTAAAATACGTCTCATAATTTTTCCAGAGCGTGTTTTTGGCAAACCAGGAACAAACTGAATTTTATCCAATTTAGCAATGGGTCCAATACGCTCGGTAATTACTTGGTTAATTTCCTTTCTTAAATTTTCGTGTACTCTTGTTTCTCCTGTTTCTTTAAGAATAACAAATCCATACAATGCTTTTCCCTTAATATCATGTGGAAATCCTACCACAGCGGATTCTGCTACTGCTTGATGCTCATTAATAGCGTCTTCAATTGGAGCCGTTCCTAAATTATGTCCCGAAACTATAATTACATCATCTACCCTTCCGGTAATTCTATAATAACCAACTTCATCACGCAAGGCACCATCACCTGTAAAATATTTATTTTCAAATGTTGAAAAATAAGTTTCTTTAAATCGCTGGTGATTTCCCCAAATTGTTCTAGCCATTGCAGGCCAAGGATACACAACACACAAACGTCCATCTACTTGATTTTCTTTTATTTCTTTGCCTTGTTCATCCATTAAAGCCAATTGAACACCTGGCAACGGCAATGTGGCGTATGTAGCTTTTGTTGGTGTTACATATGGTATTGGAGAGATCATCATACCTCCTGTTTCTGTTTGCCACCATGTATCTACTATAGGACTTTTCTTTTTGCCAACATGGTCATTATACCAATGCCAAGCTTCTTCATTTATAGGTTCACCAACGGTTCCTAAAACTTTTAGAGATGACAAATCATATTGCTCTACAAAATCTAATTTTTCTTTGGCTAATGCTCTTATCGCTGTAGGTGCTGTATAAAACTGGTTCACTTTATGCTTCTCTATAATTTGCCAAAACCTACCATAATCTGGGAAATTAGGAACTCCTTCAAACATTACAGTCGTTGCACCATTTGCTAACGGACCATATACTATATAACTATGCCCGGTTATCCAACCAATATCTGCCGTGCACCAATAAATATCTTCTTCTCTATAATTAAAAACATTTTTAAAAGTATAGGCTGTGTACACCATATAACCTGCTGTTGAATGCACCATTCCTTTTGGTTTACCTGTTGAACCTGAGGTATATAAAATAAATAACGGATCTTCTGCATCCATTATTTCTGGTTCGCAACTATTTGAAGCTTCATCTAGCAATGGTTGTAGCCATTTATCGCGATTCTCTTTCATATTTATTTTAGAATTAATGCGTTTTGCAACCAAAACTGAAATAACACAAGGGCATTGGTTAAGGGCATCATCAACAATTCCTTTTAAATCTACCGTTTTATTTCCTCTATAAGAACCATCAGAAGTTATTACCATTTTACAATCAGAATCATTGATTCTAGTTGATAAAGCTGTTGAAGAAAATCCAGCAAAAACAACAGAATGAATGGCTCCAATTCTGGCACAAGCTAATACTGAAATTGCCAATTCGGGAATCATTGGTAAATAAATACAAACCCGATCTCCTTTCCTAATTCCCTCTTGCTTCAACACATTTGCAAATTTATTTACCCTTTCGAATAATTGAAGGTAGGTAATATGTTCAGCTTCCTCATCTGGATTATTGGGTTCAAATAAAATGGCGGTTTTATTTCCTCTAATTTTAAGATGCCTATCAATGCAATTTTCTGTAATATTAAGTTTTGCTCCTTCAAACCATTTCACTTCTGGTTTTGAAAAATCCCAACTCAGTACATTTTTCCAACGCTTATGCCAAACAAAATGCTCCTCAGCTATTTCTTCCCAAAAAACTTCTGGATTACGAACCGATTTTCTGTATACTTGAAAATACTCCTCTAAATGCTTAATGTGATAATTACTCATACTAAATAAAATTAAAAAACTAAATTAAAACCTGTAATAAAAAATACAAAGTTCTAATTTAGTTAAATAATTGAAATAAAAAATATTTTTCCCGAAAAGTGGTTTGCCCTAAAAATTATAAATTGCAGTGGTTAATAATCTAAAATTACTTACTCGGTCTATCCCTTTAGAAGAAATATCGCCACTTGAATTTATTGAACCATATTGAGCTTTTGTATATTCGCCTTCAACCCCAATGGTTAACTTACCTGATTTCCATCCAATGCGTGGAGCAATTCTCATAGCATTTTCAACATTATTTCCTAAAAATCCATTTACAAAAGAAACTGATTCTCCAAATCCACTATTTTTTGAATATCCTCCAAATAATCCCCATTCCATTGTTTCGGTAATATCTCCATTTAATTCAGTCCACATAGAAAATGTATCGTTATTTATAAAATCCCCATTTGTTGTGGTACCAAAACCACTTATTTGTAAAACATCTGACATATTTTGTCCGTAAACTGCTTCAGCTTTCCAAGTTACTTTTCCAACGTTGGTTCTAAAATATCCAATAAATGCAGTACTTGTAAAATTATCTGTCCCTAAAGCAGGTCTTTGTGTTTTTAGATTAACTCCAAATCCGCCTAACGTTGAGCTTGCCGAACCAAATTGTAATTGGGCGTGTAACTGAGGAATTCCACTCAAACTTACACTTGCGCCTCTAGTTTGAAAATCTCTTTCAGTAAATAATGCCCCAATAAATTTTACTTTCCCTTTAGTAGTAATTCTTAATTGAGGATTTCTAGAAAAAGGTTGAAAAGGTACTCCAGTATTAAATGAATAAACACTAGGAAAAACTGATGTCACGAACATAGGATGCCAGTACTGCCCCACTAATATTTCTACCATGTCATTTGACAATGCAACAAAAGCATGGCGTAATCTTAATTCGCCTACAGAAGCATCTGTATTTCCAAAAAAAGCGGCTTCAATTGCTCCTGAAGTTTTCATGCCAAAAAAATCTGGTCCTGAAATAGATGCCTTTAAACGAGTTTGAATGGATAAAATATTAAAACTACTTTGATCATTTAAATCGTTACCGCCTACCACATTTTCCTTAGCAGGTAAAATCATAAAATGACCTTCTCGAGCATTTACAGTTTGACGCGTATCAAACATAAAATCTGTTTTTACAAAACCACTCCATATTACACCATATTTTTTTTCCTCTTGATTTGACTGTCCATAGTTACTAAGTGAAACACAAAATAGCGCAATACAAACTATAAAAAGTTGATTTTTCATAAAAAAAATTAAAATTATTACTTGTTAATTATATGCAAAATTACCTGTTTTGAATTAATTTAGGACATTTAATTTTAAAACCACCAAATTCATTTTTTTTATTAATGAAAGTAATTTTTACATCTTAAAAGTAATTCATAAAAAAATATCCAAAATGTTATTCATTTGATAGGAATAAATTATTTTTGACTGATTTTATATAAAAAAATGACACACGAATTTGCAAAAGTTATTGCACTCAACTGGGAAATAATATGCTTGTTTTTTATAATTGCCGTTTTGTATTCTTCAGTTGGTTTTGGAGGTGGCTCCAGTTATTTAGCCGTATTGGCAGTAACAGCCTTGGCTTTTCCTCAGATTAGAGCAATTTCACTACTCTGTAACATTGTTGTTGTAACTGGCGGAACCTACATTTATATAAAAAACAACCTATTTAATTGGAAAAAAATAATTCCGTTGGCAATTGCAAGTGTGCCAATGGCATTTTTAGGTGGGTATTTAAAAATTAGTCAATCTTTATTCTTTATTTTATTAAGCCTTACGCTTTTAATAGCTGCTTTTTTAATGTGGACATCTAACTATATTTCAAAAAAATCTGAAGAACTTCTCATTCAAAATAGTACCAAAAAAGACCTGACTTTTGGCGGATCTATAGGGTTTTTATCGGGTATGGTTGGAATTGGAGGTGGTATTTTTTTAGCTCCACTTTTACATTTAACAAAATGGGATACTCCACAAAAAATTGCAGCAACCTCAAGTTTTTTTATTTTAATAAACTCTATTGCTGGATTAGGCGGTCAGTATTTCAATCCAAACTTTTCTGTTGAGCCAGTTTTAACCTTCCTCTTAATGTTAACGGTATTAATTGGTGGTCAAATAGGGTCCCGAATAAGCATAAAATTTATTTCGCCACTTTTATTGAAAAAAGCTACTGCTTTTTTAATTGCATTTATAGCAATTAGACTTTTAATCAAGCATTTGCTGTAATTACTGTTCCTTTTTATTGCGAAAATCTCATAAAAAACCAATAATAAATAACATTACATTATTAATAATGTTTTAATTATTTGATTATAACAATTACAACGTTTTCGTAATTTGTAATAATACATTTCACTGTTTTACCTATTTTTGTAAACATTCAATAAATAGATTTATAATGAAAAAACAGGGACTTTACTCGCCAGAATATGAACATGAGAACTGTGGTGCCGGTTTTATTTGCAACCTAAAAGGAGAGAAAACAAATCAAATTATACATGATGCATTAGAAATTTTAGTAAAACTAGAACATCGTGGTGGCGTTAGTGCTGATGGAAAAACTGGTGATGGTGCTGGACTTTTAATAGACATTCCTCACGAATATTTCAATAGAGTTTGCGATTTCAAATTGCCTGCAAGAAGAGAATATGCGGTTGGAATGACTTTTTTGCCAAAAAATAAGAATCAATATAAATATTGTATAGACGTATTTGAAAAGGAAATAATAAATCAAGGTCTTGAAATTTTAGGCTGGAGAAATGTACCTGTAAATTCATCACATCTTGGTCAAATAGCACTTGCTTCAGAACCCACTATTAATCAAATATTTGTTGGTAAAGGCTCTATAAAAGATGAACATACTTTTAAAGCAAAATTATATGCAGCTCGAAAAATAACTGAGCATACCATTGCTGCTTCAAAAATGTCGGAAAGCTCATACTTTTATGTTTCAAGTTTTTCACATACTACCCTAATTTACAAGGGCATCATTATGCCAGAAGATATTGGTCCTTATTTTATTGATTTACAACAACCAGATTTAGTAACTAGATTGGCACTAGTACATCAACGTTTCTCAACAAACACGATGCCTTCGTGGGAATTGGCACAACCTTTTAGATTAATGTGTCAAAATGGAGAAATAAATACATTAAGGGGAAATGTTGGTAGAATGCGTGTTCGTGAAGAAATAATGCAGAGTGAAATATTTGGTGATCAAATTGAAAAATTATTTCCTATTATTTTACCGGGAAAATCGGATTCAGCCTCTATGGATATGGTAGTTGAATTACTTTCATTATCTGGAAGATCATTACCTGAAGTAATGATGATGATGGTTCCTGAAGCTTGGGAAAAACATAAAACAATGTCTCCTGAAAGAAAAGCGTTTTACGAATACAACGCTTGTATTATGGAACCTTGGGATGGCCCAGCTTCTATACCTTTTACAGACGGAGATTATATTGGTGCATTGTTAGATAGAAATGGTTTAAGACCTTCAAGATATACGGTTACAAAAAGTGGAAAACTAATTATGTCTTCAGAAATAGGTGTGGTTGATATTGCTCCTGAAGATATTGAAAGACATGGTAGATTGGAACCAGGAAAAATGTTTTTGGTTGATATGAATGAAGGTAGAATTATTAATGATGAAGAGATTAAAGCTAAAATTGTTTCAGAAAGACCTTATAAAGAATGGTTGGATGCTACTCGAAAAAATTTAATTGATATTCCTGAAACCGATGAAGTTTATCCAATAGAAACAACCGATTTAAAAACACGTTCGCGATTATTTAATTACACTAACGAAGACATTCAAGTAGTAGTTACACCTATGGCTCAACATGGAAAAGAGGCAATAGGATCTATGGGAATTGATACTCCACTTGCCGTTTTATCAGACAGGCCACAACTAGTTTCTAACTATTTTAAACAGTTATTTGCTCAGGTTACCAATCCGCCTTTAGACGGAATTAGAGAAGAAATTGTAACAGATATTAGTTTAGCTCTTGGAAAAGATAGAAATATTTTTAGTATTACAGAACGACAGTGTAGAAAGCTGAGAATTCAGAACCCTGTTATTTCTAATAATGATTTAGAAAAAATAAGACACATATCACTCAATGATTTTAAATCAATTACCATCGAAATTCTTTATAAAAAAAATAGGGGGTTAAATGGTTTAGAAGATGCTTTAGAAGACATTGTAAATCAAGTTTCTAAAGCTATTGATAACAAAACAAATATTATAATTTTATCCGATAGAGGCGCTAATAAAGAGTTCGCACCAATCCCAGTTTTATTGGCTTGCTCCTACGTAAATCATTCACTTAACAGATTAAGAAAACGTTCATATTTTGATTTAATTATAGAATCTGCAGAACCGCGAGAACCACATCAATTTGCAACTTTATTTGGTTATGGTGCCAGTGCTGTAAATCCATATATGGTGAATGAACTTATTCGGGTACAAGTTAAAAAAGGATTTATTACAGGTATTGATGAACAAAAAGCCATCGATAATTTTAATAAAGCTATTGGACAAGGTATTTTAAAAATTATGAATAAAATTGGAATCTCAACATTACATTCCTATAGAGGTTCACAAATATTTGAAATAGTAGGTTTCAATTCTAAATTTGTTGAAAAATACTTCCCATACACTACTTCAAGAATTGAAGGAATTGGATTGTATGAAATTGAAAAAGAAATTTCTAAAAGATATGAATACGCCTATCCTAAAACCTTAATTAAAAACAGATTAGGATTAAATATTGGTGGTCATTACAGATGGAGACGTGGTGGAGAAAAACATTTATTTAACCCAACAACAATTTCTAAATTACAGCAAGCTGTACGCTTAAGTGATCAAAAAAGTTATGATGAATACGCAAAAGCAGTAAATGACCAAGCAGAAAATTTAATGACTATTAGAGGTTTGTTTGAATTTAACAACCTCGACCCAATTTCTATTGATGAAGTTGAACCTTGGACTGATATTGTAAAAAGATTCAAAACAGGCGCCATGTCTTATGGCTCAATTTCAAGAGAAGCACACGAAAATTTAGCCATTGCTATGAATCGAATTGGAGCTAAAAGTAATTCAGGTGAAGGTGGTGAAGATAGAAGACGATTCCAAAAAGATATCAATGGTGATAGTCGAAATTCTGCTATTAAACAAGTTGCTTCGGGGCGGTTTGGAGTAACTTCTCATTATTTAACAAATGCGGAAGAAATTCAAATTAAAATGGCACAAGGTGCAAAACCTGGTGAAGGAGGTCAATTACCTGGTGAAAAGGTATTACCGTGGATTGCCGCAACCAGAAATTCTACACCTTACGTTGGTTTAATATCTCCTCCTCCACATCACGATATATATTCTATTGAAGATTTAGCACAATTAATTTTCGACTTAAAAAATGCTAATAGAGAAGCTCGAATTAATGTAAAACTTGTTTCTGAAGTTGGTGTTGGTACTATTGCAGCAGGTGTTGCTAAAGCAAAAGCTGATGTTGTTTTAATTGCGGGTTATGATGGTGGTACTGGAGCATCTCCTTTAACTTCATTAAAACATGCTGGTTTACCTTGGGAACTCGGTTTAGCTGAAGCACAACAAACATTAGTAATAAATAATTTAAGAAGTAGGATTGTTGTTGAATGTGACGGTCAATTAAAAACTGGGCGTGATGTTGCTATTGCAGCACTCTTAGGTGCTGAAGAATTTGGATTTGCAACAGCACCATTAGTAGCTTCGGGTTGTATAATGATGCGAAAATGCCATTTAAATACGTGTCCTGTTGGTATTGCAACTCAAGATAAAGAGTTACGTAAAAACTTTAAAGGCACACCAGAACATGTGATTAATTTCTTCTTTTATATTGCTGAGGAATTAAGAGGCATAATGGCTCAGTTAGGTTTCCGTACTATGGATGAAATGATTGGGCAAACTTCAAAAATAAATGCCAATAAAGCGATTACACATTACAAAGCGAAGGGGTTAGATTTGTCTTCCATTTTATATGTGCCTGAAGGCTATACTAAAATGCAATTAAAAAATACAGAAAAGCAAGATCACTTTTTAGAAGGCGTACTAGATTTCGAAATTCTAAAAGACTCACACAGAGCGCTGTTTAGAAAAGAAAAAATGGTTTTAAACTATCCTATTTGTAACATGAATCGTTCTGTAGGTGCTATTGTAAGCAATGAAATTTCAAAAGTGTACGGCCATTTAGGATTACCAGAAGATACGTTAAGTATTAATTTTACAGGATCTGCAGGTCAAAGTTTCGGCGTATTTGGAACACATGGTTTAACTTTTACTATTGAAGGAAACTCCAACGATTATTTAGGAAAAGGATTATCTGGTGCTAAAATAATTGTAAAAAAACCAGCCAAAGCAGATTTTATTGCTGAAGAAAATATTATTGTAGGTAATGTTTGTTTGTTTGGCGCCATTGAAGGTGAAGCTTATATTAATGGAATTGCTGGTGAACGTTTTGCAGTTCGTAACTCAGGAGCAACAGCAGTTGTAGAAGGTGTTGGAGATCACGGATGTGAATATATGACTGGTGGTAAAGTAGTGGTACTTGGTAAAACAGGGCGAAATTTTGCTGCAGGTATGAGCGGTGGTATAGCTTATATCTACGATCCTGAAAATAAATTTACAAACGGATTATGTAACACCGAATCAATAGAATTTGAACCTATTGAAGCAGAAGATGCTCAAGAATTAAGAGCTTTGATAAAAAAACATGTGTTGTACACAAATAGTAACAGAGGTAAAGAATTATTAGAAAATTGGAATACAAGCTTAAACAACTTTGTAAAAGTGATGCCAATTGAGTATAAACGTGCCTTAAAACGTTTAGAAACTGAAGAACCAATGGTAGAAGAATTAACAGTTTAAGATATGGGAAAAATAACAGGTTTTAAAGAATTCGAAAGAAAAGACGAGACATATAAAAAAGTTAAAGAACGTATAGGTAATTTTAACGAATTTACCATACCCTTAAGCGAAACTGAAATAACGAAACAAGGTTCTCGATGTATGGATTGTGGAATTCCCTTTTGCCATAGTGCATGTCCGCTTGGTAATTTAATTCCAGATTTTAATGATATGGTTCATAGAGGCGAATGGAAAAAAGCCTCCTATATTTTACATACCACAAATAACTTTCCTGAATTTACAGGTCGTTTATGCCCTGCACCCTGTGAACAAGCTTGTGTTTTAGGTATTATAGGTAATCCCGTTTCCATTGAAAATCTCGAAAAAAATATTGTTGAAAGAGCTTTTGCTGAAGGTTGGATTGTTGCACAGCAACCTTCCAAAAGAACAGGAAAAAAAGTAGCAGTAATTGGTTCAGGCCCTGCTGGTTTAGCAACCGCACAACAATTAAACAGAGCTGGGCATTCCGTTTCTGTTTTTGAGCGTGACGATGCGCTTGGAGGATTATTACGTTACGGAATTCCAAATTTTAAATTAGAAAAAGAAATTATAGATAGGAGAATTGCAATTTTAAAAGAAGAAGGGATTGAATTTTACACCAACATAAATGTTGGTGTAAATTATTCAACCGAAAAATTAAATGAGTTTGATGCTATAGTATTATGTGGTGGAGCAACCCAACGAAGAAGTCTACCTACGCCTGGCATTGATACAAAAGGGGTTGTGCAAGCAATGGATTTCTTAACACAAGCCACAAAAGTTATTTTTGGCAAAGAACTAAAAGACCAAGTTTTAGCAACTGATAAACATGTAATTGTAATTGGTGGTGGAGATACGGGTTCGGATTGTGTTGGAACTTCAAACCGACAAGGTGCAAAATCGGTTACTAACTTTGAAATAATGCCAAAACCACCAATTGGTAGAAGTGAAACAACACCTTGGCCATTTTGGCCATTACAATTAAAAACTTCCACTTCACATAAAGAAGGTTGTGAAAGAAATTGGTTAATAAACACTAAAGAATTTATTAGCAATGAAAACGGTGAATTAACAAGTCTAAAAACTATAGAAGTTGAGTGGAAAATAGTTGCAGGTCAACGCCCAGAATTACTAGAAATTGAAGGAACTGAAAAAATATGGCCTTGTGACTTAGCGTTGCTAGCTCTTGGTTTTACAGGTCCTGAAACTATTTTAAGCGACCAATTAGGTATTAAAACAGATGAAAGAAGTAATTACAAGGCTTCTGACACTGAATATCAAACAAATATACCTCACATTTTTACTGCAGGAGATATGCGAAGAGGGCAAAGTTTAATTGTTTGGGCAATTTCAGAAGGTAGAGAAGCTGCCAAAAAAGTAGACGAATACTTAATGGGTTATAGCAACTTACCAAGTAAAGGGGATGGTGATTTACCTAGTTTATAAAAATAAATTCGTATAAAATCTAACGATTTGTTAACTTTACAAACTGTTTGCTATTCTGCACTTTTAAAAATTATATTGAAAATAGTGCCTTTACCCAAATGGCTTTCAAAATTAATTTCTCCTCCATTAAGTTTTATAAATTCATAGCATAGCAACAAACCTAGACCTGTTCCCTTTTCTCCACTTGTTCCTTTGATACTTTGTTTATTGCCAATAGTAAACAATTCTTTTTGTATTTCGTTAGAAATTCCAATTCCATTATCAGAAACAGAAATTTGAACTTTGCCACTAGGCAATGTTTTAGCTGATATACTAACCGAGCCATCCATATGTGTGTATTTAATAGCATTGTTTACAAGATTTCTCACTATAAATTCTATCTGATTTTTATCACCAATTACATAAACAGAGTCATCTACTGTTAAATTGAAATCAATATTTTTTTTAAATGCAATATCTTTATAAACACTATAAATATTCAATGCAATATCTTTAATACTAACTATGCTTTGATTTTGCTTGTGTGTTTTCATTTGTATACTAGCCCAAGTTATCAGATTATCAGTCATTATAATTGTATTGTCAACCGAGATTTTAAGATCTTTACTCATGGCAATTAGTTTGTTTTTGTCAAGTTTGTCAAGGTAATCAATAATTAGAATTGAAAATTCTTTTAGTGAATTTAACGGTGTTTTTAAATCATGAGCAACGATACTAAAAAACTTGTCTTTTGTGTTATTCAAAATCTCCAGCTCTTTTTTTTGCAACTCGATTGTTTCTTTCTTTAATTTTAAACTTTTATTTAATTTGATGAGGTATAGTAATAAAAATAAAAATAATAAGGTGAAAATAGATATAATTAATAGGATATTGTTACGGTCTTTAATTAGTTCTATTTGAGATTGATTCGTTTTTTCTAATTGTGCATTTTCCTTATTTAGTTCATGTATTTGTATAATACTTTCAGACAGATGACTTCTATTTTGTAATTGTCTTTTAAATAAAGTATCATTAACGGTTCTATAAGAATAAACATAATCTTTAATAGCTTTATAATCATTTTTATCTGATGATAATATTATTAACTCTAGATAAGTTCTTTGTAGATAACTTGGAAGATTTTTTTCTTTGCTAAAATCTGCAGCTGCTTTAAGAAATTTAAACTGACTATCTAAATTTCCTTTGATATTATAAATTTTTGCCAGCTGAATCATAGATTCTACTGTGGCAATTTTTTGTGAATTTTCACCTAGTTGCACACTAATGTCAAGTACCTTTTTAAAATAGTTTTCAGCTAGCGTTAAATTGTTTTCTGCTAACTCTATTAACCCCATTACTTTAAAACATGAAGATAAAACGGATTTATTGTCAATAGAATTATTAATTTTAATTGCATATAGTGTTAACTTTCTGCTTTCAGCCAGATCTCCAATATTATAATAGCCTTCTCCAAGATTGTGTGCAGAAACGCCGATTCGTTCTTTGTCGTTTAATTTGCTAAATATTTCGAAGGACTTTTTATGGAATTCAATTTCTTTTTCCCGAATTTGAAGTTCTTTATAAGCATGACCAAGTGTAATATAACAATTAGCTATACCAGCTATATCATTTTTTACATTAAAGATGTCCAAGGATCTTTGTAAATACTCCATACTAATAGAATAATTCCCGTCCATTAAGTATATGCCTGAAAGATTTCTATATGCATATGCAATTCCGATTGAATCATAATTCTTTGTTGATAATTCTAATGCTATATTCGAATAGTTTAAAGCTTGTATTGTGTTTGTATATGTTAATTGTCTAGCTAATAAATTTAATGTTTTAACACTGTCAATTGTTGTTAAATTACTCTTGTAAAGTTTTCTCTCTAACGGATAAAGAACGTTTTGTCCCTGAGAATGTAGGTAAAGTAAAAGCAAAAGCAAAAGGATTATTGTTTTATGGGTTCTCATTGGGTTTTAGTTATTATAGTATTAATTGAAATGTAACCTATTACTTATAAATTTATGCATAAAAACTTTATAAATAATATAAACTGTCACGTCCTAAAATACGGCTACAGGTTAATAATTAAATTTAAGCGGCATTTTGGTGCACGTAATTAGGTGTTTTAAAGTCTAAAGATAAATGTAATCTTTTAGAGTTATATAATTTAATTGCATTTTTGGTTGCTTTTTTTGCATGTATTACACTAGTAAAGGTTTGATCCAGATAAAATTCATCTTTTAAGATACCATTTACACGTTCTGCCATTGCGTTTTCATAGCAATGGTTTTCTTCTGTCATGCTGATTTCCATCTTTTTTCTTTTAAGGCTTTATTGGTCTTCGATTTGCGTATCGGAGTTTTTTTTTATCCATTGAACTAATTGCTCGAATGCTATTTAAATGTGCTTCTAAATCTTCCTTGGGAACTTTCAACTCCAAACTATCCATTGAAGCATTT
>NZ_JAUYUD010000075.1 GCF_030692605.1 Lutibacter sp.
ATTTTGTCTCTTTCTTCTTTAAAATGAAGCCTACAAGATTCCTCGCTCCCAAAATTTGCTGTAAAACTGAATAAATTCATCGTTTTTTTTATCAAATATAACGCTTTTTTATTAATTATGGGTAATTACGGACAATCAATTATTTTATATTAATTTAGAGAAAAATAGTATAAAACTTAAATGTTTATTTTTAATCTTTATTTTTCTTCTTCTTTTCTCCTTGTTCATTTAGCATATAGTCTTATAATGTAAAATTAAAAAGCTGTACTCAATAACTTAACGCAACAAATCTATAAATTTAGATTTGTTGCGTTAAGTTATTGAGTACAGCAAATAATGATAATTTTGCTTATACCGGTTTTCGATGGGATTTTATACTCTACAGTAGTATTACCGTTTTTATAGGGTATTATTTTATTGTTAAAAGAAATTTTAAGGATACCTTATATTGCCAGCTTTTCAATATATATTTAACAGCCAATGCTTTTTGGGTACTGATAATTAGGGCAAACTTTTCTAATCGATTTGCATATTTGTCATGGTTTTTGATGGCTGGCATTATTTTTTACCCTTTTTTTAAGCAACGGTTTTTTATTAAACAACAAAAAGTATTGGCATATACCATATTAGGATATTTTGGATTTACTTATTTAATGTTTTTAATAAAATAAAAAGATGTTACTTTCAGTTATCATACCTGTTTATAATGTAGAAAAATATATAGAAAAATGTATTTTATCTGTTATTGATAGTAATATGCAAATTGAAGATTACGAAATAATTGTAGTAGACGATGGTTCACACGATAAGAGTGTTTCAATTGTCCGAAATAATATGTTAAGTTTCCCTCAAATAAAACTAATTTCTCAAAAAAATAAAGGATTAGGAGGTGCTAGAAATACCGGTGTTTTACATGCTTCAGGGGATTATGTATTATTTTAGATGCTGATGATTATTTGATAGAAAATGAGTTGAAAAATGTGATAACTTTTGCAGTTGAAAATAAATTAGATATTTTGGAGTTTGGGGCAATTGGTGTAACGGAAAATGGTGAAGAAGTTTATAGAAATTCAAAATCTTCAGAGATAATAAGTGATGGTTTTGAATATTTGGCAAAGATTCAATATATGAATTCAGCTTGTAATAAATTATATGCAACTCAATTTCTGAAAAATAACCAATTAGAATTTGTAGAAAGAATTTTTATTGAAGATTTTGAATTTAATACACGTACTTTTTATTATGCCACTAAAGTTCAAGTAATAAAAAATATTTTAGGTTGTTTTGTTAGAACCGCTAATTCAATTACAAGAAATACTAATAAAGAAAGAAACCAAAAAATGATTTTTGATATTAAAAATGTCATTGATTTGACTATGGAATTTTCAAATAAGTCTGACAGAACTAAGGTTATTAATGGCGTTATTTTAGATGAAAGAATAGGGTTTTTAACAATGACGTTGTTATATTCCTTGTTTAAGTTAAATATTAAAAAAAATGTGAGAAAGAAAATTATTAAAGAGTTGAAAATAATAAATTTATATCCAGTTCAAACTAAAATTAGAGATAATAAAAAAAACATGTTTAAAATAATTGCAAACAATGAGTTTATATTTAATATGTGCTGCGATATAAAACTGTTTTCATTACTTAAAAATATAGGATGAAAAAAAAGAAAATATGTTTTGTGGTTTCATCTCCATATACAGCTCTGGCATTTCTTCAAAATCATATAAAAGAGTTAGCAACTTTTTATGATGTGTATTTGGTGGCAAATTTAGAGAATGAATCCACAGATATTTTTTGGAAACTACCATTAAAAGGAATTAAAAATATTGCAATACCTAGAGAGATAAGTTTGTTAAAAGATTTTAAGGCTTTAATGACCTTAAAATCTTATTTTAAAGAAATTCAATTTGATGTGGTATACACTGTAACCCCAAAAGCTGGGTTATTAGGTGTTTTTGCAGCACGATTGGCAAATGTAAATAAACGAATTCACATTTTTACAGGTCAAGTTTGGCATACTAAAACAGGTGTGATTAAAAAAATATTAATGCTAATAGATCGTTTCATTGTATGGAATGCAACCCATATTTTGGTAGATGGAGAATCGCAACGTCAATTTTTAATTCAACATTCAATTGTTAGGGAGACTAATTCTTTTGTGTTAGGAAAAGGTTCTATTAGTGGAGTAGATACCAATCGTTTTGTGCCAAGCAGAATTGTTAAGCGTGAAGTTAGAGAAGAATTAGGCATTCAACAAAATGAAGTTGTATTTATGTTTTTAGGAAGAATGAATGAGGATAAAGGCATCTATGAATTGGCAGTTACATTTAATAGATTGCAAAAAAAATATTCAAATGTTCGCTTATTATTAGTAGGTGGAGATGAAGAAAATATGACATCAGTTATAAAAGAAAAAGTTAAGAATATTGGAGCAGTAATATTTTATGGCTTCACCCAAGAACCAGAGCGATTGTTACAGGCATGTGACGTGTTTTGTTTACCAAGTTATCGTGAGGGATTTGGATCAAGTGTTATTGAAGCTTCTTTATTGGGAAAACCTGTAATATGTAGTAACACCTATGGTTTGAAGGAAACTATTATTGAAAACAAAACAGGATTGCGCCATAAAGTAGCTGATGCGGATTCGTTATTTTTCCAAATGGAAAAATTAGTGAATGATAAAGAATTAAGAAAAGAGTTAGGAAAAGGTGGAAGAACACATGTGTTAGAAAATTTTTCAGCAGAACTGATTACAGATAAATGGTTGGAATTTTATAAACAAAAAATTTAATGTATAGAAAATTTTTCAAAAGATTAATTGATGTTATATTTTCCTTAATTGGATTGCTATTGGTTTCTCCTGTACTTTTGTTGGCTACTATATTACTTATCATAGCCAACAATGGCAAGCCTTTCTTTTTTCAGTTACGTTCAGGTAAAAACGGAATTTTTTTTAAGATTGTAAAGTTCAGAACAATGACAAACTCTAAAAACTTAAAAGAAAATTTATTGCCCGATAATGAACGGATGACCAAAATTGGAAGTTTTTTACGAAAAACTTCCTTAGATGAATTGCCACAACTTTTCAATGTATTAAAAGGGGAAATGAGTCTAATAGGGCCAAGACCTTTATTACCCGAATATTTACCTTTGTATAGTGCGAAACAAAATAAAAGACATTTAGTACGTGCAGGTATTACTGGTTGGGCACAGGTAAATGGTAGAAATGCCATTAGTTGGAAAGACAAATTTAAATTGGATGTTTATTATGTTGAGAATCTAAGTTTAAAGTTTGATTTAAAAATCTTATTTTTAACCATTAGAAAAGTAGTAAAAAAAGATGGTATTACCTCTAATATATATGGAAGTATGGAGAAATTTAAAGGAAATAATTAGTTATGTATTTATACGGAGCAAGTGGACATTGTAAAGTAATAATTGATATTATTAAATCATCTACAAATAAAACAATTGAAGCTGTTTTTGATGATGCTGTTAAGGAAAATACTATTTTAGGTATCAAAATTGTAGATTTTAAAAAAAATGATAATTATAAAATTGATGAGTTAATTATTAGTGTGGGAAAGAATAGTACACGTAAAAAAATGGTTGAAAAACTACATGCAAATTTTGTTTCTGTAATCCATCAAACAGCAATCGTTTCGAAATTTGTAACAATTGATGTTGGAACTGTTGTGATGCCTGGTGTTATTATAAATGCTTCAACAAAAGTAGGGAAACATTGCATCATAAATTCGGGCGCTATAATTGGACATGGTTGCAAATTGAATGATTTTGTTCATATTTCTCCAAGTGCTTCACTTGCAGGGAATGTGACCATAGGAGAAGGTAGTCATATAGGTATTGGTGCAATTGTAATTCAAGGAATTTCTATTGGAAAATGGGCTTCTATTGGCGCCGGAACAGTAATTATTAATGATGTTCCCGATGGAGCGGTAGTAGTTGTAAATCCAGGAAAAATAATTAAAATTAATACTTTTCTATAGTGTCAAAACGAATCTTCGATATCTTTTTTTCTTTTACGGGTATAATCTCACTATCTCCATTTTTAATTATTTCGATTATAATTGCTGCAACTGACACCCATTCAAACGGATTATTTTTACAACCTCGTATTGGTCAATATGGAAAATCATTTACTATTTATAAACTAAGAACAATGAAATTAAAAACTAACAAAATTTCAGCTACTGGTGCATTTTTACGTAAATATAAATTGGATGAATTACCTCAGTTATTAAATGTTTTGCAAGGAGCAATGAGTATTGTGGGTCCAAGACCAGATATTGCTGGGTATTATGATACTTTGCATGGCGAAGAAAGATTGGTGTTAAATTTAAAACCTGGTTTAACAAGTGAGGCAGCCATAAAATACGCCGATGAAGAAGTCTTATTAGCAGAGCAAGAATATCCTTTAGAATACAATGATAATGTATTGTTTCCCGATAAAGTAAAATTAAATTTAGACTATTATTATAATCACACTTTTTTTGGAGATTTAAAAATTATAAGCCAAACAATTGTTTGTTTACTAAAATAAATAAGATGAAAAATAAAATTTGGTTGTCTTCACCCCATATGGGTGGTACCGAACAAAAATACGTAATGGAAGCATTTGATACCAATTGGGTGGCGCCTTTAGGGCCTAATGTAAATGAATTTGAAAAAGGTCTTGAAAATTATCTTGGAGTTAATAACAAAATTGCTGCATTAAGTTCGGGAACTGCAGCTATTCATTTAGCATTGATTTTAGCAGGTGTTCAACGTGATGATTTGGTACTTTGTCAAAGTTTTACCTTTTCAGCAACTGCAAATCCAATTGCCTACCTAGGTGCTATTCCAATTTTTATTGATAGTGAAGCTGAAACATGGAATATGTGTCCTAATTTGTTAGAAGAAGCTATTAAAGATCAAATTAGGAAAGGTAAAAAACCAAAAGCTATGATAGTGGTGCATTTGTACGGCATGCCAGCTAAAATGAATAAAATTAAGAAAATAGCTAATGAATTTAAAATTGTATTAATTGAAGATGCTGCAGAAGCATTGGGTTCAACGTATAAAGATCAAAAATGTGGAACCTTTGGTAGCTTTGGTATTTTATCATTCAATGGTAATAAAATTATTACTGCATCTAGTGGAGGAGCATTGATTTGCAAAGATGCTATAACCAAAAATAAAGCGGTTTTTTTAGCTACACAAGCGCGTGATGAAGCTCCGCATTACCAACATTCAGAAATTGGCTATAATTATAGAATGAGCAATATAATTGCAGGAATAGGACGTGGACAACTAGAAATTTTAGATGCCAGAATAGTTGCAAGAAGAGCAAATTTTGATTTTTATAAAAAGTCATTAATTGAAGTTGAAGCGTTGCAATTTTTAGATGAACCAGCAGGTTTTTATGCGAATAGATGGTTGACCTGTATGTTAACCCCTTCTTTTGAGGTGCGAGAAAAAATAAGGCTAGCCTTGGAAGTGGAAAATATTGAATCTCGCCCTTTATGGAAACCCATGCACCAACAACCTGTTTTTAAAAGGTATCCTGCTTATATCAATGGCGTATCTGATAACTTATTTGAAAGAGGATTATGCTTGCCGAGTGGTTCAAATTTAATGAATAAAGATTTGTTAAAAGTTGTAAATGTTTTAAAGAAAGTAAAAGTCAAAATTTAAAACCCTATGCCCAGAATCATTGACTTTTATATTATTAAAATTAGGTTACATTTGTAAGTTATCGACTTGTTTATAGCTGTTTATTTATGAGAAAATTGAATAATTAAAAAATGATAAACTATGAAAATAACATTATATTTAATTTGATATTAGATTGATATTAAGATGGTTAAAATTTCTTTTAAAAAGTTAATTAAACAAAATATACCTCGTTGGATGGTATTAATGATTGATTGCTATATTGTAATTAATACATTTATACTTGCTTATTTTATTAGGTTTAATTTTGAATTGACATTTGATGTTTCAAAATTAAAATTCCAGTTACCTTTAGTACTCCTTGTTGCCTTAGTTTCATTTATTTCAATAGGTTCTTATAAAGGCGCCATTCGTCATACCAGTTTTAAGGATGCTGTAAACATTTCTCTAGCAAGTATCTTAATTCTTATATTTTTATCAATGTTTGTGTTTTTAAACAGAAATTACGGAATATTAGTCAATTTTACTATACCAATTTCAATCCTAACTATTCATTTTTTATTAAATATGTTAGCACTTATTGTGCTCAGACATATTTTTAAAGAATTTTATAAATTATTAACAGAGGAAGTAAAAGTTAATAAAAGAGTGCTTATTTATGGTGCAGGTGAAGCGGGTATTTTAACCTATTTGGTACTTAAACAAGATAAGGAAAGTGGTGTAGATATTGAAGGTTTTGTAGATGATGATAAAAGAAAAGCCAATATAAAAATTCATGGATTAAAAGTATTTGATTCCAATAATATCAATAAGCTTTTTATTAAAAATAATAAGATTGAAGAAATCATTTTGTCAATTCAGAAAATAAAACCAGTAAGGTTATTAGAAATTACAAATGAACTTTCGAAATTGGGAGTAAAAATTAAAATTGTTCCACCTGCCAGTACATGGATTAATGGAGACTTAAATATTAAGCAAATTAAAAATTTAAAAATTGAAGATTTATTAGGAAGAGCATCAATTGAGATATGTAATTCGATTTTAAAAAATGAATTTAGCAGCAAAGTTGTTTTGATTACTGGAGCAGCGGGTTCCATAGGAAGTGAAATTGCAAAACAAATTTCAAATTTTAAATATAAGCATTTGGTTTTGGTTGATCAGGCAGAGTCTGACTTGTACAACCTTCAGCAATATTTTATAAATAAAAATACGGAACGAATTACAGTTTTAGTTGCTGATGTTAGAAATAGTAATAGAATGGAAACTATTTTTAAGCAGTACCAACCTCAGCTTATTTTTCATGCCGCAGCCTATAAACATGTACCATTAATGGAAAAGAGTCCTTATGAAGCAGTAAACGTAAACGTAAGCGGCACAAAAAACATCGCTGATTTAGCGATAAAACATAAGGTAGAAAAGTTTGTAATGATTTCTACAGACAAAGCGGTGAACCCAACCAATGTGATGGGAGCAACTAAGCGTATTGCCGAAATGTACATTAACACCCTCAATTTACAAGGAATAACAAAATTTATGACTACTAGATTTGGTAATGTATTAGGCTCAAACGGATCCGTAATTCATTTATTTAAGGCACAAATTGAGCAAGGTGGGCCATTAACGGTAACACATAAAGAAATTACAAGGTATTTTATGACCATTCCGGAAGCATGTTCATTGGTTTTAGAAGCTGCAACCATTGGTACCGGGGGAGAAATATTTGTTTTTGATATGGGAGAATCAATCAAAATTTATGATTTGGCTTTGAATATGATTCATTTGTCCGGTTTTAAATTTCCAGATGATATTGATATAAAAATTATTGGTTTGCGCCCAGGAGAAAAAATTTATGAAGAATTGTTGGCGAATGGTGAACATATTGGGAAAACACACCACGAAAAAATTATGATTGCAAATATAATACCTTTAGACAGAGCAATTATAAAACAAAATATTGAAGAGTTATGTAAGATAAATTTTGAATTGAATTATACTGCAACCGTAAAAAAAATGAAAGAGATAGTTCCAGAGTTTATTTCCAATAATTCCATTTATGAAGGCTTGGATATTGAAAAACTCAAAAACGAATAGTGAAATGTTAAAGGCCAATAATTAATGACGGAAGAATTAGCTAAAAAAAGGTAAATTTACCCTACCAAAAAAAGACTAATTATAAATAAAATAATTAAATGAAAAAGAGTGAAAAATGAGAAATAGTTATATTAAAATCACTTTATTGTTTGGAGTCATAATTTTGTTAAATGCCTGTGCATCATCTGAAAAATTAATTTATTTTCAAGAAGTTGTAGGTATTAAAGTAAATGATAATTTGATAAATTTTGAGCCGAAATTTGTGGACCATTGCCCAAACGGGTTCGTATCGTTTTTGCTTAAGCTGCTTTTGAATTTCTTTACTTGAAAATCCTTTTTTGGTAGCACTCATAAGAAACATTGTTTTATACCAGGTTAAAAACGATAATTTAGAGCTTTGCATTATTGTTCCGCTTCGCAAGGAAATTCTACTTCTGCATTTTTTACATTCATAGCTCCATATACTTTTAATCCAAAAATGGTCTTTACAACCGCATTTACATTGGATACCAATTTTATCTCGCTCTTCTTTAAAATGCAATCTACAAGCCTTTTCGCTGTCAAAATTTGCTGTAAAACTGAATAAATTCATGTGTTTTTCTTCAAAAATATGAAAAATATTTAAATTATGAATGTTTACGGACAATCAATTAATTTTTAAAAGTTTTTTTTAATGATTCTTTGTATCTTGCATTAGGCAATCGTTATTTTAATTTTATTCTCTAAAAAAAAATATCATAATAGAACCTTTTAAAATCAAAATAAATTATATAAAAATTAATAAAAATGAAAACAATCTTTAAAAAAATATCCTTACTGGTTTTAACTATTATTGTAATTACAAATTTAAGTAGTTGTGAAGCTACCAAAAATGCAAATAATAAACAAAAAGGTGCAGTAATTGGTGCCGCTGGTGGTGCCTTATTGGGTGCTATTATTGGAAATAATGCAGGAAAAGGCGGTAAAGGAGAATTAGGTGCCGTAATTGGTGGTGTTGTAGGAGGTACAGCAGGTGTGCTTATTGGAAATAAAATGGATAAACAGGCTCAAAAGATTGAAGAAGAAATTCCTGGAGCAATTGTTGAACGGATCGACGATGGAATTTTAATTACTTTCGACGAAAATAGTGGTGTTTATTTTGAAACCAATAAATTTAATATTAACCCAGCATCTCAAACTATGCTTTCTAAATTGGCAGGTATATTGATAGAATATCCTGACACTAATGTACTTGTTGTTGGGCACACCGACAATGTTGGAGCAGATGAATATAATTTAACGCTATCTAAAAATAGAGCAAATGCGGTAACCAATTTCTTTACACATACAAAGGGGTTAAGTTCAACTAGATTTACTACTCATTGGTATGGAGAACAACAACCAATTGCAGATAATACTACTGCTGAAGGAAGAGCAAAAGAACCGTAGAGTAAATTTAGCTATTATACCTAATGATAAAATGAAAGAAGATGCTAAAAAAGAAAGTGGCGGAAATTAATATTGCCTTTATAATTTACAAAAAGCTATCTAATATATAAATTTAGACAGCTTTTTGTTAAAGGCTGGACAAATTAAAATGAGGATGCATGTAAAAAGGCATAATACTGAAAAATAGTTGGTAAATAGTCTGTCAGGCATTATTACCATTGAGATTCCAAGAAGTTTGATGAAACGAATTTCATCAAACTTTTTTAATATGGAAAAAACGTCAAAAAAAAGCGTTGTTGGGGTTGT
>NZ_JAUYUD010000076.1 GCF_030692605.1 Lutibacter sp.
CGATTTTGTCTCTTTCTTCTTTAAAATGAAGCCTACAAGATTCCTCGCTCCCAAAATTTGCTGTAAAACTGAATAAATTCATCGTTTTTTTTATCAAATATAACGCTTTTTTATTAATTATGGGTAATTACGGACAATCAAATAATTAATTCATAAAATAAAAAAATATCGATTATTATTAATAATCGTTCTAAACAAACCAATTGAAACCCTATTGAAAATGCCTAGCGCACTAACTTCTCATTCAGTTTTTTCATTTGCTTTTTCACTTTTAATGAACTATTTTCCTATAACTAACTTTTGTAAAAAATATAAGGTTATACCCAACAACTTGTGAAACTATTTCCATTGATACCAAAAAAATAAAGAATCACATTACTTGTAAACTACTTTTTTTTATAAATAAGTCTAAATATTACAATCTTTCATCCACCTATTATATAATTTACAAAGAGCATTCTTAACTTATTGTTATTATGATCTAATTATTTTATTAATAATATTTATGACACCTCGAAGAAAAATTGATACCTTTTTTGATGCCTAATAAAATAGGAAATTGTAGAATTTGGATATTTCCCAAAAACTTAAAAACCTAATAAAATCATTAGTTTACTAAATTATAGGCATAAAAAAAGCCTCCAAAAATGGAAGCTTTTAACTTTGGTGGGCAATGAGGGGTTCGAACCCCCGACCCCCTCGGTGTAAACGAGGTGCTCTGAACCAGCTGAGCTAATTGCCCTAAGCGGATGCAAATATATAACTTGATTTCTTATTACACAACGCTTTTTAAAAAAAATTAATATATTTTTCACTTTAATTTTCAATTAAATATTAATCAATTATATATATTCATTTAAAAAATCAAACTCATTTTTTTCAAACAACCTCAGCAACTACAAAAGTACTTCCGCCAATAAAAATTAAATCGTTTTCAGAAGCGCTTTTTAGAGCAGTTTTATAGGCTTTTTTAACACTGTTATAAGAGTTCCCAATTAATTCATATTTAAAGCATTGTTCCTTTAATGCCTTTTCGTCTAAACCTCTTGGAATATTTGGTTTGCAAAAGTAATAGGTTGCATTTTTAGGAAATAAAGGAAGTACATCTTCCAACTTTTTATCGTTAACCATACCCAAAACGATATGTAAATTTTCAAATCGTTCTAACTTTAATTGCTGCATAACTAAGAATAATCCTTCTTTGTTATGACCCGTATCGCAAATAACTTTAGGAATATCATTTAAAACTTGCCACCTACCCATTAAACCAGTATTGCCAATTGTTTTTAAAAATCCTTCTTTTATATGTTCTTCAGAAATATTAAAATTTAAATCCTTTAAAACTTCAATAGTTGTAACAACTGTCTTTTTATTATGCTGTTGATACAAGCCTTTTAAATCAGATTCATACTCAATTTCATCAAACACTTCAGCCAAATACAGGGTAGAACCACAAGTTTGAGCTTTCTTTTCAAAAACTGGAAATGTTTTATCGTGGTATTCTCCAATAACAACTGGGACATTAGGCTTTATAATACCAGCTTTTTCAAAGGCTATTTTTGATAATGTATCGCCTAAAAACTGAGTGTGATCTAAGCCAATATTTGTAATTACCGAAACTAATGGAGTAATAATATTTGTAGAATCTAGCCTTCCTCCCATTCCAACCTCAACAATGGCTATATCTACCTTTTTAAATGCAAAATAATAAAAAGCCATTCCAACTGTCATTTCAAAAAATGATAGTTCATGTTGATCTAAAAAATCTTGATTAGATTCAATAAAATTTGTGACTTGCTTTTTACTAATTACCTTACCATTTACCCGAATACGCTCTCTAAAATCTTTTAAATGTGGCGAAGTATATAAACCTACTTTGTAACCTGCTTCTTGTAAAATAGAAGCCAACATATGGCTTGTAGAGCCTTTACCATTGGTGCCAGCTACATGAACTGATTTAAATTTATTTTCAGGAAAATTTAAGTGTGTTGAAAAAGCAATTGAATTGGTTAAATCCTTTTTAATTGCTGAACTACCTACACGCTGATACATTGGTAGTTTTAAAAACATCCAATCTAATGTTTCTTTGTATTTCATTTAATTATTGCGATAACGAAAATCGGTAACGAATGGTTCCTATTTGTTTAGCTGGAGCATTAGAATCTGGTTGCCAAGTTGTTTTCAATGCAGCCTCTTCGGCTTGAGTTAATAAACATGATGCGGTATTTGTAGAACCTTTAACTCCAGGAGTTGCTTTTATAACTCTTCCTTTATTGTCAACCTCAATTCTAACAATCACTAAACCTTCTTCATTACAAATATAATCTGGTTTTGGCCTACTAATAGGCTTTCTATTTCCTAACTGATAATCTCCACCACTTCCTGAACCACCAGTTCCATAATATCCGTTTGCATTTGGATCTCCATTTATTCCTCCTTTATCACCAGGTACATTATCATTTCCTTCACCTCCAGTTGCTTTTCCAGTGCCATTGCTTATCCCACCAATCATAGCATCCAAATTTTTCTTTTTAGCATCTTCTTCGGCTTTTTTCTTAGCAATAGCATCGTTTTTCGCCTTTTCAATTTTAAGCTGCTCCTCTACCCTTTTTTTTGCCTCTAATTGTTTTTTTATGGTTATAGCATCTTCCATATCTTGAGTAGCAACCTCTTCCTTTACGGTCGAAGTTGGAGTAGATTCTTGTGGAACAGATTCTTCCTGATCTTCTACAATTTGCTGTGAACTTGGTGCTAAAGGCTCTGTTGGTTGGTCATCTCCCATACCCATATCTGAAGTTCCAAAATTTAATGAAATACCAAATTCAATTGGTGGATCTAAATATTTTAGACCAACAAAAAAGATTAGAACAAACAACAAACTCATAATTACAATGGTTATTGCAGCTGATTTTCTCTTATGTACGGTATTTAAATTAAGCATCATTAATTATTTAGGCCTCACTGCTAATATTACCTTAAACTTATTTCTGTAAGCAATATCCATAATTTTTACAGCTTTTTCAATTGGTACACCTTCTTCAGCTCGTAACACAATTGTTGGCTCTTCTTTGTTCAATAACAATGTGGTCAAATCTTTCTCTAATTCATCTTCAATTACCATTTTATTGTCGATATAAAAAATCAAATCTTTGGTAATACTTACAGCTATAGATTTTTTGTTTTCTGTTTTTCCACCAGCTTTAGGTAACAAAATATCTAGTGCACTCGTGGTAACTAACGTTGAAGTTATCATAAAAAATATGAGCAATAGAAATACAATATCCGTCATAGACGACATATTAAACTCTGGACTAACTTTATTTCTTCCTCTAATATTCATAAGATACGCCTTATTTATTCATAGATTAAAAAATTTAAAAATTGAAGTAGTATCCAATTTTGGATCTTTTAATGGTTGAATTATTTAATAATCTTAAATTGGTTCGTTTAATAAATCTAAAAATTCTACCGATTTTGCTTCCATTTCATACACCATTTTATTAGTTTTTACCACTAAATGATTGTATTGAATGTATGAAATTATACCAACTATAAGTCCGGCAACTGTTGTAGTCATTGCTGTATACAACCCATCTGACAACATTTTTATATCTATTTGCCCTCCTGCATTTGCAATTTCGTGAATCGCAACAATCATACCTATTACGGTTCCTAAAAATCCTAACATTGGGGCAGCACCTGCAATAGTTGCTATTACACTAACATTGGTTTCTAATTTATAAATTTCTAGCCTTCCCGCATTTTCAATGGCAGTATGAATATCGGCCAATGGTTTTCCTATTCGAGAAATTCCTTTATCAATTAGTCTCGAAACTGGTGAATTAGCCTGTGCGCATAACATTTTTGCCGCATCTAATTTTCCATGAGAAACATGGTCTCTTATTTTATTCATAAAATTGCCATCCATTTTTGAAGCAGCTTTAATTTCAAATAAACGCTCAAAATAAATATAACAAGAAACTGCTAATAAAATTACTAACAATCCTATAATTATTTGACCTCCAAGTCCTCCATCCATTATTAAATTATAGATGGATAATGTTTTTTCTTCAGAAACAGTTTCTGTTAAAACTTCAGTTGAATTTTGTAGCATGAATAATAATATGAATTAGTTTTTAATATTTCTTTATCTAACGAAAATACATTGTGAAAATTGCAATACCTATTTTTTTTGTAAAAAATGCCTTGATAAATTTAGAATAAAATAGTTATATAAAACGCTGTAAAAGTATGAATGAAAACGCTCCAGCTAAAAACCCTAAAGCAGCTAACCATGCAATATTTTTAAAATACCAAAAGAAATTTATTCTTTCCATTCCCATAGCAACAACTCCTGCGGCAGATCCAATAATTAACATGCTACCACCAGTACCTGCAGAAAACGCAATAAAGTGCCACAATGAGTCGTCTATTCCTTGTTGAAACATACCAATACTTGCAGCAACCAAAGGAACATTATCTATCACAGCAGAACTAAATCCTAAAATTATAACAACCAAATCAATATTTGGAATATTTATACTCAGCCATTCTGAAAATTTGAATAGGTTCCCGACAGATTCCATCGCAGCCACTGCCATTAAAATTCCAAGAAAAAAAAGTATGCTTGGCAACTCAATCCTTGAAAGTGATTTATGTATTGGACTCACATGGGTGTCCTCATTTATTAAAGTAGTCAATTCCAGTTTTCTAAAACTTAAAAATTCTGCCACTATTGCTACTATTGATAATGAAAACATCATCCCTAAATAAGGAGGTAAGTGAGTAATTGTTTTAAAAATAGGTACAAATACAATTGCAGACAATCCTATATAAAACATAATATTACTATAATTTGATGTCTTTTCATTTTCATCCACAACATCTTCAAAGTTACCTTTAAAAATGGGTAGAAAAGAAGCAATAAATGCAGGTACAATAAGAGAAATTATTGACGGAATAAATAAGTTTGTAATTAATTTTAAAGTTGTAACTTTATTTGCAATCCATAACATAGTTGTTGTAACATCTCCAATTGGAGACCAAGCTCCTCCTGAATTAGCTGCAATAACAATTAAACTGGCATACCACATTCTAAGTTCACCAGATTTTACTATTTTTCGAAGTATTGAAATTAAAATTATGGTAGCTGTTAAATTATCTATTACTGCAGAAAGAAAAAACCCTAAAATACAAAATACCAATATCAGTTTTCGCTTACTTTTTGTTTTTACAAATCCTTTTATTACTGAAAAACCATTAAAATGGTCTATAATTTCTACTATGGTCATAGCACCAATCAAGAAAATTAATATTTCTGTCGTTTTACCAAAATGATGTAATAAAGTTTCTTCAAAGTTGGCCGGAACTAACATTTTTAATGCCTCATCTACTCTAAAAACATTAAATTGACCAACTGAAATAACTGCCCACATAAGAACCATCATTAACAATGCAGGAATTAATTTATCAATCTTTAAAAAATGTTCAAGGGTTATAGTTAAATAACCCAAAATGAAAATTAGAATTAGAATATTATCCATTTTTTAAATTTTATAATTACACAATTAATTAAGTGCTAAAAAGCAGATTTAATATATAGCCTTCAGAGTGAAAATGTAAATTTTATTACTCTTGATTTAGTGACTTAAGAACACCTTTTTTTAGTACATTAAATGTAAAAAATTAAAGGAATTAAAAAACAACTAAATAAAAAAAATCAAGAAAATTTTCTTGGTTTTTTTATTTTTAAAAATTTCTTATAAACATAAAAGCAATTGCCCCTGCAACAAAGCCAATAGCGGCTAGCCAAGCAATATTTTTAAAATACCAAAAGAAGTTAATTTTTTCCATACCCATAGCAACAACCCCTGCAGCCGAACCAATTATTAACATACTTCCTCCCGTACCAGCAGAATAAGCAACAAAGTGCCATATATGACTATCTATAGGCTCTTGAAACATTCCCATACTTGCAGCAACCAATGGTACATTATCAACTACTGCTGATCCAACGCCTAAAAGCATAATAACAACATCCATATTTGGAATAATTGTTTTTAAATGCTCGGCTCCTATAAATAGCATCCCTAGAGTTTCTAGTGCCGCAACCGCCATTAAAATACCAAAGAAAAATAAAACACTTGGCATCTCTATTTTTGACAACGATTTATGAACAGGGCTATGATAACCTTCAAGATCATTGTGTTCGTCTGCATGAACATTTGAGATACTAAATTTTGTACGGCTATAAATTTCGGCAAAAACACCCACAATAGCTAAGGACAACATCATTCCAACATAAGGTGGTAAATGAGTAATTGTTTTGAATACAGGAACAAACATTATTGCGCCTAAACCTAAATAAAGCATTATTGGACCAAATTTGTTTTGACTCACAGATAAACTTTCATCTTCAGTTTCAATATTACCTTGAAATGGTTTTAAAAACGAAGCAATAAAAACCGGTATAACAGTACATATTAATGAAGGTATTATTAAATATTCTATTAATTTACTTGTAGAAACTTTTTTCCCAATCCAAAGCATTGTTGTTGTAACATCACCTATTGGCGACCAAGCACCACCTGCATTTGCAGCAATAATAATAATACCCGCAAACCATAACCGAGTTTCTTTATCATTAATTATTTTTTGCAGAATAGTAATTAATACAATGGTAGCAGTTAAATTATCTATAATT
Organism: Lutibacter sp.; assembly: GCF_030692605.1. Classification (GTDB taxonomy): domain Bacteria; phylum Bacteroidota; class Bacteroidia; order Flavobacteriales; family Flavobacteriaceae; genus Lutibacter. The sequence goes on from NZ_JAUYUD010000076.1 coordinate 6,704, forward strand.
GCAGATAATATAAATGCCAAACCAGCAAAAATCCATAATAGTTTTTTCTTTCTTTTTGTTTTAATATAGTTTTTAAAGGTCGAGAACCCATCAAAATAGTCAATAATTTCAACAATAGTCATTGCCCCCAATAAGAAAAATAATATCTCGGCTGTTTTTCCTAAATGATGAAGTAAGGTTTCTTCTAATAAATGATGTTTTTCTTCAGAGGTAAAACTTGCAAATCCATCAATTAATTGATGTGCGCCCGAATCAAACCAATTAGAAAAATTGTCAATTCCAAAAGCGACCAGCGCCCATAAAATTGCCATCATTCCTAATGCTGGAATAAGTTTATCTAATTTTAAATTATGTTCTAACGTAATTGCTAAATAGCCTACTATAAATATTATTATAATTAGTGTTTCCATTTATTTAATTTTAAATTAATTGTTTTAATGCTATTTCAAAAGCTGTTTTACAAATATTGGTTTTAGATCCGCTTTTGGAATAAATTTTTAATAATGCTTTTTTAATGGTGTTTGAAGTATCATTAAAAATGGATGCGTCTTGCATAGGTAATTCAATTTTTGATTCCATCAAATATGCAAAAACTCTTGCAATACCGCAATTTGAAATAAAATCAGGTAATAAACTTACTTCTTTGTCGGTATATTCCATAATGGAACCAAAGAAGATTTCTTTATCAGCAAAAGGTACATTTGCACCTGGAGATATTACTTCTAAACCAGTCTTAATCATTTGAGAAATTTGATCTTTTGTAACCAATCTAGACGCAGCTGCAGGAACAAATATTTCAGCAGGAACAGACCAAATTTTTTCATTTATTTCAGAAAAAGGAATCAATTGATCTGAAACTAATTTGTTTTTTTCTTTTGCAAGAAACAAAGCGGTCATTTCTTCTAAGGAATAACCTTCCAAATTAATTAAACCACCAGAGATATCAATAATACCAACTACTTTAACGCCAAGTTGTGTTAAATAAAACGCCGATGCGGCACCTACATTGCCAAAACCTTGTACAATGGCTCTTTTCCCTTTTAAGTTACCACCATAAATTGCATAATAATGCTTAACAGCCTCGGCAACGCCATAACCAGTTAACATATCTGCAACAGTGTATTTACGCGCTAAATTTGGAGTAAACTGTGCATCTTCAATAACTTTTATTACTCCATGTCGCAATTGACCGATTCTATTTATTTTTTCAGCTTCAGTTGGTTTAAAATGACCATTAAAAACCCCTTCTTGCGGATGCCATACGCCACAATCTTCCGTCATTGGAATTACATCATGAATTTCATCAACATTTAAATCTCCGCCAGTACCATAATAATGCTTTAATAAAGGGGAAACTGCCTTATACCATCGTTTTAAAACCTCTTCCTTTCTAGAATCGTTTGGATCAAAATTAATTCCAGATTTTGCACCTCCAATTGCCGGTCCAGAAACGGTAAATTTCACTTCCATTGTTTTAGCTAATGAGAGCACTTCGTCCATATCAAGTCCTTTTCTCATTCTTGTACCTCCACCCGCAGCGCCTCCTCTAAGTGAATTAATAACCGTCCACCCTTCGGCATCTGTTTCTTGATCTCTCCAATGAAAAACTATTTCAGGCTTTTTATTCTCATATTTTTCTAATAATTCCTTCATCTATTTATAACCTAGCTTTAAGGTTTAGGCAAATATACTAAAATGTTATTGCCTTTTTAAAAAGATTTTTCCGGAACTATGATCATATTTTGCACCAGTAACACTACTCAAACAATTCACCTTATTTTCTGAACGCAATAATCCCAAAAAAGCAAATATCATTGCTTCCTTGAAGTTTACCACCTTGTTATCTGGAATAATAATTGTTGTTTTTGTAAGCAATTTCAACTCTTTAATTAAGTAGGTATTAAAAGCTCCTCCACCTGTTACCAAAACTTTAGATATAGTTTTGTTATCCAAACAATTGGCTATTTGTTGTGTACTGTGCGCAACATATGTTTTTAAAATATCTTTTATTGAAATTTGGTATTTATTTATAATTGGGAAAACATTTTCTTTAATAAATTCAAACCCTAACGATTTTGGAATAGGTTTTTTAAAATAGTCCATTTCGTTTAACTCAAACAAAAGATTCTCATTCAATGTCCCTTCGCTCGCCAATTTTCCTTCAGCATCAAACGGAAAACCTAATAGATTCGAAAAATGATTTAATACAATATTAACCGGACAAATGTCAAATGCAATTCTTTGATTATTTTTTTCAAAAGAAATATTTGCAAATCCGCCTAAGTTTAAACAAAACTCATATTCGGAAAACAATAATTTATCACCAATTGGAACCAATGGTGCTCCTTGCCCTCCAAAAGCAACATCTTGGGTTCTAAAATCACAAACTACTTTATGATTTGTGATGTTACAAATGGTCTGTCCATCACCAATTTGCAATGTATAACCCTCATTTGGCTTGTGAAATATAGTATGCCCATGTGATGCTATAAAATCGATATTAGTACAATTATTCTTCGTTATAAATCCGTTAATTAATTCACCTAATAATTGCCCATATTCAAAATTTAACCCTTCAACTTCTATTTTAGAAGCATTGAATGCATTTCTTAATTTTTTCTCCCATAATTTTGAATAGGAAACCGTTTCTGATGCTTTAATTTCAAAATCAAATAAATTATTTTGAAGATTAAATTGAACAAATACCAAATCCACTCCATCTAATGAAGTGCCAGACATTAAGCCAATTATACGCCAACTTTTCGTGCTCATATTACTCAATTTATGTTTTGTATGATTTTACATATTTAGTAAAATTTTTCTTAAAAAAGACTTATATTTGAAAAAAAATAACCTTTTACTTAGAACTATTATTAAATATGGATTTTAATTTAACTGAAGAACAATTAATGATACGAGATGCTGCTCGTGATTTTGCTCAAACCGAGCTATTACCAGGAGTTATTGAACGTGATGAAAATCAAAAATTTCCCGCCGAACAAGTTAAAAAAATGGGTGAACTTGGGTTTTTAGGAATGATGGTTGATCCAGCCTATGGAGGAAGTGGTTTAGATACTATTTCTTATGTTTTAGCAATGGAAGAAATTTCAAAAATAGACGCTTCAGCATCTGTTGTAATGTCTGTGAATAATTCATTGGTTTGCTGGGGTTTAGAAACATATGGAACCGAAGAACAAAAACAAAAATACCTTGTTCCACTAGCAAAAGGCGAAATTATTGGTGCTTTTTGTTTAAGTGAGCCTGAGGCAGGTTCAGATGCCACCTCTCAAAAAACAACGGCACTGGATAAAGGTGATTATTACTTATTAAATGGTACCAAAAACTGGATTACCAATGGTGGTACCGCGAGTGTTTATTTAGTTATTGCACAAACTGATGTAGCTAAAGGACATAAAGGTATCAACGTTTTAATTGTTGAAAAAGGTATGGAAGGTTTTGCGGTAGGGACTAAAGAAAATAAATTAGGAATTAGAGGTTCAGATACCCATTCTTTAATGTTTACCGATGTTAAAGTGCCAAAAGAAAATAGAATTGGAGAAGACGGATTCGGATTTAAATTTGCCATGAAAACATTGGCCGGAGGAAGAATTGGTATTGCTTCTCAAGCATTAGGTATTGCTTCTGGCGCTTATGAACTAGCTTTAAAATATTCTAAAGAACGTAAAGCATTTGGAAAAGAAATTAGCAAACACCAAGCAATTGCTTTTAAATTAGCCGATATGGCAACGCAAATTGAAGCCGCTCGTCATTTATGTATGAAGGCTGCTTGGGATAAAGATCAGAAACAAAATTACGATTTAAGTGGCGCTATGGCAAAATTATACGCCGCAGATATGGCTATGCAAGTTGCAGTTGAAGCTGTTCAAATACATGGTGGTTATGGTTTTGTAAAAGAATACCATGTAGAGCGTTTAATGCGCGATGCTAAAATAACACAGATTTACGAAGGCACTTCTGAAATTCAAAAAATAGTTATTTCAAGAGCTATTTTGGAATAATAAATAGTTCACATAAAAAAAACCAGTGATTTCTCACTGGTTTTTTTGTTTAAATATTAATCTATTTTTTTCTTATAAACAAGTCGCAACGTCTAGGTGTATTGCATAATATTGATGACCCAGTACAGCTGGAAAAGATAATGATGTACCTTTATTTGGAGCTTGCCCTGGAGTTGGTCTTCCATTTGTAGGTAACGAACCATTAGCGTAACTATACCATTTTACACTTTCAGTTTCACCAGTTGCCAAGAACCAATTATTTGCAAACGTAATAGTAATCATTTTAGTAACTGCATTATAAGTAACATCTCCAATATCATTTGTTCTACTTTCAAATATGTTAGCAGTTACATTTGATAAACCATCACCAATATCAAAAGCAAACCACCAAGCATTATTACCACCAGCTCCAGTTACTGTCCCTCCAACATTATTTCCAGCATAAGCAGTAGTTTTAGCAGATTCTATACAAACTACTAATTCACTACAATCAACAACTGTTACTTCAAACGGTCTAAAACCATTTGTTCCTCCATTGGCGGCAGAACCAGAAATTTGATATCTTAATTGATACACTCCTACAGCTAGAAATGTATAATTTAACGTTTGTGGGCTTGTATTTTGACCGTTAAAATTGTCAATAGTAACCCATTCTGAAATATTTACATCATAAATCTGAACATTAAGAGCTGCTCCTCCATTCCAACCAGATAACGTAAAAGCGTGAGATACATCCACACAGGCAGTGGTAGTATAATCTATAACAGAAGTGTAAGATGCTGTAACAGCAGGTCTACCAGAAACCATTCCATCACTATTACTTTGTTCTTGTGCCAATTCGGCAGCATCCATAGCGTCGTTGTCTTCACTACATGAAGCAGCGATAAGGATGAACATAAATGCAAATGCAAATTTTAAAATTTTTGAAGTAATTTGATTTTTCATGATTTTTGATTTTAGATTAATAATTTTTGATTTTAGTTTAAATTTATTGTATTAACCCGACGGCATTATATCTATAATTATCAAGCTGCATATTGAATATCTTTATGATTGAAATATTTTTGAACTCTATCTGGATTTTGAACTAACATTTGCATATGGTTTTCTAAATTTTCTTTAAGTTTTTCATGG
>NZ_JAUYUD010000077.1 GCF_030692605.1 Lutibacter sp.
ATTTTGTCTCTTTCTTCTTTAAAATGAAGCCTACAAGATTCCTCGCTCCCAAAATTTGCTGTAAAACTGAATAAATTCATCGTTTTTTTTATCAAATATAACGCTTTTTTATTAATTATGGGTAATTACGGACAATCAAAATTTTTTTTATTAATAGATAAAAACCCATGTTTGTGCTTGTGCTTGTTTTTTTTTATTTGTATCAGCATTAAAATATTTAAGGTAAATGCAAAGTATAGATTTTTTCTGATTAATTTTTTATCAAAATAGAGTCAATAACTAAAACCCATTTCTTGAATTTTTCATTTGCTTCAACTTTTTTTGCAATATAAAAATTCTATACAACTCTTTAATTTTAACATGAATATACCATTTATAGTATTAAGGATGTCAATTACTAAAAATGATAATTATCATATAATTATTTTATATATTTGATACATAGTTAATAAACAAGATGTTGTCTTTGTTTTCAAACCTAAAAGGGAACATATAAATTACTTGCTTTCATAGACATTTAATCGTTCTATTTATTAACTGAAATTTATTATAATTTGAAATTTATTTTTATTATAAATAGGTCAAAATTTTTGAACTTAAAGTATTTATTACTAAACAACTAAAAAAAATTAAAAATTTAAACTTTAGAAATTATGAAAACAAAATTCATTACCATAGCATTTATTGCTATTACTTGTATCACAAGTCAATTATTTGCTCAAGAAGCAACTTCAAAAACGACTGGGTATGACGTGAAAAAAAATGTTAAGTGCCGAGTAAGCCCAACAGAAACTGGCTATTCTATTTCATTTGAATATGATGTAAAATCACCAAGAGATGCTGCCAGTGGAATGGCAACTGGCAAAAGACAGCACGAGCAAGTGAGGTTTATACGAGAATATAGCGTAAGCTCAACAGATAATTCTGTAACCGAAGTAATTAGCCCAAGAGATGCAGCAAGTGGTTTGCCAACTGGTAAAAGACAACATAAACCAGTAACTATTACAAAAGAAATAGACAAAAGTTCTCCTAAATTGGCAGAAGCAGTTGCAAAAGGTAAATCTAGTTCTGATTCACCTCCTTCCGAAATCGCTATTGATGAACAGGGAGTCCACAAAGTTTCGATGCAAGATTTTCATTTTACCAAAAGATGCGATGTTGCAAGTACAAAATATGCAGTTGTAGATGGTGTATGCGAAATACCAACCGATGATTGTCCAAATGGAGTTTGTACTTTGACAGCAGATTGGAGTTGGGGAGCGAATAATGCTAGTAGCACAGGTTTAAGTTCTACTGGGACAGGGATGAGCCGTAGCTCAGTTGATTTTTACTTAAAAATAGAAGATGGAGCATGTACAGCAATGGCCATCAATGAAAAAGGATTACCAGGAGATAAAAAACCTAATAAAGGCAAAAATAACAACCCAAAATAAAAACATAAATAGGATGTTTTTAAATTTTGTAAATAGTTAGAAAAAGTGATTTTTTTTAGCAAATTTCAATTGGTATAATTGAGGTATTTTACAGTAATAAAATTTAACTAGAAATTTCATTTATTTAAAAAACCCAAGCAAATTGCTTGGGGTTTTTTTGTGGTTTGTTATAGCATTGAAGACTTAACATCAATAAAAATAAAGGTATTAGGATAAATTTCCTCATTCAAAAAGAAAAAGGACCTAAGCCAACTGCCTAAGTCCTTGATTTCTATGTAGCGTGATCCAGAATTGAACTGGAGACCTCCGGGTTATGAATCCGACGCTCTAACCAACTGAGCTACCACGCCATTTATAAAGGGTGCAAATATAATTAATATTTACTTTTTAAGTAATGTTTTTTCTTTTTTTTTTTGCTTTTATAATTTTTTTTAAAATGAAATAATCTATATATTGTGCACTCAAAAACAAAAAATGCCTGCAAAAATAAAATTTGAAATAGAATTTCCAATTCACGCGTCCCCAAGTCTTTTATATCAATACTTTGGTACCGCTTCTGGACTTACAGAATGGTTTGCAGATAATGTTAATTCAAGAGGAGAAATATTCACTTTTATATGGGATGATTCCCAAGAACAAGCAAAAGTGCTTCAAGAAAGACCTGATGAAAAAATAAAGTTTAAATGGCTTGAAGATGGAGATGAAAAAACGTTTTTTGAATTTAAAATTCAGGTTGATGAAATTACTAAAGATGTTTCTCTAATTGTTACTGATTTTGCTGAAGAAGATGAAGTTGAGGATGCAAAAATGTTTTGGGAAAATCAGATAGAATCTCTGAAACACAAAATAGGCGCATAGTGCAATTATAAATTACTAAATTTAACCTTGAATTTTCAAGGTTTTTTTTATTATGATAAATTTCAACGGTAACATAGTAGAAGATGCAAACCTAAATTTAAGTTCTAATAATAGAGCTCTTAATTATGGCGATGGTGTTTTTGATACAATAAAGGTGAAAAATGGAACCATTCATTTTTTGGAAGATCACTATTTTAGACTTATGGCTTCATTAAGAATGCTAAGAATGACAATTCCAATGGAATTTACACTTGCTTTTTTTAAAGAACAACTTACAAAAACTGTGGTGGCTAATAATTTCGAAAATGCACGAGTTAAACTAATTGTATTTAGAAAAGAAGGTGGAAAATACACACCAGTAACAAATGAAATAGATTTCTTAATTAGTGCTGAACCATTGATTGAAAATCTAAAAAAAGAATATGAAATTGATATTTTTAAAGATTATTACATTTCTTCCGGATTACTTTCAACCATAAAAACAACTTCAAAAATAACAAATGTATTGGCAAGTATTTATGCAAATGAAAATGATTTTGATAATTGTATATTATTAAATCAAAATAAAAATGTAGTTGAAGCAATAAATGGAAACGTGTTTTTAGTTTTTGGAAATACAATTAAAACGCCAAAATTAGCAGATGGCTGCATAAAAGGTATCATTCGAAAAAAAATAATTGAAATAATATCAAAACTACCACAATTTGAATTGGAAGAAACTCAAATATCTCCATTCGATTTACAAAAAGCCGATGAAATATTTATTACAAATGCTATTGTTGAAATTCAACCTGTTTCAGTTTATAAAAAAAATGAGTATAAAAAAGACATTTCTGAACTATTGAGCAAAGAATTAAAAAAATTAGTTGAGCGATAAATTTTCAGGTGCATTCGCCCATATTTGATATTCACCACCAAATTTCATCAACTGATTTTTCCAAATAGAATTTGCGTTTTCAGTAAATAAATTCACGTAATTGTTTTCAACAATTTTCCAAGTACTTTCATTTAACTCATCATCTAATTGATTAATAGACCAACCAGAATATCCAAGAAAAAAACGAATATCGGAATTTTCAATAGTGTGGTCATTTAATAATTGAGTTAGTACTTCAAAATTCCCTCCCCAATATATGTCATCATCTATTTCAATACTATTAGGAATTAATTCGGGACATTTATGTATAAAATATAAATTTTCCTGTTCAACAGGTCCTCCATTATAAATTTTAAAATCACAATTTATATCTGGAATCAAATCGTTAAGTACAAATTCTGTTGGTTTATTTATGATAAAACCAATACACCCTTTTTCGTTATGTTCGGACAAATAAATAACCGATCTATTAAATTCTTTATCATTTAAAATAGATGGTTCGGCAATTAAGAGTTTTCCTTTGGTTAGATTATTTGTAGACATAAAATTCTTTTAATATTCTAAATATAGTAAATTTTATAAATAAAAAAAACTCTCGAAGTAAATAAGAGAGTTTTTAATTTTTTAGAACTAATTTAAATTAGTTTACAGCATCGCTAAATCCAGCTCCTGCTTTAAATTTCACAACATTTTTAGCTGCAATTTTAATAGTTTTACCAGTTTGAGGATTTCTTCCTGTTCTAGCTGCTCTATTAGATACTGACCAAGTTCCCCATCCAACTAAAGCTACTTTTCCACCTCCTTTAAGAGTTGCAGTAACATTTTCTGTTAATGATTCTAGTGCTGCTTTTGCTGCTGCTTTTGTGATGCCAGCGTCAGCTGCCATTGCATCAATTAAATCTGATTTGTTCATAGTATTAGTATTAAATTAATTGGTTAAACATTATTTCGCTAATAAAAGCTTAACAAAGTTAGACGGAATAAGGGTTTGTGCAAGTTTTTCGTAAAAAAAGTGATTTTTTTGTTGATAAATAACAAGAAATGTTAATAACGTTTTACTATTTGGTATAAAAAATATAAAAACTCAATAAAATAAGGGGTTTAAATCATTTTAGAGTCCAGTTCGAAATCGAACCCATTTAATAAACTTTTAGTATCCATTTTACGTTTTCCTGCTAACTGCAACGATTCAATTTTTATAAAACCATCTACCGTACTAACTTTTAATTCTAATTTATTAAATACTATAGACCCTGGACTCAACATGGTAGGGCAAATCTCTTGTTGAATATCAAATATTTTTACTTTTATAGTTTCAGAACCGTTTATTAAAGTGGTCCAAGCTGCCGGATACGGATTTAAACCTCTAATTAAATTAAAAATTTCTGAAGTGTTCTTATTCCAATCTATCTGGCAAGTTTCAGTAAAAAGTTTAGGAGCCAATTTCAAATCATTTTCAGGTTGTTTTTTAGTTTCAACCTTGTTTTCGGCAATTAATTTTACAGTTTCAACAACCAATTGACTTCCTAATACCATTAATTTATCGTGTAATTGACCAACAATCTCAGTTGATTCAATAGCAAGTTCTTTTTGTAGAATAATGGTTCCTGTATCGATTTTTTCATCAATAAAAAAAGTGGTAACCCCAGTTTTAGATTCACCGTTTATAATGGCCCAATTTATGGGTGCAGCTCCTCTATAATCTGGTAATAAAGAGGCATGTAAATTGAATGTTCCCAATTTTGGCATTTGCCAAACTACCTTTGGAAGCATACGGAATGCAACAACTATTTGAAGATTTGCATTTAAGTTTTTTAAATCCGTAATAAACGATTCGTCTTTTAAATTTGTAGGTTGCAAAATTGGTAAATTTGCTTGTACAGCATACTCTTTAACAGCAGATTGTTGAATTTTTCTACCTCGTCCAGCTGGCTTGTCTGGTGCTGTTATAACGCCCACTACGTTAATATTTGCCTTTAATAATGCATCTAAAGTACCAACTGCAAAATCAGGGGTTCCCATAAAAACAATTCTAACATCCCTCATTTTTAATTCAGTTTATATTTATTTTGCGAAGTTATTGATATTTTATTGTGTTCTAATAATGTTTTTAGGGTATTTAAAACTACAGTGTCGGAACATTGAAATTGCTGAACCAATGCCAACGATGATTGGGGACCAACCTTTAGAAAATTCAACAATTTTTCTTCAATATTAAGTATTTCATTATTGTTACTATTTATTCTCAAACAATTGTCACAAGTTAAACAATCTTGCACAACTATTTCATCAAAATATATCAATAATTGTTTATTTCTACATTGAAATTCATTTTTTAAATAAGCTAATACCGCATCAAATTTGAAAGCTTTAAGATTGTTTTGTTGTTCAATGTTTTTTGAAATTAGATTAATGGTATATGCATCCTCTCTTGGAACTAAAAATTTTAATTTAGAAGACGTGTTTTCAAAATTATAATCTATAATTCCATCCTTTTTAAGTTCTGTCAATAATTGTAATAAATGACTTTTTGTATAATTGAGATTTTTCATTATTTTATGTTCATTTATAATAGTATAGTGATCAAAAACACCTCCATAACTTCTTAAAACAAAATTAATTAGCTCTTTTTTTGATGGATTATTTTCAATATAATCTATAACTTGAGAACCAGACGACATAAAAATAATAGTTGATTTACGTGAGAAATTTTCATCCAATGCTATAATATTTTCCCTATCTAAAACCTTCAATGCATTATAGGTTTGTAGTAAATTTAGTTTATACGTTTCACAAAATGCTTGCAATGAGAAATCAAATAACTGATCTGGCATCTCTCCTAGCCCAATTTTAAAATACTGATTTATGTATTGATAAACTGATTTAACAACCAATATTGTTGGTAGATTGCTTGTAAATTTGCTTTTTGCATTATAAATAAGTGATTCATTGGTTAATATTAATGCCATAGATCTTTCTCCATTTCTACCTGCCCTGCCCGATTCTTGGATGTAATTTTCAATACTATTTGGAATATTGATATGAACAACGGCATCAACATTGGCTTTATTTATTCCCATTCCAAAAGCATTAGTTGCCACCATAATTGGAATTTCATCATTCATCCAAAGAGATAATGCCTTACTTTTTTCAGAAGGGATCAAACCTCCATGATAAAAGTTACTTTTTAAATTATTTCTATTTAAAAATTCACAAACTTCTTTGGTTTGCTTTCTGCTATTTACATAAACAATTCCAGCATTTTTATTCTTGGATAGATGACTTAATAACTGTCCATATATATTTTCAGTAAAAATTACTTGATACGTTAAATTTGGACGTTCAAATGACTTTTTAAAAACAGTTGCATTTTTTATAGAAAGATTATTTTGAATATCTTCCAATACTTTTTCGGTAGCAGTTGCAGTTAGTGCAATTAAAGGGGTGTTAGGGTGTAACTCTTTTAGCACTTTAAGCTGAAGATAGTAAGGCCTAAAATCGTGTCCCCATTCAGAAATACAATGTGCCTCATCTATGGCAATCAATGAAACATTTAGTTGCTTAATTTTATCCTGAATTACTTGCGACTGCAATTTTTCAGGAGAAAGATATACAAACTTGTAATTTCCAAATTGAAGATTATCAAAGGCAATAATTAAATCGTAATTCGATAATTTTGATGTTAGGGCAATTGCTTTAATATTTTTAGCTGTTAAACTAGAAACCTGATCTTCAATTAAAGCAATTAAAGGAGAAATTACAATACAAATGCCATCAAATAATAAGGTCGGAATTTGGTAACACATCGATTTTCCGCCACCAGTTGGTAAAAGAACAACACAGTCTTTTTTCGCAAGAACTTCATTAATAATAGCTTCTTGCGGAGCCCAAAATTGTTCTAAATTCCAATATTTTTTTAATATATCAACTGGAGTAGCCATTTTAAAGATGGTTCAAAATAAAATCTGTTCTTACATTTATATTTCCTGTGGGAACTTCAATAATGGCATAATTTAGATTCTTATATGTTCTTTCCAAATGATTATGAATAGCCAAAGCTTGTTCGAAATTTTCATATCTTTCATCATCAGAAATATAGATTTCTTCCCAAGGAGGCATTAAAAATATTTTGTCATATCGATATAATGTGCTTTTTTCAATATACATAGAAGGATAATCGATACTTATATAATTCATATATGCATGAACATCCGGAATTCCTCTATCAAAAAAAATAAAATTACTTTCTATTTTCTGAGCCTCTAAATATTGATTAACTCTACCTTCTAGTAATAATTCACTAAACAATAATGGTTTAGTTAAAAACAATTGTTCCATACCGTTTTTTCGAGCTTCTAATGTTACTTTTCGAGAAATTTCGGTCATACAACTATAATTTCTCTTGATAAGTTCATCAATTACAGTAGATTTTCCAGTTCCTGGACCTCCAGTTATAACTATTTTTTGTTGCATACTACAAAAATAAAGTATTCGTTAAATTAAACTAAAAAATAAACATGTAATTTTGTCATCTATTTAAAGAAAACGTCTGACCGTTACTTTTTATTAGGTCAAAGCAACAATTATGATGGACAAAAGAACAGAATTTTACAAAAAATTGAAGAAGAAGCTCAAAAAGGATACTAAATTTCCTTCAAAATATCTTTTTAAATTTATTATTCCTTCTGATGAAGAAAAAATGAATCAGATTGAATCAATGTTTAACCATGCTGGTGCTGTAATAACAAAAACACATTCAAAAACTGGTAAATTTGTAAGTTTGTCCGTTTTAGTTATTATGAAAACTGCAGACGACATAATTGTCAAGTATATGGAAGCTGAGCAGGTTGAAGGCATTATATCTTTGTGATTACTTTAACATGGATTAAAAAAAATAAAAAATATCTTGCAACGTTTTAATTTAAAGGTAAATTTACTTTTACCGTCTAAAGTTTATTTCAAAAATTTATTTTAATGAAAGGCATTTATTGGTTCTTTTTTATTTTACTTTTTACTTTTAAAAATTATTCACAAGAACATAGCAATGTTCTTTTTTCAATAGATAATGAAAATTATTTAACTGCAGATTTTTTGCATTCCTATAAAAACAATTTGAAGGTTATTTCAGAATCTAAAACAAATTCTATCCAAGATTATTTAAAGCTATTTGTAAATTTTAAATTAAAAGTTAAAGAAGCCCAAGCAATGGGTCTAGATACACTTCCAAAATTTAAAAATGAATTACAACACTATAAAAACGCCCTTGTGCTACCTTATTTAAAAGATACTTTAATTAAAAAAAAGTTAATTTTAGAAGGTTATAATCGACTTCAAAATGAAATTAACGCAAGTCATATTTTAGTTACAATTCCTCCAAATACCTCACCAAAAGACACTCTTATATATTTTAATAAAATTTTGAAGGCTAAAGGATTTTTATTAAATGGCGACAATTTTAAAGAAGTTGCTAAAAAATATTCAGAAGATCCATCTGTTATTGAAAATGATGGGAATTTGGGTTTCTTTACTGCTTTTCAAATGGTATATCCCTTTGAAAATATTGCTTATAACACTAAAATAAATGAAATTTCAGAGCCTTTTAGAACCCGATTTGGCTATCATATTTTGAAAGTTCATGACATTCGAAAATCTCGTGGTGAAATAGAAGTTAACCATTTAATACTATCAAAAAATACTCAAAATGTAGTAAGGAAAATTGATTCAATTTACAAGTTACTAGAAACAAAAAAGGCCACATTTAAAGAAATGGTTCAAAAATTTTCTGAAGATAGAGAAAGTGCTTCCAACAATGGCTTAATGCCAAAATTTGGAACTGGAGCAATTGTTTCTGAATTTGAAGATGTAGCTTTTGCGTTAAAAATGGAAGGTGACATTTCGAAACCTTTTGAAACGTCATTTGGATGGCATATTATCCAATTACATAAAAAGTATCCATTAGAAAGTTTCAATATACTTTATGACAAATTAGGTGTCATGGTTGATAACGATGAAAGAGCTACTATTATTAGCAAATCTACTGTAAATAAACTCCTTAAAAAGTACAATATATCTATAAATAATACAGCCCTTCAACAATTTAAAAATGAAGATTGGAAAACTAATAATGCTAAATTCAATAACACACTATTATCAATAAATGATAAAAAAATAGGGCAACAAACATTTATTAATTATTTGAATACTGTAAAATACACATCTATTTACGATGCATTTGAAAATTTTAAAGAAAAAGAAGTAATCACTTATTTTAAGGAAACTTTAGAATTTACAAATTCAGAATTTGCTACATTGTACACAGATTTTAAGGATGGTTTGTTACTATTTGATTTAATGGATAAATTGGTTTGGCAAAAATCTACTAATTTGAATGAATTAAATGCTTATTTTATTAAAAATAAAGAATTGAAATACCATGCTAAAACTTTCGAAGAAGTTAGCGACCAAGTTATGGTAGATTATCAATTATCACTAGAAGAAATACTTTTGAAAAATCTTTATTCAAAATATACAGTTCATATAAATTCAGACGAAAATAGTCGAATTATTAATTTTAAATTTTAAGATATGAATAAATTTATAATTGGTTTTGCAGTAATCCTTTTAACAACATCCTGTAAGTATTTTACTGTTAAATCAGATGAATCAAAAAAAGCAATTGCACGTGTAAATAGCGTTTATTTATACAAAGAAGATTTACAAAATATTATAACAAAAGATGTAACGAAGCAAGACAGTGTTTTATTGGTAAAAAATTACATTAAAAATTGGATAAAACACCAATTATTATTAGAAAAAGCAAAGATAAATTTAGATGATCAATCGAAAGAATTTGACCAACTTGTTAAAAAATATAAGGAAGATTTGTTTATTAATTCTTACAAAGAAGCCGTTGTAACAGAGTATTTGAATAAGGAAATTACCAATGAAGATATTGAAAAATTTTATAATGAAAACAATCAGGAATTTATACTAAATGAGGAATTACTAAAATTAAGGTATATTAAAATTGGAAAAGACATAACTAATCCAAATCAACTTACTTCACTATTTAAATCGGGTAAAAAAGAAGATTTAGATAAACTTGAAAAGAAAGGATTGAACCTAAATTCGTATCATTTAGATGAAACTGTTTGGGTAAAGTATTCAGAATTTGTAAATAAAGTTCCTGTTTTTAAAAATGTGGATAAAGACGCTTTATTAAAAAACAATAGTTTTGTTCAAAAAGAAGACTCATTAGGTGTATATTTGGTGGCTATAAAACAGGTGTTGCGTAGAAATGAAATTGCTCCAAAAAGTTACATTACGCCAACTATAAAACAAATGATTTTACATCAAAGAAAGTTATTATTATTAAGAAATATTGAAGAAACATTAATTGACGATGCAAATAAAAAACAACAATTTGAAATTTATTAAAATGAAAAAAAATATTATTGGAATAACCTTGCTTTTATTTTTTATTGGAGCAAAAGCTCAAGAACGTATAAAAATTGACGGAGTTGCAGTAGTAGTGGGTAAAAATATTGTATTAGACTCAGATATAGAGAAATTTAAAAAAGAACTTCAACAACGTATCGAAGGAAAAATTGATATTACAGATTGTGAGATCTTGGAAGAAGTTATGATCCAAAAGTTATTAGCTCACCATGCTGTTATAGATAGTATAGTTGTTGCAGAGGCCGAAGTAAACACTGAAGTAGATCGAAACATCAGTTTTTTTACACAGCAATTAGGTTCTATGGAAAAAGTGTTAAAAATGTATGGTTTTAATGATGAAGATGATTTAAGAAGTGAATTGTTCGAAATTCAAAAAGAACAATTATTAATTAGGCGAGAAAGAGCAAGTATTATTGATAAAATTGATGTAACCCCAGAAGAGGTTAGAACCTATTTTAGAAATCTTGAAAAAGATACTAATTTACCAGAATTTAGTGCTGAAATTGAATTGGCTCAAATTGTAAAAACACTTAAACCTTCTGAAGCAGAAACAAATAGAGTTATTTCTAAATTAAAAGATATTAAATTAGAAATTGAAGATGGTTATAGCTTTCGATTAAAAGCCATTATAAATTCTGATGACCCTGCTGTTTCAAGTAATGGCGCTGGTTCTGGCGGATTATATACTTTAACCCGAACAAGTGGATTTATAAAAGAATTTAAAGAGGTAGCTTTTAGCCTAGATGAAGGTGAAATTTCAGAACCTTTTGAATCCGGTTTTGGATTTCATATCATTCAAGTTGAAAAAATTAAAGGTCAGGAGCGCGATGTTAGACACATTTTAATTCAACCAAAAATTACTAGTGAAGAAATGAATGCTGCTAAAGCAGAATTAGTAAAAATAAGAAAAGAAATTTTGGAAGGTACTATGACTTTTGAAGATGCCGTTATACAATTTTCTGATGACATTGAAACAAAACACAATAGAGGTTTAATTTTAAATCCAGAATCCAATGATACTCGTTTTGATTTAACACTAATGGATCCAAATTTATATGGAAAAGTAAGCAACTTAAAAGCTGGTGAAATTACAGAACCATATTACGATGAAGTAAGAGGAGAATCAAAAATGTTTAAAATTATTTTATTAAAAAGCAAAAGTGATGCTCACGTTGCTAATTTTATTAAAGATTATGAAAAAATTCAACAATTAACATTACAAAAAAAACAAGAAGAAACTGTTGAAAAATGGTCTAAAACCAAAATTTTAGATACCTACATAAAAATTAATGAAGATTTTAAAAAATGTACCTTTAAAAATAATTGGAAAAAAGAATAACTATGTCTGATGTAGAAGCCCTTCAAAACTTAGTACAAAAACACCAAGAACTTAAAAAAGAAATTGCCAAAATTATAATTGGACAAGATAAGGCCGTAAACCATATTTTGTTATCAATATTGAGTGGTGGTCATTCTTTGTTAATTGGTGTGCCAGGGCTTGCAAAAACATTAATGGTTAACACTATATCCAAAACATTAGGATTAGATTTTAAACGCATTCAATTTACACCTGATCTAATGCCTTCCGATATTCTAGGTAGCGAAATACTTGACGAAAAAAATCAATTTAAATTTATAAAAGGGCCCATTTTTAGTAATATTATTTTAGCTGATGAAATAAATAGGACTCCCCCAAAAACACAGGCAGCCCTTCTTGAAGCAATGCAAGAAAGATCTGTAACTGTGGCAGGGCATTATTATAAATTGGATGAACCCTTTTTTGTGTTGGCTACTCAAAATCCGATTGAACAAGAAGGAACTTACCCTCTTCCAGAAGCTCAGTTAGATCGATTTATGTTTTCTATTAACTTGGATTACCCAAGTTTTTCTGAAGAAGTAGCAGTTGTAAAAAGCACTACCAATGATGAAAAACAGGAAATAAATACCATTTTAACAGCAACAGAAATTTTAAGTTTTCAACATTTGATTAGAAGAATTCCTGTAGTGGATAATGTAATAGAATATGCCGTTGGGTTGGTTGCTAAAACCAGACCTGGATCAATTGAATCTCCCGAAATAGTTACAAACTATGTTGATTGGGGAGCAGGTCCTAGAGCTTCTCAAAATTTAATATTAGGCGCAAAGGCCAACGCAGCAGTAAATGGTAAATACTCACCCGATATTGAAGATGTTCAAGCAGTTGCATATTCTATACTTAAACATAGAATAGTTAAAAATTATAAAGCTGAAGCCGAAGGTGTTTCGGAAATGCAAATTATTGAAGCTTTGTTCTAATCGATTTGATTTAATTCAAAAAAACTAAACATATTACCGCCATACTTTTTAGAATGACTGTAATTAACAACATTACTTAAATCGGTTTGTTTAGAGTGTTCAATAATTAAAGTGCCACCCTCTTTTAATAAATTATTTAAAAAAATTAAATGAATAATTTTTTCAAATTGAGATTTTTCAAAACTATAAGGGGGATCTGCAAAAATTACATCGAAAGTTGCAGAATACTTTTCTAAAAATTTAAAAACATCACTTTTAATAGCGTTTATAGATGTTCCTAATTCTAAATTAATTGTATTTATAAACTTAACACAGCAATAATCTTCATCAACAGAAATAATATTTTGAGAACCTCTAGATGCGAATTCGTAGCTTATATTTCCTGTTCCAGAAAAAAGATCTAATACGTTAATTTCGTTAAAATAGTAGGTGTTGTTTAAAATATTGAACAAGGCTTCCTTAGCCATATCAGTTGTTGGGCGAACAGGAAGTTTTTTGGGAGCTGTAATGCGTTTCCCTTTAAATTTACCAGAGATAATTCGCATTTAATTATTATTTAAAAGTGTGAAATTAGAATGTTTTGGGAGTTCACTTAATTCAGTAGGGAATTGTGAAGGCTCATAAAATTTTACATTTCTAATGTATTTGTAGGTGATACTATATAATTCTGAATCTTTTTCAATGTCACCCATTAAAAATAATTCAAATTCTTCTGGATTTAATTTTAATTGTTCAGCAGTAAACAAAATATAATAAATAAAATCTTCCTTTGTTTTAAAATTAAAACAATTAAAAAGTTCTAATTTATTTCCATTGAGGACTACTATTTCAAAATTATTAGCATAAACATTTACAAAACATTTTTTGTTTTCTGAATTTTTAAAAGATCCTAATAGATTTTCAATTAAAATAGTGGACGAATGCTTAAAATTGAATGCGCCATATTTTTCAAGCAAAAAGTTATTAATATTTACAAAAGGAATATAAACGTTTATTATTTCACTATTATCAATTTTATCGTAGGTGATGTAATCATTTTCTAAAACCTTAACCGAATATTTCAAATAGGTATTTAATAACTTTTTATCAAATAAGGCAGCAGGTACTTGGGTTGCCAAGTTATTGAAATGTGTAACCGAAACCGACTTGTATTTTGGTTGTAACAATGGTTCACTAGAAAAAATTTCTTCTACAAATTCTAAATGTTTGTAAGGTGAACTAGCAGGAAGGCTAAAAGAAAATTCGTTAAAATTCTCAAACATTAAATTTACCTTGTTATAAATACAAAAAGAAAATCCATCCAAACTAAGTTGGATGGATAAATGTTTGTCCTCTAGATTGTTTAATTCTAAATTACGATTATTCCTTATTATCTTTTTTTCCTCCTTTTTCATAAAATGGGGGCCAGTTACCATCTTCGCTAACTTCACCTAATGATCCTACACTCACAAATTCTCCTCTAATTTCTTCACCTCCAATGGCTTCTTTTTCTTGTTTTACAAGATTCATATCTAAACCAGCTAAAATAAGTGCCTTGTCTACTTTTACTTCAAAAACCTTTGCCATTAAACCAGCTACTTTTTCAACTTCACCAATTTCAATTTTAAATTTTTGATCGGTACCTGGAATGCTCATCATGTTTTTGTAGTCTTTCCCAACAAAAGATGCTTTTACATCTTCATATCCAACAGTGTCAACTACTCTTACTTCAATTTCTTTAGTAATTCCACCTCTTTCTTTCACAGTTCTTACTACGTTTCTTGTTTGAGTAACGGCAAATTTCCCTGTTTCAATAAATTGAATTAAAGCTTCACCATCTGAGGTGTAATTTCCTGTTACTTTTTTGTATGCTACTTCAGCATCTCTAATAATTTTTAAATTTTTGATAACTTTAGCATACCTAACTTTTTTCTCCTTATTAAAATGAATTGGTTTTTGAATTTCAAAATTAATTTTATAAACTAAAAAAGCGGCCAAAGCAAGCAAAACTAATGAAAGCATCCAATGAAATTTTCTAGGAATTTTATTCACTATAGCATACGCTAAAAATCCAGTAACTATAATACCTGCGATTATAATCAAAATTGTTGTCATTTGTATATTTTTTTTATGTCTGTAGGCAAATCTACAAATTTTTTTTAATGAGAAAAATTTTTAAGCATAAATCAATTTGTATATTTGAATTTTCTTGAAAATATGATTAAAACTGCATCTGAATTTTATAAAGAACTTATTATTAAATTCCCATTTGAACCAACCAATCTACAAGATGAGTTACTTCAAAAATTAGCTGCATTTTTATTTGAATCAACTAATGAAACTACTTTTTTAATAAAGGGTTATGCAGGAACAGGTAAGACTACCACTATTAGTACTGTTGTAAATAATCTATGGAAAGCTGGAAAAAAAGCCGTTTTATTGGCGCCCACTGGTAGAGCTGCCAAAGTAATATCAAATTATTCAAGTAAACAGGCATACACCATTCATAAAAAAATTTATCATCCAAAAAAAACTAAAGTTGGAGGAGTAGAATTTGTTCTTCAACCAAATAAACATTCCAACACAGTTTTTATAGTTGATGAAGCATCTATGATTCCAGACAGAGTGAATGGACCAAAACTTTTCGAAAGTTCTTCTTTATTAGACGATTTAATGAGTTTTATTGATGGCGGAAAGCACTGTAAATTGATTTTAATTGGCGATACAGCTCAATTACCTCCTGTAAAATTAGACGTAAGTCCTGCATTAGACGCTAAAATTCTAAGTTTAAATTACAATAAAAATATTATTGAAATAGAATTGAACGAAGTAATGAGACAGCATGCAAATTCTGGAATTTTATTGAATGCCACCCAACTTCGACTAATAATAGGCCTCAAAGGTTTTGAAACTTTTCAATTTAAATTGGGATATCCAGATATTATTAGATTAGAAGATGGGTATGAAATTGAGGATGCCTTAATTAGCGCCTACGACAAATACGGAATTGAAGATACTACGTTTATTGTTCGCTCCAATAAAAGAGCAAACCAATATAATACTCAAATTAGAACTAAAATTAGAGGCCAAGAAAATGAAATTTCATCTGGTGATTTTATAATGGTTGTCAAAAACAATTATTTCTGGTTAGATGATGATAGTGAAGCTGGGTTTATTGCGAATGGAGATATTTGTGAAATTTTGCGAATTTATAATTATAAAGAATTATATGGTTTTAGATTCGCCGAGGTAAAAATTAGAATGGTGGATTATCCAAATCAGAAACCTTTTGATACTGTAGTGCTTTTAGACACGTTAGATACCGAATCACCTTCCTTATCATATGAAGATTCAAATCGTTTATATCAGGAAGTTGCGAAAGATTTTAGTAATGAAAAATCAAAATATAAACAATTGTTAAGCATTAAGAAGAGTAAATTTTTTAATGCGCTTCAGATCAAATTTTCTTATGCGGTTACTTGTCATAAATCTCAAGGCGGCCAATGGAAAATTGTATTTATTGAACAACCTTATTTGTCCGATGGTCAAACAGTAGGCTATTTAAGATGGCTTTATACGGCACTTACAAGAGCTGAACAAAAAGTGTATTTAATAGGTTTTAAAAATGATTATTTTTTATAAAAAAAATGTGGATTGGCATTACTAAAACTATATTTTTCTAATTACATTTCTAAACATAACAATTTGCATATTTAAAACCTTCATTTTCTTTTTGTTATAATAAATAAAAAACTTAAATTTGCACTCCTTTAAACGAGAGCAGATTTTAAAAGGAGTAAGAGAAAAAAAATATAAATAATCTCTTTGAGTTATTATCGTGTACAAATCTGGATAACAATAAGATACAAATAATTATCATCAGCAAATGTCTGAAGAAACAAAAAAAACAAAGGAGCAAATAGAAGCTACCGAAGTAACTCAAACAGAGGCAACGCCTCAAGTAGAAACTAGTGAAGAAATAATTGAAGTAGTTGAAGCGGTAACAGAAACAATTAAAGAAGTTGAAGCTGAAGTAGTAGCAACTGAAGTAGTTGAAGCAGTAACCGAAACAATTAAAGAAGTTGAAGCTGAAGTAGTAGCAACTGAAGTAGTTGAAGCAGTAACAGAAACAATTAAAGAAGTTAAAGCTGAAGTAATAGCAACTGAAGTAATTGAAGAGGTAAAAGAAGTTGTTGCTAAACCAGTTAAAGCTGTTAAAGCCGTTAAAGAAACTACTAAAGAAGTCGCTATTGAAGTAGTTGAAATTCCAAAAGAAGAAAAACTAAAACCTGAAGAGTTTTTAGCAAAATTTGATTGGCACAAATACGAAGAAGGTATTGAAGCAGTTGACGAAGAAAACTTAAAAGCGTTTGAAGCAGCTTTAGATGGCACTTTAGGTGTTGTAAATGAAAGTGAGGTAATTGATGGCATTGTGGTTAGAAAAACTGACCGTGAAGCAATTATTGACATCAATTCAAAATCTGAAGGAGTAATTTCATTAAATGAATTCCGTTACAATCCAAACTTAAAAGTAGGAGATATTGTAGAGGTGTTAGTTGATAAAAGAGAAGATAGTTCAGGTCAATTAGTTTTATCTCATAAAAAAGCAAGAGTAATTAAAGCTTGGGATCGTGTAATTAGTGCACACGAAACAGGTATTGTAGTTAATGGTTTTGTGAAGTGTAGAACTCGTGGTGGTATGATTGTAGATGTTTTTGGAATTGAAGCATTTTTACCAGGTTCTCAAATTGATGTTAAACCAATTAGAGATTACGATCAATATGTTGAAAAAACAATGGAATTCAAGGTTGTTAAAATTAACCACGAATTTAAAAACGTTGTAGTTTCTCATAAAGCATTAATTGAAGCTGATATAGAAATTCAGAAAAAAGAAATTATTGGTAAATTAGAAAAAGGACAGGTATTAGAAGGTGTTGTTAAAAACATAACTTCATATGGTGTTTTTGTTGACTTAGGTGGTGTAGATGGATTAGTTCATATTACAGATTTATCTTGGTCTAGAATTAACCATCCAAGTGAAGTGGTTGAATTAGACCAAACATTAAATGTTGTTATTCTTGATTTTGATGATGAAAAAACAAGAATTCAATTAGGTCTAAAACAATTACATCCTCATCCTTGGGAAGCTTTAGATGAAAGCATTAAAGTAGGAGATACTGTTACTGGAAAAGTAGTAGTTATTGCAGATTACGGTGCATTTATTGAAGTAAATCAAGGTGTTGAAGGTTTAATTCACGTTTCTGAAATGTCTTGGTCAACACATTTACGTTCGGCTCAAGATTTTGTATCTGTTGGTGATGAAGTTAAAGCTCAAGTTTTAACTTTAGACAGAGATGATAGAAAAATGTCTTTAGGTATTAAACAATTATTCCCAGATCCATGGAATAATATCGTAGAAAAGTATCCAGTTGGTTCAACCCATACAGGAACAGTGCGTAATTATACAAATTTTGGTGTTTTTGTTGAATTAGAAGAAGGAATAGACGGTTTAGTTTATATTTCTGATCTTTCTTGGACTAAGAAAATTAAACACCCATCAGATTTCGTATCTGTTGGTGATAAATTAGAAGTTCAAGTTTTAGAATTAGATGTTGAAGGTCGTAAATTAAATTTAGGCCATAAACAAACACTTGACAATCCTTGGGATGCTCACGAAGATACTTATTCTATAGATTCTGTGCATACTGGAACAGTAAAAGATAAAAGCGATAAAGGCTTAATTGTTGTTTTAGAAGATGGTGTTGAAGCTTTTGTACCTAGTAGATTTACTGTAAAAGAAGATGGTTCAAAATTAAACAAAGGAGACAAAGACGAATTTAAAGTTATTGAATTTAACAAAGAATTTAGACGTGTAGTAGCTTCTCATACTTCAATTTTTAAAGAACAAGAAGATAAAAATATTAAAACAGCACAAACTAATAGTGATGCCGCCGAAAAAACAACTTTTGGTGATATCAATGAAGAACTTGCAGCTTTAAAAGCAAAAATGGAAAAAGGTAAAAAATAATCCATTTTTTAAATATTTTTCAAAAAGCTGTAACTATTAAGTTACAGCTTTTTTTTTTACCTCCTATCAAGTATCTTTGTTTCATAATAAAAAGAAAACATGGCATTAATAAAATCAATTTCAGGCATAAGAGGAACCATTGGAGGGCAAGTAAATAATAATTTAACCCCAATTGACGCTGTTAAATTTGCAGCTGCTTATGGAATGTGGCTTAAAAATATTACTAATAAAGAAAATCCAACTATAATTTTAGGAAGAGATGCTAGAAAATCTGGTAAAATGATTAGTAGTCTAGTGGCTAATTCCTTAGTAGGTATGGGCATTCATGTTGTTGATATAGGATTATCTACAACACCTACCGTAGAAATTGCAGTAACATTAGATAATGCCGATGGTGGTATTATAATTACTGCAAGCCATAATCCAAAGGAATGGAATGCTTTAAAATTATTGAATAATAAAGGCGAATTTTTAAATGCTAAAGAAGGTGAAAATATATTAATGATTGCTGAAATGGATGCCTATAATTTTGTTGAAGTCGATTTTTTAGGAAGTTATAGAAGAAAGAAAAATTATATTGACAGGCATATTGAAGAAGTATTAAAGTTAAAATTAGTTGACATTGAAGCTATTAAAAATGCGAACTTTAAAGTTATAGTAGACGCTGTTAACTCAACTGGAGGAATTGCAATACCTGCATTGCTTAAAAAATTAGGAGTTGAATGTGTAGAATTATATTGTGAACCAAACGGAGAATTTCCACATAATCCTGAACCCTTAAAAGAACATTTAGGCGATATTTCCGAATTAGTAGTTAAAGAAAAAGCAGATTTTGGAATTGTAGTTGACCCTGATGTTGATAGATTGGCTCTTGTATGTGAGGACGGTTCTATGTTTGGTGAAGAATACACCTTGGTTGCCTGTGCAGATTATGTTTTAGGAAAAACTAAAGGAAATACTGTCTCTAATTTATCATCATCTCGAGCTTTACGAGATATTACCAAAAAACATGGAGGTAGTTATGAAGCAAGTGCTGTTGGTGAAGTTAATGTTGTTGAACTTATGAAAAATACGAATGCAATTATTGGTGGTGAAGGAAATGGTGGAATTATTTATCCGGAATCGCATTACGGAAGAGATTCATTGGTGGGTGTGGCTTTATTTTTATCGCATTTAGCAAATTTAAAAATTTCTTGTAAAACATTAAGAAATAGCTATCCAAGCTATTATATGAGTAAAAACAAAATTGAATTAACACCTAAAATTAATGTTGATAACATTTTAGAAACCATTGCTTCAACTTATAAAAATGAAGATGTTATTACGATTGATGGTGTGAAAATAAATTTTGAAACTGAATGGATTCATTTAAGAAAATCAAATACCGAACCTATTATTAGAATTTATACGGAAAGCACCACACAAAAAAGTGCTGATGATTTGGCAATTCGTTTTATAAGTGAAATAAAAAAACTCATTTAATGAATGAATCTATGATTCAATAAATTAAATAGTTAATTTTGGTTGGTAAGCTTTAAATTATGCCAATACTATTTTAGTGATAATGTTTTCGCCCAATTCATTATTCATCATTGTAATAATTTTTTCTTTTCCATAACTTAATTCTTCTCTTAAAACAGCCGATTTTAATTGAACAATTAATGTTTTATTTTGTAACTCAACTGAAGTGGTATAGGATGCCACACCTTGACCCATAAGCATATTCCAAGCTTCTTTCACCGCAATTTGACGCATTCCTTTGGTTAATTTATTTTCTTTAATAAATAACTTCATTAAATCCTCTATCGAATTAGATTCATTTTGTCGTTTTGCCATTATAATTCAAATATTTTATACGATTGGTTTGTTTTTGCTACCGCTTCTTCCGTACGTTCTTTATGTGTATCACTAATAAATAATTGTCCAAATTCATCATTATTAACTAAATTAATAAGTTGAGTTACTCTTAAATCATCTAATTTATCAAAAATGTCATCTAATAATAAAATTGGTTTAACATTTGATTGTTTTTTTATAAATTCGAATTGAGCCAATTTTAATGCCACTAAGTACGATTTTTGTTGCCCTTGGGAACCGAATTTTTTAATTGGATAGCCATCAATTTCAAAAATCAATTCATCCTTATGAACTCCAATAGTCGAAAATTGAAGCAATCGATCCCTCTCTAGGTTTTCATCTAATAAATCTAAAAAATCCCCTTCATTTAAATGAGATTTATATATTAAATCTACTGATTCTTCACAATTTGTAATTAACGCGTATTTATGCTTAAAAATAGGAACAAAATCATTTAAAAATGCTTTTCTTTCCTCAAATATTATAACACTATAAGAATTCAACTGTTCATTATATACTTTCAAATTAAGGTGGTCAAAGATTCTGTTAAGGGCAAAATATTTCAATAAGGCATTTCTTTGCGTCAGTACTTTATTATAATTAATGAGCGCTTGCAAATAAGATTTATTTGATTGTGAAATCACGCTATCCATAAATTTTCTCCTAATATCACTTCCATCAATAATCAAGTCTCTATCGGCAGGAGAAATAATAACTAAAGGTAGATATCCAATATGCTCAGAAAATTTTTCATAAGCCTTCCCGTTTTTCTTAATTACTTTTTTATTCCCTCTTTTTAAACTACATACTACCGTTTCTGTTTTATCTTGAATTTGGTATGTTCCTTCAATCATAAAAAATTCTTCCGTATGATTTATATTTTGAGTTGCAACCGGATTAAAATAACTTTTGGCATTCGAAAGGTAATAAATAGCATCCAACACATTAGTTTTACCAACACCATTATTACCGACAAAACAGTTTATTTTAGACTGAAATTCAAATAATTGCGACTTGAAATTTTTAAAATTTACTAAAGTAATTTTCTGTAAATACATTCATTTTTTTTGAAGCTATAAAATTATTCAATTTAATTGAAAAATTAGACTCATTTGCATTTTTACTTTCCATTTAAAAATCCTATTTTTGCGGCTACAAATTTTAAAGAAATGGCAACATATAAAAAGACTGGAGTTAAAGGAAATAAAGCTCAAAATAATGTTGAAGATAATTCAACAACTGCAGAAGTATTTAAAAAATTAGATAGTACTGCATCACGCTCTGAGCAATGGGTTATTAAAAATCAAAAAATAATATATATTTTTGTAGGAGCTGTTGTTGCTTTTATTTTAGGGTATCTAGCATATCAAAAATATGTAAAAGGACCCCAAGAAAAAGAAGCGGCTAATGAATTGGCTTTTCCAAAACAATATTTTGAAAAAGCAATAAATGACGAAATGGCTGCAGATTCACTTTTTACAATTGGTTTAAATGGTGCTGATGGTAAATATGGGTTTATAGATATTGTCGACAAATATAGTGGTACAGCTGCTGGAAATTTAGCAAACTATTATGCTGGTATTTCCTTCTTAAGAACTAAAAAATATAAAGAAGCTATTGAATATTTAGAAGACTTTTCGTCAGATGATGAATTATTAGCTCCAATTGCTAAAGGTTCTATTGGTGATGCTTTTGCCGATATTAATCAACCAGAAGATGCTTTGAATTACTATTTGAAAGCAGGAAATTTAAGAGATAATAATTTTACAAGTCCATTATATTTATTTAAAGCAGGGAACACTGCAATGGAACTTGAAAAATTTGACAAAGCATTGGATATTTTTACTAGAATAAAAGACGAATATCCTAATTCAGACGAAGCTAAAAATATAGATATTTATATAAATAAAGCAGCACATGCTTCAAAATAAAGAGTTGTAATGGCAACAACTAATTTATCTGATTACGATAAAACAATAATCCCAAACTCGAAAATTTTTCGGTTTGGGATTGTTGTTTCTGAATGGAATCCTGAGATTACAGAAAATTTATTTATTGGCGCTAAAAATACTTTATTAGGGAATGGCGTTCTTCAAGAAAATATTATACGTTGGGATGTTCCTGGAAGCTTTGAGTTAATTTATGGTTGTAAAAAAATGATTGAAACCCTAAAATTAGATGCAATTATTGCTATTGGTAATGTTATTCAAGGAGAAACAAAGCATTTCGATTTTGTTTGTGATGGTGTTACCCAAGGCATAAAAGATTTGAATATTAAATACAATATTCCTGTAATTTTTTGTGTATTAACAGATCATACTAAACAACAATCACTAGATAGATCGGGAGGAAAACATGGTAATAAAGGCATTGAATGTGCTATTGCTGCAATTAAAATGGCAGCTTTAAGAGCATTTTAACAGCCTAATTATTCACAAAACTTGACCACAATCTTATAATTCAGTACTTTTGAAGAATACTGATATTTCATTATTATGTTTGGTAATTTATTTAAAGCTAGAGCTCATTATGTTTTCGACTACAAACCTCGTTATTACAACGAACGCAAAGAGCGTTTGCAACAACTAGAAGAAAAATATAATAAGGAAAAAGAGGGTGATAAATCGGATATTTCTAAGCTAAAATTTTATAAAAATAATTTAAAATCAGATTGGGTTAAAAATAAAAGAAATGCAACAGATAAATCCACAAATCTTAGATTAGCACTTATAATTGCTATTTTAGTTGGTATTGCCGCCTACATTCTTGAATTACATACCTTATTTTAATGCCAGACATTATTCAACTGCTACCCGATCACGTTGCTAACCAAATTGCGGCAGGAGAGGTTGTACAAAGACCTGCTTCTGTTGTTAAAGAACTGTTGGAAAACGCCATTGATGCTGGAGCTACCGTTATTAAATTAATTGTGGTAGATGCAGGCAAAACACTTATTCAAGTTGTTGATAATGGTATTGGAATGAGTGCAACGGATGCTCGATTGTGTTTTGAAAGACACGCCACCTCAAAAATTAGAAAAGCTGAAGATTTATTTGATTTACACACCAAAGGATTCAGAGGGGAAGCTTTAGCTTCTATTGCTGCTATTGCACATGTTGAGTTAAAATCGAAACAAGAATCTAGTGAAATTGGAACACATATAAAAATTGAAGGAAGTGCCCTAAAATTTCAGCAAAATATAGCAACTTCAGTAGGCACTTCAATTGCTGTTAAAAATTTATTCTATAATATTCCTGCCAGACGAAACTTTTTAAAATCGAATACAATTGAAACGCGCCATATAATCAATGAATTTCAGCGTGTTGCACTTGCGCATCCATCTATTTCATTTTCATTTCATCACAACGAAAATGAAATTTTTAATATAAAAAACAGTAACCTTCGAAAGAGAATTGTTGCAATTTTTGGTAAAAAAACAAATGAAAAATTAGTCCCAATTAGTGAGAAGACAGATATTGTAATCATTGAAGGTTTTGTGGCTAAACCTGAATTTGCAAAACGGAAAAACGACGAACAGTTTTTCTTTGTAAATGATCGTTTTATTAAAAATGGCTATTTACATCATGCCGTTATAAATGCGTTTGAAGGTTTATTAGGAAGCGGATTGCATCCAACTTATTTTTTATATTTAACAGTCCCAACAAAAAGTATAGATATAAACATTCATCCAACCAAAACTGAAATAAAATTTGATGATGAAAAAACATTATATGCAATTTTAAAAGCGACTGTAAAACATAGTTTAGGGCAGTATAACATTGCTCCAGTTTTGGATTTTAATCGAGATTCTTCAATGGACACTCCATATACGTTTAAAGATAAAAAATCTCTAAATCCAAGCATTTCGGTCGATTCAAATTTTAATCCATTTAAAGAATTTGAACAAAAAGCCATTCAATTTCCCTATAAAAGAGAACAAAAAATGGAATGGGAAAGTTTGTATAATAACATTGATGATTCATATACAGAAACACCTTTTAATTCTGTTGAAAGTGGGTTATTTCAAAGTTCAGTACCTGAAACAAAAACGCATCAAATTCATAAAAAATATATTATAAGTAGCATTAAATCTGGCATTGTTTATATAAATCAAAACTTAGCCCATCAACGTATTTTATATGAAGAATTTTTAGAAAATATAACCGTTCAAGAAGCTGCAAGTCAACAATTATTATTTCCTTTGGAAATTGAATTTAAAAAAACCGATATTCAATTAATTTTAGAAATAAAAGAAGATTTGGAAAGTATTGGATTTTTGTTTGATAAAATTTCAGGCGATTCAATTGTAGTAAAAGGAATTCCAGTTACTATTGTTGAAAGTCAGGTTACCACTATTATAGAACAATTGCTAGAAGATATTAATAATGAAATTCCAAACGCAAGTTTCAGCCAGTTAGATGTAATGTCTAAAAGTCTTGCAAAAAGTTTAGCAATAAAAACAGGTACAAAATTAGATGTAAAAGAGCAAGAAGAAATTGTAAATAAACTATTTTTGTGCAAACAACCCGATTTATCACCTTATGGTAAAACAACATTTATAACCATTGGAATAGACGAATTGGATAAAAAATTTAATTAATAAATATAAAAACTATGAGTAGAATTACAGAAGTCATTAAACATTTAATCATTATTAATGTTCTGTTATTTATCGCTCCACAATTATTGGATTTTGATTTACAAAGTTTATTTGCACTTCATTTTCCTGAAAATCCTCAGTTTGGCTTTTGGCAATTTCTGACACATATGTTTATGCATAGTCAAGATTCCTTTATGCATATATTGTTCAATATGTATGCTTTATGGGCATTTGGTACGCCATTGGAGCAAATGTGGGGACGAAATAAGTTTATTTTCTTCTACTTTTCAGCAGGATTAGGAGCTGGAGCCGTTTATACGTTGGTAAACTATTATCAATTCAATGGGGTTTATGACCAATTAATTGCATTGGGAATCTCACCTACAGAAATTCAAAACATTCTCGATACAGGCAGTTATAATACCCAAATTCTTCAATCTATTTCAGGCGAAAAATTAACCGAATTTTATGCCACATATCACACTCCAGCAGTTGGAGCTTCTGGTGCAGTTTACGGAATTTTAGTTGCCTTTGGTATGGCATTTCCCAACGCTAAATTGGCATTGATTTTTTTACCAATTCCAATAGCTGCAAAGTATTTTATCCCTGTTATTATTTTAGGTGATTTATTTTTTGGAGTAACAAATTATTCTATTGGTAATGTGGCACATTTTGCTCATATTGGAGGCGCATTAATCGGATTTATTATTGCTTGGTATTGGAAACAAAATCAATTTAAACGCTGGAATTAAATGAATTTACTATCAGAAATAAAACTAGCTTATGCAAAAGCATCTGTTGCTGAAAAAATTATATATGTCACTATATTCTTTTATTTATGCACAGCACTTTTTACAAGTTTTATGGTAGATTGGTTTGCGTTACCATCACAACTTTCAGAAGTTATTTCGAAACCTTGGACTATAATTAGCTACGTATTTATTCACGACAGGTTAATTCATGTTTTAAGTAACCTTATTGTATTATATTATATTGGAAACCTTTTTTTAGATTTTTACAGTGAAAAAACATTTATCAATTTTTACTTTTTAGGCACTTTATTTGGTGGAATTGCATTTTTATTAGTGTATTATTTAACCGATAAAATAGGAATCCCTTTGGGTGGTGCATCTGCCGCAGTAACCGCTATTTTTGTTGGAATAGCAACAAAGTTACCACGTTATGCAATTCAATTACGACTTATAGGAAGTGTTCAATTATGGGTTTTAGCAGCTATTTGGGTGGGATTAAGTCTTATTCAATTAACAAATCAAAACAACGGAGGTGCAATCGCTCATACTGCAGGTGCATTATTTGGTTTTATTTATGTTAAACAATTAGAAAAGGGAAATGATATTGGAAAATGGTTTGAATATTTTGTTGACTATTTTTTAAATTTTACTTCAAAAAGTAAAAAAAGTCCTTTAAAAACTGTTCATAGAAGTCATAAAAAAAGTGATAAAGAAGAAGTTTCTAAAACCAAACAGCGTAAAATAAACGACATCCTAGATAAAATCAGTAAATCTGGTTACGAAAGTTTGTCGCAAGAAGAAAAAGATTTTTTATTTCGATCAGGAAAATAATAGCCAATGAAAAAGTTATCGGCATTTGATAAATTTGTGTTTATTTTAAATTCGATTATTGCCTCAATATTGCTATTCTCATTTTTGAGCTATTTTATTTCTCCAAATAGCGTTCCGTTTATTTCAGTAATAAGTTTATTTATTCCTTTTTTAATTTTGATAAACCTCTTATTTATAACATATTGGTTATTAAAACTAAAACGACAATTTTTAATTTCAACCCTTATCCTAATTATTGGTTTTTCGTATGTTTCCAAATTTTATAAGTTTCAAGAAAAAAAAGTTTTACAAAATTCTGATTTAAAAGTAATGAGTTATAACGTTAGAATGTTTAACGTTTATAAGTGGATTGAAGAAGAAAATGTAGACCTAAAAATATTTGATTTTATAAAAAAAACAAATCCAGATATTTTATGTCTTCAAGATTTTAACCCAGAGACAAAACTTGGATTTTCATTCCCATACAGTTTAATAACTCCAAGTAAGAAAAATAGCAATTTTGGCCATGCCATTTTTTCAAAATATAAAATAATTAATTCTGGCTCTTTAAATTTCACTAATAGTAACAATAATGCTCAATTTATTGATATCATTAGAAATAATGATACGCTTCGTGTTTACAACGTTCATTTAGAATCACTTCGAATAAATCCTGCTAAAGAAAAATTTGATCAAGAAAATTCAGGAAGGCTTAAAATTAGATTAGAAAATTCGTTTAAGAAACAAACCAACCAAGCTAATTTAATAATTAAACATCAGGAAAATTTGACTTTTAAGTCCATCATCTGTGGTGATTTTAATAATACTGCATTTTCTTGGGTTTATAGTAAAATAAAATCTGATAAAAATGATGCATTTGAAGTGGCTGGAAAAGGCTTTGGGAAAACATACGATTATGGTTTTCCGTTTAGAATTGATTTTATTTTAACAGATAAAAGTATCGAAATTAATAATTTCGAAACGTATGATGTTAAATATTCTGACCACTACCCTATTATGGCACGTTTAAACTTGAATGATCAAGATTAAAAAATAAATTCAATATTCACTTTACTTTTGATTCGTAAGTTTTAATCGCTTTCTTTTTTAAAACCATACTCGCGCACCACTTTACAAATTCTTACATGATACGATTCATACCATATTTCGGTGCCTTTTTCTCTTGCAATTGTATGTTCAATATTATTTTTCCAATTTAAAATAGCCCCTAAACTATCCCAATAAGAAACTGTAATTCCAAGTTCTTCTCTAGCCGACTCAATACCTAAATAACCTTCTTGTAATTTGGCTAATTCTTCCATTCTTTTAGCAGTTTCAAGGTAGTTATTGGTATTATTTGTTCTAATTGAAGTAAATATTACAGCGTAATATGGCGGTTTGGGTGTTTTTGCTATCATAATTCTAAAATAAATTTTTGTTCGGGTAATTTCAAATCCTCACTTATAAAATTTTCAACACATTTAAATTTAGCATTTTCAAAAATTTTTATAGAGGCTAAATTTTTAAATACAGAATTGGCTATCAATGTCTTATAATCGTTTAACTTGCAGTAATTTATCAACCCATTAACTATTTCTGTCCCAAATTTTTTATTCCAATATTTTTCCAATAAACGAAAACCAATTTCAGCATCGTTGTTTTCTTCTTTTATTATAGCAACTGTTCCTATAAAATCTGTACTCGGTTTTAATTGAATAGCATAAACCCAGAAATTATTCATTGGTAGATTATAAAATTTAATAAGTTTCAATAACTCCATTTCATTTTCTTTCAATGTTTTTATATTTCCAGTAGTATATCGCATCACGTTACTATTACTTTGCATTTCATGCAAGCCTTTAAGGTCAGAAAGTTTTAATTTTCTAACTATTAAACGTTCAGTTTCAAAAATTAGTTGCACCTCCTATAGTATTATAATATTATTGTAAATTTGCACCCGATAAATGTACGAGAATGACCGCACAAAAAAAAGTAGCATTTTATACACTTGGCTGTAAATTAAATTTTTCAGAAACATCTACCATTGCTAGAAATTTTCAAGCAGATGGTTTTGAGCGCGTTGAATTTACCAAAAAAGCAGATATTTATGTTATAAATACGTGTTCAGTAACTGATAATGCAGACAAACGTTTTAAATCGATTGTAAAGTCGGCCTTAAAACAGAACGAAAATGCTTTTTTAATTGCCATAGGGTGCTATGCCCAGTTAAAACCTGATGAATTAGCTGCTGTAGATGGTGTTGATTTAGTTTTAGGAGCAACCGAAAAATTTAAAGTTACAGATTATTTAAACGACCTTTCAAAAAATGAAATGGGAGAAGTACATTCATGTGAAATTGAAGAAGCTGATTTTTATGTTGGTTCTTATTCTATTGGAGACAGAACCAGAGCATTTTTAAAGGTTCAAGATGGATGCGATTATAAATGCACCTATTGTACAATTCCGTTGGCTCGAGGAATTTCACGAAGTGATGCATTGGAAAATGTACTAAAAAATGCTCAAGAAATTTCTGAAAAAGGAATTAAAGAAATTGTGCTAACCGGTGTAAATATTGGTGATTATGGAAAAGGTGAATTTGGTAATAAAAAGCACGAACATACATTTTTAGATTTAGTTAAAGCTTTAGATGTGGTTGATGGTATAGACCGAATTCGAATTTCTTCTATTGAGCCCAATTTGTTAACCAATGAAACCATACAATATGTTGCAAAATCTAAAAGTTTTGTTCCTCATTTTCATATCCCATTGCAAAGTGGCTCCAATGGATTACTAAAACTAATGAAACGAAGATATGTTCGTGAAGTTTATGATGATAGAGTTGCATCAATTAAAAAAGAAATGCCAAATTCATGTATCGGTGTCGATGTAATTGTAGGTTTTCCTGGAGAGACGGATGCGCTATTTTTAGAAACATATAATTATTTAAATGATTTAGACATTTCTTATTTACATGTTTTCACATATTCTGAAAGACCTAATACCGAAGCAGTTGAAATGGAAGGAGTTGTACCATTAAAAATCAGGAACAAAAGAAGTAAAATGCTACGTGGACTTTCAGCTAAAAAAAGAAGAGCATTTTATGAAAGTCAACTTAAAAATGAATTAATTGTTCTTTTTGAAAGCGAAAATAAAGAAGGTTTTATATATGGATTTACCGAAAATTACGTGAAAGTAAAAACACCTTGGAATCCTGAATTAGTGAATACTTTACATCGCATAAAATTAACTAAAATTGATGAAGATGGTTTTGTTCGTTTTGATTGGATAAATGTTCCAGCCTTTATTTCTTAACATTAATTATCAAATAATTAAATAAAATATTCTTACTGAAATGATTCCAGAAACCGATTTATATACGTTTGCCCTACTTATTTTTACATCGTTTTTTACGATTATTAATCCGTTAGGTACCATGCCTATATTTATGACCATGACCGCTTCTTTAAGTAAACAGCGTCGTAAGCAAACAGCTAAAAAAGCAACTATTGTCGCATTTTTTACCATAATTGCCTTTGCTTTTTCAGGTCAAATTTTATTTAACTTTTTTGGAATTTCTGTCAATAGTTTTAGAATAGTTGGAGGCGTTATTTTCTTTACTATGGGTTGGGATATGCTGCAAGCACGGTTAGGATCTTTTAAACATAGTGATGATGAAGAAAAAATTGATGCCTATGTTGAAGACATTTCAATTACACCCTTGGCAATTCCTATGATTTGTGGACCTGGAGCTATAACTAACGCAATTATTTTAATGGAAGATGCTGCCAAAATCTCTCAAAAAATAGTATTAATTGCTGTCATAGCATTTATTTTACTATTAACCTATTTAATATTGATAGGTGCCAGTAAAATAACTGAAAAATTAGGTTCTACTGGTAATAAAGTTATGATGAGATTGATGGGGTTAATAGTAATGGTAATTGCTGTAGAATTTTTCTTTAGCGGTTTAAAACCGATTGTAATTGAAATTTTAAAAAGCTAATGACTTTTAAAAAACATATTTATTTTGTGCCAGGTATGGCAGCAAATTCAAAAATTTTTGATTATTTAAATTTACCTTCAAGTTTGTATGAACTTCATTTTTTAGAATGGTTAATTCCTACATCAAAAAATGAAACTCTAGAAAGTTATGCTCAAAGAATGGCGTTATTGGTAACTCATAAAAATGCAGTTTTAATTGGAGTTTCTTTAGGGGGAATTATGGTCCAGGAGATGAGTGTCTTTTTAAATCCTGAAAAAATAATTATAATTTCTAGCATTAAACACCCGTCAGAACTTCCAAAGCGATTACTTTTCTTTAAAAAAACAAAATTATATTGGCTTTTTCCAACAAAATTGGTGACGCATTTAGAAAAGTTAATTCCATTTATATTTATTCCAATACTAAAGAAAAGAGTAACACTTTATCAGCGTTATTTTGCAATTAAAAATGAAATTTATATAAACTGGGCCATACATCAAGCTCTAAATTGGAATCCAACAAGAGCCATTCAAAATATTGCCCATATTCAAGGTACACGAGATCATATATTTCCAAGTAACTATGTAAAAAATCCAATCCTGATTTCTAAAGGAACTCATATTATGATTTTAACCAAAGCCAAGGAAATTAGTGCAATAATTACCAATTTAATAAATTGTTAAAAAAAGAATTCGGTATCTTCACCTAATTTTTTATTTGTAATTTACCCTAAATTAGTCCGTTTATGAAAACTTCAACAAAAATTATAGGCATTATTTCATTACTTTTTATAAGTTCATTATTCATTTTTTCATCAAAAAAAGATGATGTTACGCTTACTAATGAAAAAAATACAAGTGAAACATATCAAATAAAAGCGCTTAAAATTCCAACAAATTTAAATTTTGCAGGAGAACGGGTACCAACTGAAGATGAAGATGTAAAAGAAAGAATTGATAGAGAGCTACTTGTAAATACCTACTGGCAATCAAATACCATTCTGTTAATTAAACGAGCAAATAAATATTTTCCAATTATAGAACCCATTTTGAAAAAAAATGGAATTCCCGATGATGTTAAATATATAGCATTGATAGAAAGCGGATTACAAAATGTGACTTCTCCAGCAGGTGCTAGAGGTTTTTGGCAAATTATGAAAGCTACCGCTCAGGAGAATGGATTAGAGGTAAACGATAATGTAGATGAACGCTATCATGTTGAAAAATCTACTGAGGTAGCCTGTAATTATTTAAACAAAGCGTATAAAAAATTTGGAAATTGGACCTTAGCAGCTGCATCTTATAACGCCGGTATGAGTGGAATTTCAAAAAAACAGGAAGAGCAACTAGTTTCTAATTATTACGATTTGTTATTAACTGAAGAGACCAAAAGATACATCTTAAGAATTGTTGCAATTAAAGAAATAGTGTCAAATCCTGAAAAATATGGTTATATTTATGATCAAGACGATTTATATAATTTACCACCAACTAAAACAATTAAGGTAGATTCAACCATTACCAACCTTGCGAAATTCTCAAAAGATTTAGGGATTAACTATAAAATTATAAAAGAGCATAATCCCTGGCTACGTGAAAATAAATTAAATAATACATCGAAAAAAGAATATCAAATAAAAATTCCAAACAATACCAAATGAAAATGACAGTATCAACTTTTCTTATTTTAGCCTTAATTGGTGTATTAGCGGGCCTTATAAGTGGTTTAGTTGGCGTTGGAGGTGGAATAATTATGGTGCCTTTGTTTATTCTTTTTTTAGGAATTTCCCAACATAACGCACAAGGATTAAGCTTAGCTGTTATGTTGCCTCCTGTAACTTTTTTGGCTGTTTATAATTATCATACCGCTGGTTCTGGCGGTAATATTGATTGGAGAATTGCTTTAACAGTTGCTTTATTATTTATGATTGGTGGTTTTGTTGGTTCTAAAATTGCATTGCAAATTGATCAACGAATCTTAAAAAAGGTTTTTGGTGTAATGATGTTGTTGGTGGCTCTAAAATTAATTTTTTCTACTAAATAAAACGCTACTTCCTAGTATCTTCCCAAATCAAGGTTTTTTGAATACTTTCACTAAAGGTAGGACATTTTCCGTCGCCCATTCCTGAAAAACCACCATCCGGAGCACAAACTATTGTACAATTACGATCATATAATACATTGTATTGGTCGCAACAATCGGCTGTAATATAGTAATAACTAGCTCCATCTACTTTCCATTCCCAAACTTGAGCAGGAGGATTTTGGACTTCAGCATTTTTTAATTGCTCTATTTTGGTTTTTATGCAGGAAGGAATTGTTGCCTCATCATCTGAAGAATCACATTCTAAAAATGCTGAAAACCAAGTTATTAATAGGATACTACAAATAAAACTTTTCATATTTTAAAACTTAAATGGTGGATCTAACCAACTCGTATTCGTCTATAATTTCGGTCATAATTTCGGCTGCAGGTCTAATTGTATGAATCAATCCAGCTACCTGACCAATTTCCAGTTCCCCTTCCTCTAAATCACCCTCAAACATTCCTTTTTTTGATCTTGCTCTTCCCAATTTTTCCATCAACTGTTCCTTTGTTGGATGTTCAAGATACAATTCTTGTAAATCATTATAAAACTTATTTTTCAATAAACGAACAGGTGCTAATTCTTTTAAGGTTAAATGAGTATCTCCATCTTGTGTTTTTACAACTTCATTTTTAAAATTTATATGAGCAGAAGATTCTTCACTTGCAACAAACCGACTTCCAATTTGAACGCCATCTGCTCCCAAAATCATTGCTGCTAACATGCCTCTTCCTGTTGCAATTCCTCCAGCAGCAATCAACGGAATTTCTATTTTTTCTTTAACCATTGGTATCAACGTAAAAGTTGTAGTTTCTTCTCTTCCATTATGCCCACCAGCTTCAAAACCTTCCGCTACAACTGCATCAACGCCAGCCTCTTGCGATTTAATAGCAAATTTAACACTACTCACCACATGCACAACTATTATGCCATTTTCCTTTAAGAAAGAAGTCCATGTTTTAGGATTTCCAGCCGAAGTAAAAACAATTTTAACTCCTTCGTCCACAATTATTTTGAAAATTTCTTCTAAGTTTGGATACAACATAGGAACATTTACTCCAAAAGGTTTATCGGTAGCTTTTTTGCATTTTACAATATGTTCTCTTAGTATTTCTGGGTACATAGAACCTGCCCCAATTAAACCTAAGCCACCTGCATTACTTACTGCCGAAGCCAACCTCCATCCACTATTCCAAACCATTCCTGCCTGAATAATTGGGTATTTAATTTTAAATAGTTCCGTTACTCTTGTTTTCATTAGTTTTTAATAATTTTAAATGTTTCAATTTTTGATTCATACAACAACTGCAACACATATATACCGTCTGATAAATGATTAATATTAATCATAGGGTTGTTAATATCGACCATTTTATTTAATAATTTTTCACCAATAACAGAATAAACCGTCACATTTATTTTGGTAACTTTTAATGGAAATTTAATATTTATATCATCGCTTGAAGGAATTGGATATACCACTAAATCCGTATTTTCAACTTCAGGTTCGGCTACATATAATAAATTATAAATTATTTCAAAATTTGGGATTCCATACCCTTCTTGGTTAGTTGGTGTATTATATAAATGAGCCGATTCCCTCACTAATTTTGTGATTTCTACATTGGTTTTGGTTGGGAAAGCTTGCCATAAACAAGCTATTACACCAGTTAATACCGGGGACGAAAAAGAAGTTCCATTAGAGGTAGCCACAAGCCCATTACTATTAATAATATATACTCCAGCTCCTTGTGCGCACACATCGGGTTTAATTCTACCATCTACTGTAGGTCCATAGGAACTAAAATTCGCAATTTGGCGAGTGGCATTTACGGCTCCAATACTTAACACGTTTGTAGCATCAGCAGGCGCACTTATGTAATGCCAAGCACTATTTCCTTCATTACCTGCTGAATTAACCACAATAATTCCTCTAGAAAATGCAATTTCTGCACCTCTAGAAATAAAGGTAGTTTTCCCATCCATATCTGCATAGGTATAATTATAATTTGAATTATCGAATGTGGTATACCCTAACGACGTGTTTATAATAGTAACCCCTAAACTATCAGCTCTTTCGGCAGCTTCTACCCACAAACTTTCTTCCAAAGGCGTTTCTTTAGATGAATCTTCTGAAATAAATAAATAAAATTGAGCGTCTGGTGCAGTACCTACAAACTGATTATCAATAAAGCCACCAATAGTTGAAAGTACCGAAGTACCGTGGGAACTTCCCGAATAAAAATTTGAACTTCTATTCACAAAATTATAACCACCTAATATCTGATTATTTGTTCTAAGTCGTTCAAAAGCAGGAAACTGATTCACATTTGGAAACCCCGCATCTATAATAGCAATTTTAATTCCTTTTCCTGTAAAATTATTTTGATGCAAAACCTCCCCTTTCAACATTTGAATTTGATTGGCTCCATTTCCATAATTAAAATTGGTTTCCACTTTTAACTTATCCGAACGATTTATATTTTTTGGAACAACCCCTTGCTTTCCAGCAGCATTTAATGTTTTATTTGCAAAATCAACTTTTTCAACAAAAGCAATTGATTTTAAACCATTTATTGCCGTTTGATTCCCTTGAATATGCAACGCATTTAACCATTTCGATTTTGCTAAAACAGTAATTCCTGCTATATTTTTAACTTGATTGATATAACTTAATTGAACAGGAACATCTTTAAAATCTAATGCGATATTGAAACGTATTCTTCTATTAATGGCACTTTGCGAAAGCATTGTTATAGGATTTGCCAAATAGGAAGATTGGCTCGGCTTGTCTTTAAAATATACCCAAGCATCTTCAGTTTGAGCAATTACATTAAAAACAATAAGAAATAGAATTAAAGAAACAAGCTTCTTTTTCAATGTATCGGTTTTATAATAGTTATAATTCGAAATTACTACTTTTAATTCAAAAGTATCTTTTTAATTAAAAAAACCATAAACAACTTTTAACACTATTTAATTGTACATAAAAAAACCGGCCAATTGGCCGGTTCTTACTATTAAAATTAGTTAATGTTTAATAACTCTTAATGATACTTTCTCCGTTCCTTGAACAACATTTACTACGTACATTCCTGCTTGGAAACGTGCTCCAAACTGATAGGTCTCATTTGAACGCCCTTTAGCTGAATATACTTGCCTACCAAGTACATCAAATACATTTACTTCAATTGCTTCTTCATTGGTTTTCCCTTGAAGTTTAAGTGTAAAGTAATCTGCTGATGGATTAGGATAAGCCATCACATTGAATATTTGCGCTTCTGCAACTAATTCTTCTGCAACCGCTTTGATTTCAGGAGCTGTAGTAATTTCAGGTTCTGCTGTTTTTGCTGAAGTTGTAACAGCTGGAGCTCCAGCTACACTAATATCTCCATCACAAATTGTTCTTGCAACAGTTTTTGTAGATTCCCAGTTATTTGAATACCAGATACCACCGCCATTGCGTTGAATCGTAATTCCAGCTAAATC
This sequence comes from Lutibacter sp., assembly GCF_030692605.1. Taxonomy (GTDB): domain Bacteria; phylum Bacteroidota; class Bacteroidia; order Flavobacteriales; family Flavobacteriaceae; genus Lutibacter. The sequence continues at coordinate 36,505 of NZ_JAUYUD010000077.1, forward strand.
AATGCTGTTGGAATTTCCTGATAAATCATTATCTCTTAAATCAAGAACCATTTGACAGTTACCTTCAATTGGAATTAAGTTTCCTCCTACAATTTCTGCAATATTAGCTTTTCCAGAGAAAGTGGCTGTTGGTGAAGTGATATTCAAACTGGCAATTGCATTGCTTTTTATCAAATAAAAATGCAACTTATTGTCAACTGTACCGTCAGGTTTGTTATAACTGGCAACAGTTAAACTTACTTTGCCTTTCGGATTTGTTATACTTTTTCCTTTCATTGCATATTCAACAAAGAAATTCAAGTACGACATTCCAAATCCTTTCACATAACCAGTAGATTTGTCATTACACAATGGAGTGCCACCAGCAATTACTCCGCCTGGTTTTGGTTTAATAATCGTAACTACACCAGATGGAAAAGTTCCATTTATATAATTACCTGAAATAATTACACCAATTTCAAATAAATCGCTTGTGGCAGTGTTAGCAATATTCAATTGAACAATTGCTGAAGCAGTACCACCCATTGCCGGATTATTCGGATCAATAAAACCAACTGGTAAATTTGTAGCGCTTGAAATACGTTGACCATTAACAGTAAATGTAACTCGAGCAGTTCTAATATCACCACATGGTTCACCATTTTTAATTGTTGCCGATAAAGTCACAGTTGCTGTATTGCTGGTTGCACTTGTTGTCCAAGCCATTGTTGGACCTGTATAATATATGTTCCCAACAGCCGAAGCAATTTGAGGAGTTATAGTAACGGTTGCCACTGTGCTAGCAACACTACATGAATTTGCAGTTACCACTACATAGTAATAATAATTTCCAATACTATAATTATGAGGTGTTTGATAACTAGTACTTGTTGCATCCGGAATCGAAGTTCCTCCACTGTTGCTGTTAGTAGTATTTTTGTACCATTGGTAAGTTATTGTTCCTGAACCAACCAAAGAAGCTGCAACAGTTAAGTTTGGTGCATCACAACCGTAAACAATATTGACACTTACGGGTTGCGTATCTATTACAGCATATCCTTCTACCGTTACTGTTGCATTACACGTTGAAAAATTTCCACTGGCGTCTGTAACCGTTAATACCACAGTGTTTGCTCCAAGATTTGTACAATCAAAACTGGTTTTGCTCGCAGAAAGTGTAACTGCTGCTCCGCAACCATCACTGCTTCCGTTGTTAATGTCTGCAGCTACTATTGAAGCGGCTCCAGCTGAACTAAGATTTATAGAGATATTTTTGCAAATTGCGGTTGGTGGTGTTACATCATTTACCGTAACTGTTGCATCACAAGTTGAAGAATTTCCGCTGGCATCTGTAACTGTTAATACCACAGTATTTGCTCCCAGATTTGTACAATCAAAACTGGTTTTGCTCGCAGAAAGTGTAACTGCTGCTCCGCAACCATCACTGCTTCCGTTGTTGATGTCTGCAGCTACTATTGAAGCGGCTCCAGCTGAACTAAGATTTATAGAGATGTTTTTGCAGATTGCGGTTGGTGGTGTTACATCATTTACAGTATAAGTATAAGTCCAATCGTGGATAAAGCGACCTGAGCAATCTGTATAAGTCCAAGTGTAACTAATGGTTCCCGCATAACCGTTGAAAGTATCTGTTCCTGCTTTATTAGTAACTGGTCCAGTTGCCACAATTGCTGGAGATTCTGAACAATCAGACGATTTTGCAACTGGCAGCGTGACGCTGGCAGCCAAAGCAGCCGAAGCACATTCAACTGTAGCTGTTCCATTTGATGGCAGAGTAAAATCTTGAACTACCACGTTATAGGTGTAAGTCCAGTAAGAGGTATTTCCAGCAGCATCGGTATATTTAAAGGTGTAAACCCTATTACCTTCGCAGGTTAAGGGCGATGGCGTATCTACAATGCCTCCGTCAATTAATACACCATTTATAGTCCCACTGCAATTATCGGTTGCTGTTGGTGGTGTTGGCATGGTAACAACCCTGTAATAGCATTGGATGGTGGATGAACCATTTGGTGCTGAAACCACAGGAGCTTCCGTATCATTTACAGTTACTGTTTGGTTTGCTGTTGCTGTATTTCCAGAAGCATCAGTCACAGTCCAAATTACAGTTGTATTTCCTTTAGGGAATATTGCAGGTGCATTGTTGCTCACTGAAGAACCAGAACAGTTGTCAGCAAATGTTGCTGTACCTAACGCTACTGAACTTGCAGTACAAATACCAGCATCTGTGCTTACAACTACTGTTGAAGGTGCACTGATTGTTGGATTCTCTGTATCTGCTACTATCACATCAAAAGTCTTACTAACACTACCACAACTATTGGTTGCAGTTACAGTAACTGTAGTTGTACCAACTGGGAATAAAGTACCAGAAGCTTTAGAATATGTAACGGTTGGTGTTGGTGATCCCGTTACTGCAGCAGCAGCATAAGTAACTACTGCACCACATTGATCAGCAGTATTGTTAACAGAAATATTAGAATAAGTAGTTGTAATTGCAGGCGCTGTACAGCCCGTATATGTAGCTAAAATTACAGTAGAACCATTTTTTACCCCAGTAGTGAAAGGACTTGTCTTTGAAGAAGTTAAAGTATATCCCGAAATTATTGGAAAATTGAATGTAAATGATGTATTAGCTTGTGTTGTCACTTTCTGTGATGCTCCTGTTGGACCAGGTGAATTAAATATTGTTGTACCGCTAAATGCAACGGCATTGTCTGATGTCCCAGACCATGAAACTTCAATGGAAGTATTGTTGGATAATCCAGAAGTTTGAAAATAAATATCATGCTTATCTGCATCCGTAAAAACTGTAAAAGCTTCAAAGCCGGAAGTTTGTCCAACCGCAGTTAGGTAAAGTGTTGTATTTAACTCTTCATCCAAGACAAACCAGGAGGAAGTAAAATTACCATCCTCATCTACCAGCGCATCTGGCATATCATCATGGAGGTGAAATATAAAATTAGGATCAATATGAATGATGAGTAAAGATACCTTTTCACCCGGTAAAAACCCTGAACCAGTAATTAACACTGTTTCACCAGGAGCATAGTCATCTTTATCAGTTGAGACTGTCTGCGCCCAAGTGTTAAAACTCATTAATACTGTTAACATAACTGTTAACCACATACCCAACGGATTCGAAATGCGTTGGCTAGCGAAATTTCGTGTAAAATTGTTTAAAAAATTCATGAGAGAAGTAATTTTAGATTTCATAGATGCAACTTAAATTGATAAATACTTATAACAAAAACTAGCAACAACTGAAATTACCAATCGGTAATTAATAGTAACTAATTATTTAAAAATCTTAAAAAATACATACTTAAAACCACCCTTAAACGGTATGATTTTTTTGTGGGGTTATGGGGTAAATACAATTAAAATATTGATAGTATCAAACAAATAATAACCAATTTAATAGTGAAAGTTGCAGTGCTCTAATGAAGTATTACGGGAACTACAATTTTCAAGTATAAAATTATATGAAAAAAGCATAACAACCACATAATCAGAATCTAAAAGCATCATAAATTTGCAAATTACACGATTTTAGCAATAAATCGATATAAAAAATTTGCTAACGGATATTATGAAAGGTCCTTTTTACATATAAAATAATAGATTGTTTATCAGAAAGTTACCAAAAAATTTCGGAAAAGTATCAGAATTGATTTTAACTTAAAAAAACAAGAGCATTAAAACTGTGCAAAAAAAATACTAACCTACGAAATTACACCAGAGCCCAACAATTCGTTGTTTACATACCAAGCCACAAATTGACCTTCAGTTATGGCAGACTGATTGTTTTTAAACTGAACGTATAGTCCACTTTCAACTTTATATAGGGTAGCTTTTTCTAATTTTTGACGGTATCTAATACGACTTTTAACTTCCATAGTTTCTCCATCTTTTAGAGCTAAGTCTGGTCGTATCCAATGGATTTCTTCATTGCTTACAAACAATACATTGCGGTACAACCCTTTATGATTTTTTCCTTCACCTGCGTAAATTATGTTTTCAATAACATCTGTTTCTATTACAAATAAGGGTTCTTTCATTCCGCCAACGGCTAAGCCTTTGCGCTGTCCTTTTGTAAAATAATGAGCTCCTTGATGGGTTCCTACAACTTTACCGTCTGTTAAGCTATACTTGTATTTAGCAGCAAAAAATTCCAATTTTTCTTCTACTGAATTAAATGTTGGAATAACTCTGTTAAATACTTTAGAATCACTAGGTATTTTAACAATTACACCTTCTTTTGGATGTAATTTTTGTTGTAAAAATTCAGGCAACCTAACTTTACCTATAAAACATAAGCCTTGCGAATCTTTCTTTTCGGCTGTAATTAAATCTTGTTCTGCAGCAATTTTACGAACCTCTGGTTTTGTTAATTCACCAATAGGAAATAAGGCTTTTGCCAATTGTTCTTGAGATAACTGACATAAAAAATAAGATTGATCTTTATTAATGTCTGCACCTGCTACTAATTTAAAAACAGATTTTCCGTTGATTTCTTCCTCTCCTTTTTTACAATAATGCCCAGTGGCCACATAATCTGCACCTAAATCTAGGGCTATTTTTAAAAAAACATCAAATTTTATTTCTCTATTACAAAGTATATCTGGATTAGGTGTTCGCCCTTTTTCATATTCGTTAAACATATAATCTACAATCCGTTCTTTATACTGCTCACTTAAATCTACTACTTGAAAAGGAATTCCTAGTTTATCGGCAACAATCATCGCATCATTACTATCTTCCAACCAAGGACATTCGTTTGAAATGGTGACAGAATCGTCGTGCCAATTTTTCATAAACAAGCCAATAACTTCATACCCTTGTTCTTTTAACAAATAGGCTGCCACACTACTATCTACACCACCCGAAAGGCCTACAATTACTCGTTTCATTTTTTTATTTTTTATTGCTATTATTCATTTTTCACATTAAAGAAAACTGAATTATAATTATTTATGTTATACTAACTACAAATATTTTACTTTTTAGTTGCTCGTTCTAATCGATCATTAATAGTATTTCCCAAACCAACAGCAGGAAAAATTTCAGCTATTATAACATCTAAGTTACATTTATCTAATTTGTGCAACGCAGCATATAAATTTGAAGTTGCTACCTCCAAGTTACCATTAGGCGCTAAAATTTCTTGAACAGCTATGTTATTATCTTCCATTTTTGCTTTAAATAATAACAATCCTATTTTTTTCCCTTGATGCAACTTTATTAATTCTTTTAGGTTGCTTGTTAAAAATATAGGTGTATTTGGTGCGTAATGTTTTGCCAACATTCCAGGAGCATCTGGTGCATCTTCCTTTAGGGTAAGCAATGTTACTTTTCCAACAATCTTTTCAATTTCTTCAATTGAAATGGAACCGTGGCGGTACAATATTGGTTCATTATTTACAAAACCTATAATGGTAGATTCCACTCCTTTTTTACAATTGCCACCTTCTAAAATATAAGGTATTTTACCCTTAAAATATTCAAATACATGAGTAGCACTTGTTGGACTAATGGAACCAAACGGATTTGCACTTGGTGCCGCTACCGGAAAATCTAAATTTTCTAATAACGCTAAAGCTACTTTATGATTAGGAACTCTAACGGCTACAGTATCTTTGCCTGCAGTAACAATGTCTGAAATTTCTGGTTGCTTTTTCAAAATTAATGTAAGTGGTCCTGGCCAAAATGCTGAAGCTAGTTTAAGTGCTTTTTCAGGAATTTCACTTGCTATTTTTTGCAACTCATGAATCGATTTAATATGAACAATTAAAGGATTAAAAAAAGGCCTATTTTTTAATTCAAATATTTTGGAAAGTGCTGCATCACTATAAATATTACCAGCCAAACCATACACTGTTTCGGTTGGAATTGGAACTATTCCGCCATTTATAAGTTCTTGTTTAACAACTTCTATGTCTGATGTAATCAACGTCATTTTAATACAACTAAAATACCAAAAAATTATTTTTTTGAATGTGCAAAGATACTAATTCCTATTCGTTTAAAAATAAATTTTGATACTACACGAGTATTCTAAAATAATTATTTTGATTAGAGCGTTTTTAAAATTTTCACTAAAAGTTTTCCAATGCTGTAGGCGAACATATTAAAAGCAAATTTTGAAATAAAATTTTTCAATTTACCATCATTTTTTTTATTCTATTAACCTAGCGGTAATATATTCATAAAAAAGTTGTATATTTGTCCTATGGAAAAAGAAGATTTTAGGACAGTTGATGATACGATTAGAAGTTCGTATCGAAAAAAGGCAATTGCCTTAATAAAGAAAGGCGTAAAAA
>NZ_JAUYUD010000068.1 GCF_030692605.1 Lutibacter sp.
CTTCTAAAATTTTATAATAATTTTTTACTATATTTGACATAAATATTGGCGGTTTAGCGACTTCAAGATACTGAATTTCAGTATCTTGGCCAATATTTATAAGACTTTTTTTAAACTAAATAATTACACCCAACGGGTTAGATTAGTATAGGAAGTAATTTTTTCAGAAAATTAGAATATAAAAAACATGACTTTTCAAGATCAAATTAAGCAAGGAATTCCTTTAGAGATTCCTTCAAAAAAAACATATAACACAGCACTGAATCACGCGCCAAAGCGTAAAGATATATTGTCAAAATCGGAAAAAGAATTAGCAATAAGAAATGCCTTGCGTTATTTTGATAAAACACATCATGATGTTTTAGCCAATGAGTTTGCCGAAGAGTTAAAAGAATATGGACGAATTTACATGTATCGTTTTAGACCAGATTATAAAATGTATGCACGGCCAATAAATGAATATCCTGGAAAATGTGAGCAAGCAAAAGCAATTATGCATATGATTCAAAATAATTTGGATTATGCTGTGGCACAACATCCTCATGAGTTAATTACATACGGTGGAAATGGTGCGGTTTTTCAAAATTGGGCTCAGTATTTACTAACAATGCAATATTTAAGTGAAATGGCTGATGATCAAACTTTGGCCATTTATTCAGGGCATCCAATGGGTTTATTCCCTTCACACAAAAATGCGCCAAGAGTTGTGGTTACCAACGGTATGATGATTCCAAATTATAGCAAACAAGACGATTGGGAAAAATACAATGCATTGGGAGTAACACAATATGGGCAAATGACAGCAGGAAGTTATATGTATATTGGCCCGCAAGGAATTGTGCATGGAACAACAATCACAGTGTTAAACGCTGGAAGAAAAATAGCTAAAAATAATGAAGATTTAGCCGGTAAATTATTTCTTACCTCTGGTTTGGGTGGTATGAGCGGTGCACAACCAAAAGCTGGAAACATAGCCGGTTGTATTACTGTTTGCGCTGAAGTAAATTCAAAAATTACCGAGATTCGTATGTCTCAAGGTTGGATAGATGAAAAAATTACAGATTTAAATGAATTAGTTCTTCGAGTTATAGAAGCAAAGAAAAATAAGGAAGTAGTTTCTATAGCTTATTTAGGAAATGTAGTAGAAGTTTGGGAAAAATTTGCTGATGAAAACATTTATATTGATTTAGGTTCAGACCAAACATCATTACATAATCCTTGGGCTGGTGGTTATTATCCGGTTGGAATTTCCTTTGAAGATGCCAATGAAATGATGGCAACTAATTCAGTATTATTTAAAGAAAAAGTACAGGAAAGTTTAAGAAGACAAACAATAGCTATTAATAAGCACACAACAAAAGGAACCTATTTTTTCGATTATGGTAATGCGTTTTTATTAGAAGCAAGTAGGGCAGGAGCCGATATTATGGCTGATAATGGAATTGATTTTAAATACCCTTCTTATGTACAGGATATTATGGGACCAATGTGTTTTGATTATGGATTTGGACCTTTCCGTTGGGTGTGTACAAGTGCAAATCCTTCAGATTTAGAAAAAACAGATAAAATTGCCAGTGATGTTTTGGAAGAATTAATGAAAGATTCCCCAAAAGAAATTCAGCAACAAATGGCGGATAATATTAAATGGATTAAAGGTGCTCAAGAAAACAGATTAGTTGTAGGTTCACAAGCACGTATTTTATATGCAGATTCAGAAGGAAGGATGAAAATTGCTGAAGCATTTAATAATGCCATTAAAAATGGTGAAATTACTGCTCCAATTGTATTGGGTAGAGATCATCACGACGTTTCAGGAACGGATTCTCCATATAGAGAAACTTCAAATATATATGATGGGTCTCAATTTACAGCTGATATGGCCATTCAAAATGTGATAGGTGATAGCTTTAGAGGAGCAACGTGGGTTTCTATTCATAATGGAGGTGGAGTTGGTTGGGGAGAGGTTATAAATGGTGGTTTTGGTATGGTTCTTGATGGAAGTATAGAAGCAGAAAAGCGATTGAAAAGTATGCTCTTTTGGGATGTTAATAATGGAATTTCTAGAAGAAATTGGGCCCGAAATGAAGGTGCAACATTTGCAATAAAGAGAGCAATGGAAGTTGAACCAAAATTAAAAGTGACCATTCCAAATCTAGTTGATGATTCATTATTACATAATTTGTTTTAATTAAAAATTTATTCAAATGAAAGCATTAAAATTACTTCCACTTGCGCTACTTTTTATGGTAGCTTCTTGTAGCTCGGTTAGAGTTGAGTCTGACTATGATACCAACACCGATTTTTCTAAATACAAAACATATGCTTTTTATAAAAAAGGTATTGACAAGGTTGAAATTTCCGATTTAGATAAAAAAAGAATTTTAAAAGCTGTTGAAAGTGAACTAGAGTCTAAAGGGTTTACCAAATCTGAAAAACCAGATTTATTGGTGAATATTTTTACTAAATCACGTGAAAAAGTGGATATATTTAATAATAATAGTATGCACTTCGGATGGCACCCATGGTATTATGGTCCAAACTTTGGAATGCACATTTCAAAATATACTGAAGGTACCTTATTTATCGATTTGATTGATGCCAATAAAAAAGAATTAGCGTGGCAAGGAATTGGAAGTGGTGCATTAAATACGACCGGCAATGTTGCTAAAAAGGAGGAGCGCATTAAGGAGTTTGTTGCTGAAATTATGGCTAAATATCCTCCAGAAAGAAAATAGTGCAAATTTTAAAATTCTTATTTTAACTTACTGTTAGTTTTGTTGTAAAGAACTAATTGCATTTGTAATTAGTTCTTTTAATATATGGTTACTTGAGTTTTTTATATTAAATTTTATTATTGATTTTTTGAATTGATTAAAATTAGTATCATTTAAATTATTTGAGACTAGAGAATTTAAAATTTGTTCCCAAATAGAAAAAAGTATTGAAATCAGTTGATTGTTTTTTTTGTAATTTATGTCTAATTGATAAAATAGATTCTCTAAATAGCATTTAAGAGCTAATGGCATTGAAGAAAATCTAACAAGCATTTGCTGAATACCATCTTTTAAATCTGGAAATGTACTAAAAGATACAATTCGATATTCTTTAGCTTCTTTTCCTTGTTTGGCGGTAATTAAAAGAAATGAATTGGCAATTAAAATCGTATAATCTATAGTGGAATTGTAATAAATTTCTAAACCGATATTAGTGTTTAATACCAATACATTAGTATTTATGGTTGATTCTATAAAGTTGCATAAAGTGGAAGCCTCATTATGCGAAATGAGTAATGATATCTTATATTTTTTGCTTGCGATAAAAACACATTTTAATAATGAGGATTCCATCAATTAATATTATTATTATTATTATTCTATTATTTTAATAATTTAGAATCTATTGCAACTCCTAATTCTTATGCAATTCCAGTTCCTAATTGTGAATCTCCACTAAACCTAAGATAAAGTTGCCGATTTACAATTTCATCTTTTTTAGGTCCACAAATTCTACTCATCGCTCAATCAATATTGCTTATAGTGTTTGCTTCTTAAGTCATTATTTTAAATAGGTTCCCTGTGGTGTGAAATGGTCATCAACATTTTCATTTTGCGGCTACCTGAAGGTGGCGATTTGTAAAAATAAACGTCTATATGCACCAAAGTTTATTAGTTGCACTAAACTATATTTAAGCACTTCATCGCCACTTTTGGGTAGCCACTGTTAGTAGCCTGTGGGTTATAATTTGTTTTGTAGGTAATTATTTCAAATCAAAACGGTCTGCATTCATAACTTTTACCCATGCTTTTATAAAATCTCTCACAAATTTTTCTTTGTTGTCGTCCTGAGCATAAACCTCTGCATAAGCACGCAATATTGAATTTGAACCAAAAACCAAGTCCACGCGTGTTGCCGTCCATTTTACCTCTCCTGTTTTTCTATCAACAATATTAAATAAATTACCATCAACTGGCTTCCAAGAGTATTTCATATCCGTAAGGTTTACAAAGAAGTCATTGCTTAGCACACCAACTCTATCTGTAAATACTCCTTGTTTGCTTTCTCCGTAATTTGTTCCTAACACACGCATACCACCAATCAAAACAGTCATTTCAGGAGCAGTCAAACCCATGAGTTGTGTTCTGTCCAAAAGAAGTTCTTCCGGTTTAATATCATAGTCCTTTTTCAGCCAATTTCTATAGCCATCATGAATGGGCTCTAAAACATCAAACGATTCAGCATCCGTCATTTCTGCTGTTGCATCTCCACGACCTTCGAAGAAGGGAACAGAAATCTTAAAGCCTGCTTCATGAGCTGCTTTTTCAACTGCCACGCTACCTCCTAATACTATTAAATCTGCGATACTGACCTTTTTTGAAAAACCAACTTGTATTTCTGTGAGTTTATTCAATACTTTTTCCAAGCGTTTCGTTTCGTTACCTTCCCAATTTTTTTGTGGGGCTAAACGAAGACGGGCCCCATTAGCTCCTCCTCTAAAGTCTGAACCTCTGAAAGTCCTTGCACTATCCCAAGCAGTATTGATTAGTTCCGCTTTAGTTAAACCGCTGTTCAATAATTTTTCTTTTAATTCTTGAACTTCTCCGTCTGCCAAGGTGTAATTAACAGTTGGTATTGGGTCTTGCCAAATCAAATCTTCTTTAGGGGTGTCTGCGCCAAGGTAACGACTTTTTGGACCTAAATCACGATGCGTTAGTTTGAACCATGCCCTTGCGAATACCTGTGTAAAATATTCGGGTTCTTTGTAAAAACGCTCAGATATTTTGCGGTATTCCGGATCTTTTATCATTGCCATATCTGCATCTGTCATTATAGGATTTTGGCGCTGGTTGGGTTTATGGGCATCAATAGGTTTGTCATCTTCTTTGATATTAACAGGTTCCCATTGCCATGCTCCTGCCGGACTCTTTTTTAGTTCCCATTCGTAATTCATCAATAAATAGAAATATCCGTGATCCCATTTTGTTGGATTTGTTGTCCATGCTCCCTCTAATCCGCTTGTAATGGTATCTTCTGCATTTCCTTTTCCTTGAGGATTCATCCAACCAAAACCTTGTTGATTGATTTCTTCACCTTCGGGACTTTCACCTAAAAGGTTAGCATCTCCATTTCCATGTGCCTTACCAACGGTATGTCCACCGGCAGTTAATGCCACTGTTTCCTCATCATTCATAGCCATACGTTTGAATGTAGTTCGCACGTCATGAGCAGTTTTTAGTGGGTCGGGTTTTCCGTCCACTCCCTCAGGGTTTACATAAATCAATCCCATTTGAACAGCGGCTAATGGATTTTCCAGAGACTCGCGATCCGATACGTTTGCATAACGGTTTTTGGTTGCTGCAAGCCATTCTTTCTCAGTTCCCCAATTAATGTCTTTTTCAGGATGCCAAATATCTTCGCGTCCTCCAGCAAAACCAAATGTTTTCAGTCCCATAGACTCGTAAGCCATATTTCCGGCAAGGATGAACAAATCTGCCCATGAAATCTTATTTCCGTATTTTTTCTTGATTGGCCATAACAACCTGCGTGCTTTATCCAGGTTGGCATTGTCCGGCCAACTGTTAAGAGGGGCAAAGCGTTGATTTCCAGTGCCGCTTCCGCCTCGCCCATCTGCTATACGGTATGTTCCGGCTGAATGCCAAGCCATGCGGATCATTAAACCTCCATAGTGTCCCCAGTCGGCTGGCCACCAATCTTGGCTTTCAGTCATCAATTTTTTTAAGTCATTTTTCAATGCTTCTAAATCTAATTTTTTAAATTCTTCCTTGTAATTGAAGTCATGCCCTAAGGGATTGGTTTTCGCGTCATGTTGGTGTAAGATATCCAGGTTGAGCGCTTTTGGCCACCAGTCCATAACAGAATTACTTGTCTCTGTGTTAGCTCCGTGCATTACAGGGCATTTTCCATTTTTTGAATTATCCATGTTGTTTCTATTTTTTAAAATTAATTTTTTTATTTTGCTAAGTGTTCTGAAATGCGCAAGTTTTTACTGTAAAAAGTAGTAATGCAATAAAAGTGGCCATCTCGCACCAACATTTTGAGAATCTGCATAGTGATAAATTGGTGCTCCTCGTAAAGTAGTTAATCTTTTTTTTCTTTCATGGCTAACTATTTTATATTTTGATAAATATATGTACATTTTAACTATAATCAAAATCGATAATATTTATATTTAAATAGATTATAACAATAGTTTGTGTTTAAAGTCTTGAATTGTTCATTTTTAAGAATTTATAGGATGGTTTATTAATATATTTAGATAAAAGATAAAATGTTATTTTTGCATAATATATGTCAGATACAAACGATTTAAAATTAACATCAGAAGATTATTATCTATCTGAAGAAGGATACCGAGTTTTTACAGAAAAGTATCATTTAAAAAGAGGATTTTGCTGTAAAAATGGTTGTAAACATTGTCCGTATAAATATAACAAAAAAACAGATAGTTTTGAGTTATAAATGTCACAATATTAATTAATTAAAAATTTTAAAATGTTTAAAAAAATCTTATTTTTAGTCGTTGTTATTAAACTATCTGCCTGTGCGGAATTACAACAAGTAGTTAATCAATTGCCAAATGGTGGAATAACAAACGATCAAATTGCAGGTGGTTTAAAAGAAGCTTTGAATAATGGGATTACAAATCAAGTTACTAAATTGGCTGTTGAAGATGGATTTTTTAAAAATGAATTAACAAGAATATTACTTCCTGAAGAATTGCAAAAAGTTGATAATACTTTGAGAAGTATAGGTTTATCAAAATTAGCAGATGAAGGATTAAAAGTATTAAATAGAGCAGCTGAAGATGCTGTTGGAGAAGCAATTCCAATTTTTGTTGATGCCATAAAAGGAATGACTTTTACGGATGCTAAGAATATTTTGTTAGGTGATAAAAATGCAGCGACCACTTATTTACAAAATGCTACGTCAGAAGCATTGTATCAAAAATTTAATCCAATTATTAACAATTCATTTAAAAAAGTTGGAGCCGATAAAATTTGGACAGATTTAATCACCAAATACAACAACTTGCCATTAACCAATAATGTGAACCCAGATTTGACTGATTATGTTACAAGTGAGGCCTTAAAGGGAGTTTTTAAAATGGTTGAAGTTGAAGAAAAAGATATTAGAGATAATTTTAGTAGTAGAACTTCAGATTTATTAAAGAAAGTTTTTGCTTTGCAGGATTAATTATATTTAGCCATTAGCCATTAGCCATTAGTTAAAAATGACTTTCTAATTTTTTGTGCAATTCTTTGAAATAATCAAAAGCTAAGAGTAATCTTGACCCGTGCCAACTAAATAGTTCTCCATCACCAAAAACAGTAATTGAACGATTTGTATAGGTGCTAATTTCCATGGCATGTTCATCTTTAAAAGGAAAAGGCTCAGAAGATAAAATTACAACTTCAGGATCTCCTTCATAGCGAATTTTATTAATTTCAACTTTAGGGTACCGACTCATATTTTGGTATATGTTTTCAAACTTGTTCATTTGAAGCATTTGGTTTATATAAGTCTCATTTCCTGCAACCATCCACGGTTTCGCCCAAATAAAATAGGCAACTTTTCGGGTTGGTTTTGTTTTTATGAACTCTTTAAAATCGGTAAGTTTAAAGTTTATTTTTTCGACTAAATTTTTGCTTTCCGTTCTTCTGTTTAAAATGGTTCCCAAGCTTAAAATGAAATCAATACTTTCTTGAATTGTGGTTACATTTGAAAAATAAGTGGGTGCAATTTTTTCCAGTTCAGGAAGAAAATCATAGGTATTTTCTTCTTTATTGCATAAAATAAAATCGGGTTTTAACGCTTTTATCTTGTCGAAATCCACTTTTTTTGTATCGCCCACAATGGTTTTGGTCGATTTTAAATGATAAGGATGCACGCAGAATTTTGTTATTCCTGCCAGTTCATTTTCCAAATTCAAATCGCACAACAATTCAGTTTGTGAAGGCACCAATGAAATGATTCTTTTTGGATTTTTGGAAACAGAAAATTCTCTTCCTAGTTGGTCTTTAATAATTTTCATTATTTATTTTTTCCAATTTTCACGTCTGATTGCATAAATAAGTTCATCTAACAATTTGCCATTCTTTATAAGAACTTTGTCAAATTTTCCTTCCAAAATAAAGTTGTTCCTGTCTAAAACTTTTTGTGAAGCAATATTTGTCCCAAATGGTATGGCAAATACTCTGTTAATGTCATAAGTAGTAAAAGCAAAGTCAACCATTTGTTTAATTGCATTACTGATGATACCCTGTCCCCAAAATGGTTCAGCCAACCAATAACCAAGTTCAGCATTATTTCTGTGTATATCGTCTTGCGGATGAATTCCAATGCCCCCAATTGCTTTACCGTCAATGTCTATTGCAAAAAGATGAATAGGAACGTCTTTGGTTGCAAATTCAATAAATGCTTTCCCGTTATTTTCTGTATATGGATGCGGGAATTTGTCAGTCATATTTTTTGCAACATTCCAATTGTTCGCATATTTGACCAAGCTGTCTATGTCGGTCATTTCCCAAGGTCTTATTTTAAATTTCGTTTTATCCATTTTTTTCTGATGAATGCTTTTTTTTACAATGCCCGCTAACTATTTACTTAAAATCAGAGCCATTTCTTGCTGTAATTTCAAGGCTTCCAATTGCGCGGCTTTTGCAAAATCTAAGTCGTTGCTGGCATAAATAATGTTTCTTGCCGAATTCACCAGCAATCCACAATCTTTATTAAGACCGTATTTGCAAACTTCCCGTAAATTTCCGCCTTGGGCGCCAACGCCCGGAACCAATAAAAAATGATTGGGAACAATTTTTCTGATTTCTGAAAAATATTCCGCTTTTGTTGCGCCAACCACAAACATCAAGTTTTCTGAATTTATCCAGGTCAGCGCTGTTTTGATCACTTCTTTATAAAGCTCATTCCCGTTTATTTTCAACCCTTGAAAATCGAGCCCGCCTTTGTTGGAAGTCAATGCCAACAAAATGGTGGTTTTATCTTCAAAAGCCAAAAATGGTTCTACGGAATCGCTTCCCATATATGGTGCAACCGTTACCGAATCAAAATTTAAATCCTCAAAAAAAGCTTTTGCGTACATGGTTGAGGTATTGCCAATATCGCCTCGTTTGGCATCGGCAATGGTGAAAATTTCAGGGTAATTTTTATTTAGATAATCAATTGTTTTTCCCAGCGCTGCCCAGCCTTTTAATCCGTAAGCTTCATAAAAGGCGGTGTTTGGTTTGTAGGCAACGGCCAAATGATGCGTGGCGTCAATAATTTGTTTGTTAAACTCAAAAATAGGATCTTCTTCGGTTAATAAATGTGTTGGAATTTTTGTTAAATCAACATCTAAACCAATACATAAAAATGATTTTTTCTGTTGAATTTGAGCAATAAGTTCTTGTCTGTTCATAAGTTCAAAAAATGAATTAAGCAAAAGTAGTAATTTTAGGGCGTATTGACTTCATACTAAACGAAAACGAATTCGCACTAAATACTTTCGAATTATTTTTTAAGCATTTAATTGGTTATTTTTGTACTTTAATTTGATAAAAATAATAAAATGAGAGTAAAGATAGTAGCAGGAAACTGGAAAATGAACAACGATATGAAAGCATCAAAATCGTTGGTTAAAAAAGTGGGAAAATCTATTAAAAATAATCCACTTAATAATACAAGAGTTATTGTAGCCCCAACCTTTGTTAATTTAGAGCGTGTTGTTAAAAAAGCAAAAAAATCAGCTATTGAAATTGCTGCTCAAAATATGCATTTTGAAGAAAGTGGAGCTTATACTGGTGAAATTTCTGCTAAAATGTTGAAATCTATTGGTGTTAATACAGTAATATTAGGTCATTCGGAACGACGAGAATATTTTGGCGAAACGGACCAGTTATTGGCAAAAAAAGTAAATACAGCCTTAGCAAATGAGTTGGAAGTAATTTTTTGTTTCGGTGAAGTTTTAGCAGATAGAAAATCGAACAATCATTTTAATGTTGTTGAAAGTCAAATTAAAAATGGTCTTTTTCATTTAGAGGCTAATGCTTGGACTCGTATTATTTTGGCTTATGAACCAGTATGGGCTATCGGAACAGGTGAAACTGCTTCGCCAGAACAAGCACAAGAAATGCACGATTTTATTAGAAAAATTGTTGCTAAACGTTATTCTCAAGAAATAGCCGATGAGGTTTCTATTTTATATGGAGGAAGTGTAAAGCCAAGTAATGCCCAAGAAATATTTTCAAAACCAGATGTAGATGGCGGATTAATTGGAGGGGCAGCGCTAAGTGCAGAAGATTTTAAAGCCATAATTGACGCTATTTAATGGATAACATTTATATTTCATACACCTTTAAGATTTGCCCGAAAGAGCCTGCCACTGAAATTTTAATTGCGGAATTAGGTGAAGTTGGATTTGAAAGTTTTGTGGAAAATGAAGATGGCGTTATAGCTTACATTCAACAAACCGACTGGCACCAAGATGTTTTGAATGATATTTATGTTTTAAAATCTGATGAGTTTGAGATTTCATTTGTAAAAGAAGTGATTGAACAAACAAATTGGAATAGTGAGTGGGAGAAGAATTTTAATCCTATTCAAGTAGATGGTTTGGTTAGTGTTCGAGCACCTTTTCATGAGAACCCAAATTTGAAATACGACATTGTAATTGAACCTAAAATGAGTTTTGGAACGGGGCATCACGAAACAACATATATGATGATTCAACACTTAATAGAGCTTGATCTAACAAATAAAAAAGTGTTAGATATGGGTTGTGGAACAGGCATACTTGCAATTTTTGCTGCAATGAAAGGTGGAAAACCTGTGGATGCAATTGATATTGATAATTGGTGTTATTTAAATTCGGTTGAAAATGCGGAAAGAAATAATTGTAGTTTTATAAAAGTTTATGAGGGCGATGCTGCACTTTTAATTAATAAAAAGTATGATGTTATAATTGCCAATATAAATCGAAATATTCTTTTGAATGATATGGATGTGTATATGAATTGTTTAAATGAACAAGGTGTAATATTATTTAGTGGTTTTTATCAAGAAGACATTCCAGTAATAGATGCTGAAGTTTCTAAGTATAATTTAAAATTAGATAAAATTATTGAACGTAATAATTGGGTTTCGTTAAAATATTTAAAATAATTACTATTTTTGTCAAATGAGTACGAAAAGAAAAATACAAGAAGAAGTTGATGTTTTAGAACAAGAAACAAATAAGTTTGAGATTGTTTTGTTTAATGATGATGTAAATACTTTTGACCATGTAATTGATTCATTAATTGATATTTGCGATCATACTTCGGAGCAAGCAGAGCAATGTGCTCTTTTAGTTCATTACAAAGGAAAATGTACTGTAAAAACAGGTGAGTATAACGATTTGAAATCACGATGCTCTTCACTTTTAACAAAAGGACTTTCTGCAGAAATAGTATAAAAACAACTGAGCTATATATTTAAAAACTCCCGAAATATTTCGGGAGTTTTTAAATTAAAACCATTTATAAAGGAATATTTCCGTGCTTTCTAATAGGTAAAGCAACTTCTTTCCCCTCCAGCATTTGGAATGCTTTAATCAATTTTCTACGTGTATTTTTTGGGTAAATTACTTCATCTATAAAACCGCGTCGTGCTGCTCTATAAGGATCGGCAAATTTATATGCATATTCAGCTTCTCTTTCTTTCCATTTTTCTTCAGGATTTGAGGCAGCTTTTATTTCGTTTTTAAAAATTATTTCAGCAGCACCTTTAGCTCCCATTACTGCAATTTCAGCAGTTGGCCAAGCAAAATTCATGTCTGCACCAATATGTTTTGAATTCATAACATCATAAGCTCCTCCATATGCTTTTCGTGTAATTACAGTAATTCTTGGCACAGTTGCTTCGCTTAAAGCATATAATAATTTTGACCCATTTGTAATAATACCATTCCACTCTTGATCTGTACCAGGCAAAAATCCAGGGACATCTACTAAAACCAATAAAGGAATATTAAAACAATCACAAAAGCGAGTGAAACGAGCAGCTTTTACTGAACTTTTTACATCTAAACATCCTGCTAAATTCATTGGCTGATTTGCTACAATACCAATACTTCTACCAGCAAGTCTTGCAAATCCAACAATAATATTTTCGGCATAATCTTTATGAATTTCAAAAAACGATTCCTCATCAATAATTCCACTAATAACCTCATGCATATCATATGGTTTATTTGCATTGTCAGGAATTATATCTTCTAATTTTAGTCGAATTTCGTTTCCAATTTCATAAGGAGTTTTTTTAGTGGTTTCTCTATTGTTTTGAGGTAAATAACTTAACAAAGTTTTGATGTCTTCCAAACATTGGACATCGTTTGAAGCGGTAAGATGTGTAACACCAGATTTTGTAGAATGTGTACTTGCTCCACCTAATTCTTCAGAAGTTACATCTTCATTTGTTACAGTTTTCACAACGTTCGGTCCAGTTACGAACATATAACTTGTATCTTCAACCATTATTGTAAAATCGGTCATGGCTGGTGAATAAACGGCACCACCAGCACAAGGCCCCATAATGGCAGAAAGTTGTGGAACAACACCAGATGCTTGCACGTTTCTATAAAATATATCGGCATAACCTCCAAGAGAACGAACACCTTCTTGAATTCGCGCTCCCCCAGAATCGTTTAAACCAATAACTGGAGCGCCAACTTTTATGGCTTGATCCATAATTTTGCAAATTTTTTCAGCGTGAGTTTCGGATAGTGAACCTCCAAATACAGTAAAATCTTGGGCAAAAATATAAACTAATCTACCATGAATTGTTCCATATCCTGTAACTACACCATCTCCAAAAAAAAGTTCGTTTTCCATTCCAAAATCGGTACAACGGTGTGTTACTAATATGCCCATTTCTTCAAATGATTCTTCATCTAATAGATATTCAACACGTTCTCTAGCAGTTAATTTTTTCTTTGCATGTTGTTTTTTAATTCGATCTTCACCGCCTCCTATATGCGCAAGTGAAATTCTACTGTCTAGTTTTTCAATTATTGACTCTATTTTTGACTCCATAATATGTATTTTTATAAGTTGTTAATTTTTCAATGGCAATCTTAATTTTTGTTGATCTTCATGATAAATTTTTAATCCCAAAATGGCTGCTATTTTTGCCTCATTTTCAAAACCTGACTTTAATCTTTCGGGCGTATAATAATTTTTGACAAAATGTGTATCAAAATTCCCTGATCTAAAAGCTTCATGTTCACACACAAATTTTCCAAAAGGCAGCGTTGTCATAGCGCCTACAATTTTATAATTATCAATTGCCTCAATCATTAATTGAATCGCGGCTTCTCTTGTTTTGCCATAAGTTATTAATTTTGATAGCATTGGATCGTAGTAAATTGGAATATCCATTCCTTCTTCAAACCCATTGTCAACTCTAATACCTTCTCCAACAGGTATTTTATAGGTGCTTAAAGTTCCTACACTTGGTAAAAAGTTGTTTAATGGATCTTCGGCGTACACCCTCAATTCAACAGCATGTCCTGTAATTTTTAAATCTCCTTGTTTAATCGTTAACACCTCGCCACGTGCAATTTTTATTTGTTGCTCAACAAGGTCAACTCCTGTAATTAATTCGGTAACAGGGTGTTCTACTTGTAGCCTTGTATTCATTTCTAAAAAGTAGAAATTTAATTCGCTATCTACTAAAAATTCAACAGTACCAGCACCTAAATAATCGCACGATTTTGCTACTAGAATTGCAGCCTGTCCCATTTTCTCTCTAATTTCTGGAGTTAATACAGATGAAGGAGCTTCCTCTACTACTTTTTGATGCCTTCGTTGCACGCTGCATTCTCTTTCGAAAAAATGTAAAACGTTTCCGTGGCTGTCTGCTAAAACCTGAATTTCTATGTGTCTTGGAGATGTAATGTATTTTTCAACAAAAACTGATCCATCACCAAATGCAGAAGTAGCCTCACTAATGGCCCGTGCCATTTGTTCTTCAATGTCTTTTTCTTGTTCTACTATTCTCATTCCCTTTCCACCACCTCCTGCCGATGCCTTTATTAAAATGGGGAAACCTATTTCTTTAGCAATTTTTGATGCTTCCTTTGGATTAGTTATAGCCCTATCAACACCTGGGACCATTGGAATATTGTAATTTTTTACAGCATCTTTTGCTGCTAATTTACTTCCCATTACACGTATAGCTTCAGATTTTGGGCCTATAAAAATGATATTATTTTTTTCGCATAATTCAGCAAAATTTGCATTTTCACTTAAAAAACCGTAACCAGGATGGATTCCATCAACATTTAATTTTTTTGCTTCTGCTATAATTCGGTCTCCTACTAAATATGATTTACTTGAAGGTGCTTCACCAACATATACAGCTTCGTCAGCAAAGCGAACATGTGGTGCATTCCTATCTGCTTCTGAGTAAATGGCAACTGTTTTTATTCCCATTTTCCGAGCTGTTTTCATAACTCTAATGGCAATTTCACCTCTATTTGCAATTAATATTTTTTTCATTTTAAGATGTTTGAGTTTGTAATTATTTTTTGAAGAAGGTATTAAGCCAATTCAATCATTAACTGCCCTTTATCAACAGTGCCTCCATTTTTGACAAATACAGACTTTATAATTCCATCCTTTGGGGCTCCAATGGCATTTTCCATCTTCATTGCTTCTAAAATTAAAAGAGTTTCACCTTCCTTAACTTTTTGCCCTTCTATTACATTAACACTTAGAACAAGACCAGGCATTGGAGCCTTTATATCATTCGCTTTTTTAACAATTCCCACCGAGAATCCCATTTCTTTAATAAGTAGGTCTAATTGGTTTGAAATTTGAACATTATATTTATTGGAATTTATACTGATAACATAATTTCTGTTGTCAAAGTTTGATTCTTCGAGAGTGACCTTGTAAGATTTGTTGTTATTAATAATGTGATAATTTGATTTAGAGATTTGTAACGAATCTAATGTCACCATGTCGGAACTTTTTAAATCGAATTCAAAAGTATCGTTGACTTTTACTTTAAATATTTTGTTCATAGTGTTAATATTGCTTTAATTTTCATAAAGTTACTAAAATGAAGTTGTGATAAAATATGATTTTAATCAGTAGGCTGTTATTATTCATATTTATAAGAATAAATGGTACTATATTAAATAATTTTATCTTTTAAAAAGTATTAATATATTATAAATAACGCGTTGGGTGCAATTAATTTTTAACGATGATTTTTCGTCACTTCGAGTGATTTTCGATAGAAAATTGTATCGAGAACAGAAAAATGATAGTTAAAAACGGTTCTCGATACATTTTTTGTTTCGTTTTACTGCAC
>NZ_JAUYUD010000088.1 GCF_030692605.1 Lutibacter sp.
TTAGGGCTATTCCGATGAAGGTATTCCAATACCTCAATCTCTTCATTTTTAAGTGTTATATATCTCATAATGAGATAAATATACGAAAATTATTATATATACGCAATAAAATACGACATTATTTTATTCTTATTACTTATATAACCTCTTTCTTAAATATGCTTTTTTAATTAATTTCTAAATTAGCTCATTATCTTCAAAATAATTTTGTTTATATTTTTTTTATTATTTCCTCAAATACTCTTCCATCACTTTTTAAAACCACCCTATAATTCCCTAATTCTAGTTTGGAAAAATTTAGTTTACGCCCTAAATTTGTGTTGTCTTTTAACTCCTCGGAATATAACAAATTAGCGTTTATGTCATAAACTTTTATATTCATTGTTTCTTTTTTTAAAGCTAACTTAGAAATATAAACAACATCATCTTTAAATCTAACAATTGGTTTAAAGAAAACCGTTTCCTTTTCTTTTTCAAAATTAACATTTTTTGAAGACACGGTAAAAGGAATAATTTTAATTTTTGTTTGTCCATTTATTTCAAAAAAATAATTCCCATTTGGCAATAATGTCAAATCAAATTTTCTGCTTAGTGCTACTCCGGTGTATTTTTCTTTATACAAAACAAATCCAAAGCTATCTTGAACATTAACCTCTAAATCTCCATCAGAATAATCTAAAGTCAGGTCAATTAATTTCCCATTAACAATAATAATATTAGTGTTCGGGTTAGGCTCATTGCTCATTGCATAACTAATTGGTAAAGTAAAAATGGTTGCAATTAGTAAACTTCTTTTGATTAAATTTTTCATAATTATATATATTTTTTAATTAGTACAAAACAAAAGTATACACATTCCTCAAGGTAAACTACCTCTAATTTTTCCAATTTATATGCTATTTTAACACATTATCTTTTTATAAATTAATATGAGGTTAATTTAGAACATAAATAGGTGAAATAACTATATATTTACTAATGGTATTATTTCTAAATTTGTTTAAAAGAAAGCTAAAATGAAAAATAAAAAGCCCGCATTTGAAAAAATAAGTCCCGAGTTTGGCAGTTCTCTGCACGTTAAGAAACATAATGAGGTTGTTGAAAACAATTTACCGTTTTGGCATTTTCATCCTGAACTTGAATTAGTGTATGTGAACAAAGCCAAAGGAAAAAGACATATTGGAAGTCATTTGTCCTATTTCAATAATAGTCAATTATTATTAATAGGGGCAGGATTGCCTCATAGTGGTTTTGCCGACAGGTTTACCACAAATGGGTCAGAAACAATTGTTCAATTTAAAGAAGATTTTTTAGGAGAGGATTTTTTTAATATACCAGAAATGTCATCTGTAAAAAAACTATTTGAAAAAGCTAAAAAAGGACTAGTGTTTGGCATTGAAACAAAACTTGTGGTTGGCCCAAAAATAGAAACTTTGTTAAATTACGACCGAATTGAACAAATCATTCGCTTTTTGGAGATTTTAAAAGATTTGGCAGAATCAAAAAATTATACCATATTAAATGTTGACGGATTTGCATTTGAAGTAGAGCCACAGGACAACAGGAAGATTGATATAATATTTGGACATGTGAGCAAAAACTTTAAAGAAACTATTCCATTAGATGAAATTGCCGAAAAAGTTAGCATGACAGTTCCTGCATTTTGCAGGTACTTTAAAAAAGCAACCGGAAAAACATTTACCCAATTTGTAAATGAATTTAGGATAGTGCACGCCACAAAATTACTGGCCGAAAATCCTACCAGCATTACAGATATTTGTTTTGAAAGCGGATTTAATAATTTTTCGCATTTCAACAAGTTATTTAAGAAATTTACTGGAAAAAGTCCTTTAAAATATAGAAATGAGATGAAGCAACTCATAGTGCAAAAATAACCAATAGAATAAGGTAATCTACCTCTGGTTTTGTGTATTTCCATATTATGTTCAAGACTAAACAACAGTGTTGGTATAAAAATTGCAATAGTTGAATAACTATAATAAATAAACACAATCTTATGAAAAAAACAATTATTACAGCGCTAACAATATTCGCCATCGCCAATTTTGGATATTCTCAAACAAAAAACTTTATTGATCAACCATACATTGAGACTAGTGCAAGGGTTGACACTCTAGTAACTCCTGACCGGATTTTTTTAACAATTTTAATAACTGAAAAGGATACGAAAGGAAAAGTTTCAGTAGAAGAACTTGAAAATAAAATGGCAAAAAAACTCAAAGCATTAGGAATAAATTTGGATACTCAGCTTTCACTATCAGATTTGTCTAGTAATTTTAAAAAGTATTTCCTTAAACAACAAGATGTTTTAAAAAGTAAAGCATATACACTAATAGTATACGACGCCTTAACCGCTGGAAAAGTAATAATGGAATTAGAAAATAGCGAAATTTCAAATGTACAGCTTGAAAAAACGGAATACTCTAAAATTAAAAATTTGCAACTTGAATTAAAATCGAAAGCAATAGACAAGGCAAAATTAAATGCTATGTCAATGGTAAAATCACTAAATCAAAAAGTTGGAAATGCTATATACATTTCCGATTTAGGAGACAATTCCAACCAATATCAAGGCAGAATGATGGGAATTCAATTAAAAGGAATGAACAGTATGGATGAAATGAAATTCAACCCAATTGACATTGAATTTGAAAAAATTAAAGTTGAAAGTGAGGTTTTTGTTAAATTTAAATTAGAATAAATTTTGTATATATCAGTTTATCCGATAAATAATTAATTTAAAACTAAAACACTCTCACGAGTGTTTTTTTCTTTTCCATTGGTTTAAAATAGAACCATCTGGTGCATCAAAAACCCATCAATAACCCGTTAATTCTATTTAATCTCTAAAACAAATGGCATTCTTGCCTGGATTCCTTCAAGGGTTGAAACGCTTTTTAGATTTTGGTATATTTTATAATTGGCTTCTCCTAATTCTTCTTTTAACAATTTTTCTTTAGATTGGGCAAAAGGGAAACCTTTAAGTCTATCTTCTAATTCAATATTATAATTTGGATAATTCCTAATTTTATATTCGGTAATTCCAGCTAATTCAGCAGCATGTGAAACAGCATTTTCAATAGTTCCAATTTCATCAACCAAGCCCTTTTTTATGGCATCCTTTCCAGACCAAACTCTTCCTTGAGCAACACTATCAACCTCTTTCTCAGTCATATTTCTGCCACTTGCAACACGCTTTAAAAATGTTGAATAAACTTGTTCAACTCCTTCGGTTGTAACTGCTCTAAACTCGCTAGACATTGGTTCAAAAGCACTATACTTCGCGCTTTTATTAGTACTAACTTGTTCTGCATTTACGCCAATTTTTTCAGCTAATTTAGTAACATTTGGTATTATTCCAAAAACACCTATTGAACCTGTAATTGTTGTTGATTCTGCAAAAATTCTATCCGCATTACACGCCAAGTAATAACCGCCACTAGCAGCCATATTACCCATTGAAACTACAATTGGCATTTCTCTTTTAGTTAACTCTATTTCTCTCCAAATTAATTCTGATGCCAAAGCACTTCCACCTGGAGAATCTATTCGTAATACAATACCTTTTACACTTGTGGTGTTACGAGCTTTTTGCAACGCTTCAATTATTAATTCTTGTCCTATATTATCTTCATCTCCTTTACCATAAATTATTTCTCCCTGTGCATAAATAACGGCTATTTGATTGGTTGCTACTGATGTAATTCTTCCTTTTCCAACAGCTATATAGTCTTCAATTTTAACTTTATTCAAATCCTTATCTATTGAAATTCCGGTAGCCATTTTTAATTTATTATTATATTCATCTAAATAAATTGCCTGATCTACTATTTTATTTTCGATAGCTAAAATCGCATTTCTAGCTAATAAATTATCAGCTATGGCATTCAACATTTCTTTTGAAATTTTTCTGCTCACTGAAATCTCTGAAATCATTTCATCCCAAAGAGAATTTAAGAATTCTGAAATTTGAGTTCTATTTTCATCACTCATTTCATTATATAAAAATGGCTCAACAGCACCTTTGTATTTGCCATGTCTAATTACTTCCATAGAAATACCAGTTTTATCTTCTAAATCTTTAAAAAACAACACTTCTGAAGATAACCCTTTAAAATCTACACTTCCCAAAGGGTTTACAAAAACAGAGTCTGCAATTGAACTTAAATAATATGTTTTTTGGTCATATACATCCGCATATGCTTTTATAAATTTTCCTGTTTCCTTAAATTCTTCTAGCTTTTTTCTAATAGCCTGTGTTTGTGCAATTCCGGCATTTACCCCATTTGAAACAATACTAATTCCTTGAATGTTATCGTCATATTTTGCATTTTCAATTGCGTTAATAATTTCATTCAATCCCATTTTATTTTCACCAAATCCAAAAAACATATCAACCGGATCACTGCTTTTTGGTGCATAATCTTTCACTAATTTTTCCAAATTAATTTCTAAAACTGAATTTGTTTTAATACTTATATCTTCTGTTTCGCTCATTGCTGCAATTACTACTACAAAAAATAAAAAAAATATACCTAATGCTATAAAAGTTCCTAAAATGGATGCTATTAAATTTCCTAAAAATCTCATTGACCGTCTACTAAATTAAAATTATTTAAAAATAGAAATGTTTATAAATTGAAGCGCAAAGATAAGTTTTTAAATAATACTTTCCTTTTCTTTGTAATCACTTTATGCATATAACAAGAACTACATATTTATCATTAGGAAGTAACCTAGGACAAAAGTTTGAAAATTTACAGCAAGCCGTTGATCTCATTGGAGAACGGATTGGTTCTGTAGTTAAAATCTCATCGGTTTACAAAACTGCTTCTTGGGGGTTCAAAAGCGATGATTTTTACAATATCTGTGTACAAATTGCTACAGGGTTAAATCCAGAAAATTTATTGCATCAAATTAGTGTGATTGAGCGCACTTTAGGGCGGTTTAAATTAGAAGAACAAGGCTATAAAGCTAGAGTTATTGATATCGATATTTTGCTTTTTGATAATGATATTATAATTTCTGAAGAATTGATTGTTCCACATAAAGAAATGCTCAATCGAAAATTTGTGATGGTTCCATTGGCTGAAATTGCTGGAAATATTATTCATCCAATAGAAAAATGCAGAATTCAAATTTGTTTGGAGAATTGTATTGATGATACTGAAATTGAAAACACTTATCTTAAATTAAAAAGGCCAATTTCTTTGTCTGAAAAATATAATTACATTGCCATTGAAGGAAATATTGGCGCAGGTAAAACAACGCTTGCCACTATGATTGCTGAAGATTACAATGCTAAAATTGTTTTAGAACGATTTGCTGACAATCCGTTTCTTCCAAAATTTTATGAAGATAATGAACGTTTTGCTTTTCCACTTGAGATGAGTTTTTTAGCAGATAGGTACCAACAATTATCGGATGATTTAGCTCAATTTGACTTATTTAAAAATTTTATAGTTTCTGATTATTATATATTTAAATCCCTGATTTTTGCTCAAGTTACGCTGCAAAACGACGAATATTTTTTATATCGAAAAATGTTTGACATTATGTATAATGAAATTTCAAAACCCGATTTATACATTTATTTATACCAAGAAACACCTCGTTTGCTTGAAAATATTAAAAATAGAGGTCGTTCTTTTGAACAAAATATTACTGCAGAATATTTAGATAAAATTCATAAAGGTTATGCTACTTTTATTAAAACTGAAGAAAATTTACAATCCTTAATAATAGATGTTTCCAATAAAGATTTTGTGAATAATCCAGAAGATTATAAAGAAATTATTGAGCAAATAAAGAATGTAAATTAAGTATTTAACATTTGAGTTTAAGTAATAGACAAAAGTTATTGGTGATTTGAATAAAAATATGAAAATTACACCATATACAGCTTTTTCGCCTATTTTTTCAGTTCTAATTTTTCAGCAAAAAAATCACAAAAATCACGCATAGTAGCACTCATTTTATGATCGTTTGTGGCAGTTTCAAAAGCATTTGCCATAGAAACCAATGTTTGATGATAAAATTGTTTCATCTCATCCACAGGCATATCTTTGGTCCATAAGTCCATTCTTAATGTGTCTTTAGTTTTTGGATCCCATACAGAAATCATAAGAGCTTTTGTTTCTTCATTAGAAATGGCTCCATCTTGGGCAGACCAATTAATTGATTCAGGAATTTTATTCTCGTCAAGCCCCACATTAAATTCAATTTTTGAAGTATGTACTATTGCCATTATTTTTTGGGTTTGTATTTGGATTTCTTAAAAAGTTCATCAGCGTTTATCTCCATTAATTGCTGCAAAGTTACATCATTTTTACTCATATATGACCTTACTATTTGCCAACCCAACCATGTTCCTATCCTACCTGGTGAATCAGCATCTATGTCTATATAAAATTTTGAAAAAGGAGCGTCGGAAATAAAACGAGAATACAATTTTGGGTCTGTACTATATAATAAATTTTTTTCGACAAAATATTTCCAAACTTGTTCTTCATTTAATGTTGCCCATTCCATTTTTTCACTAGTATACCCCATTTTTTGAGCATCAGAAATAGCAGGCACATAAATATCTACCAAATACATTTTTTTACCTTCACTAATAATAATATCTAAAAATTGCCGGTGAGAACCTGTAAACCCATAAATTTCGCTAATAGCAATTGCAATATCAACTGCCAATTGGGATTTTTCAAAATTATAGGCAATATATTCTGGAAATTCATTATAAATATCATTGTTTTTGCCTAAATACATATCTAATGAAACAAACAATAAACTATCTACATACATCACTTTATTTTGGTAATCTAATTTAGTAATAAGAGTAATTATTTTAGGCTCTTTAAAGTTTGGATGATAATGTTTAACATGCTTAAATAATTGAGTAATTTCATTTTTTTCAGTTATAAAATCACCAAAAACATCTTGTGATAATTTAAAATAAATTCGTTCTTGTTTATCATTAATTCTATTAATCCACACGCTATCATGATTAAAAATTGGAAATAAATATGGATATTCGTTTTTTAATAGTGGCAACGTCTCTGGAGTTGCATTGTAAAATTTTTGTTCAAATCGTTCTACCTGTAATTTTACATCAACTTTTGAAGCGTCAACAGCAGCAATCTTCGATTTGTTACAAGACAATAAAAACATTAACCCAATAATTATAAAATATTTCTTCATATAATTTTTATATTTACCCTTTACTTTTTAAAACGCTAAAATTACTAAAAAAGTTTAATTATGAATGAGTCAAAAGTTGTTGATCATATTGTTGAATGGTTAAAAAATTATGCTACTAATGCTAAAGTTAACGGTTTTGTGATTGGGATTTCTGGTGGAATTGATTCTGCCGTTACCTCTGCGTTATGTGCTAAAACTGGCTTTCCGTTACTTTGCATAGAAATGCCAATTTATCAAGGTGAAAGTCAAGTTGAAAGGGCCTACAATCATATAAGTTGGTTAAAGAGAAATTTTAATGATATTTCTATGAAACAGGTAAATTTAACAACTGTTTTTGATAACTTAATAGCTTCTTTTCCTCCTGTTGAAAATGAAGAGGATAGATTAATGTCACTTGCTAATACAAGGGCCAGACTTAGAATGACTTCCTTGTATTATTTCGCAGCACTTCACGGTTATTTAGTGGTGGGAACAGGAAATAAAGTTGAAGATTTTGGGGTTGGTTTTTTCACTAAATATGGCGATGGTGGAGTTGATATAAGTCCTATTGCTGATTTAATGAAATCTGAAGTATATGAGATCGCTAATTATTTAGGTATAAATTCAGATATTATAAAAGCGCCTCCAACAGATGGGTTATGGGGAGATGATAAAACCGATGAAGATCAAATTGGCGCTAGTTATGATGAATTAGAATGGGCGATGAAAAAAGTTGAACTAGGAAAAACTACTAGTGACTTTGAAGGTAGAGAAAAAGAAGTATTCGAAATTTATTCACATCGTAACAAAGCCAACAAACATAAAATGGATCCAATTCCAGTTTGTAAAATTCCAACGGAGTTGAAATATTAACAGGTTCATTTCGAAAATGTTATCTTTATTAAGAGTATTTAATCAAAAAAAATAATTAATATGTTTAGTTTTAATTATGAAAAAAATCACAGTAATATTGATAGTTTCAATCATTTTTACTTGTTGTAAAACAGAAGGGAAATCAGAAGAAACGTCAACAGTTGAAAAAATAATTGAAATTAAAATCGAATCTATTAATTATGATGGATTAGAACTTTTATTAAATAAAAATGATAACAAAACTTATGTTATAAATTTTTGGGCCACTTGGTGTAAACCTTGTGTAGAAGAATTGCCTGCATTTGAACAACTTCAAAAAAATTATGATAACAAAAATGTAGTGGTTATTTTAGTGAGTTTAGACTTTCCAAACCAGTTAGAATCTAGATTAATTCCTTTTGTAATGCAACATAAAATTAAATCTCATGTTGTTTTAATGGTAGATGCTGATTCGAATACTTGGATACCTAAGGTTGATAAAAATTGGTCCGGAGCCATTCCTGCTACTTTAATATATAATAAAAATATGCGTCAGTTTTACGAACAATCATTTACATATAAATCATTAGATTCAACATTATCTAATTTCTTAAAAACACCTTAATTATGAAAACACCTATTAAATCATTTCTTTTTATAAGCATTGTTTCCTTAGTAGGATTTGGCCTAAACCCAGAAAATAATGGCTACAAAATTGGTGATATTGCGACCGACTTTTCCTTAAAAAATACTGATTCCAAAATGATTTCATTGGCAAATTACGAATCTGCAAAAGGGTTTATTATTATTTTTACATGCAACAGTTGCCCATATTCTATTGCTTATGAAGATAGAATTATTGCCTTAGACAAAAAATATAAATTAAAAGGATACCCTGTTATTGCGATTAACCCTAATAATCCAGAAATTTCTAAGAGAGATAATTTTATTTCTATGCAAACTAGAGCTAAAGAAAAAGGATTTACTTTTCCATATTTATTAGATGAAGGTCAGAAAATTCATCCACAATATGGAGCAACAAGAACACCACATGTGTTTGTGTTGAATAAAGAAAATTCTAAATTAATAGTTTCTTATATTGGAGCTATTGATAATAACTATTCTGACGCTAGTGCTGCCAATATTAAATATGTTGAAGACGCTATTAATGATCTATTAAAAGGAAAATCGCCTAAAACTACCATTACAAAGGCAATTGGATGTTCTATTAAATATTAAATAGATTTAAGAAGATACTTTCGAAAAAAGGTAAGTAATATTCACTTTGTCAAACTGAGCCTGTCGAAGTTGATACTGATTAACTATTGTTAATTTATTTCGACGGGCTTAATATGACACAAAATTTAACTTTTTATACAGTTCTTTTTCTATTATAACTTAAATGTAACTACAGGCAATTTCGCATGATTTGCTAAATCCTCTCCAATACTTCCATTAAATAAATGAGCCAAACCTCTTCTTCCATGAGTATTTAATACCACCAAATCCGCATCAATTGCTTTTGAAAAATTCAAAATACCCGATTCAACAGAAACATCATTATATATATTCAAAGAATATTCACCTAAATCAAATCCATTAATAAAGTTTCTTATAGCATCACTTGAATCCTTAGTTGTTTCAAAACTATGAATGGTATTAATTTTAAGCAAATGTAATTTTGCATCAAATAAAGCTGCAAAATCTAATATACTTTGAAATGAAATTCTATTTTTAAATTTAAAATTAGAAGCAAATACAATATTCTCAATTTTAAAATGCTCCATATCCGTTTTAACAACTAAAACAGGCACATTTGAATTACGGACAACTTTTTCAGTATTAGATCCAATCAACATTTCTTCAAGTCCTGACGTGCCTTGAGATCCCATTACAATTAAATCAGCTTTTTGCTTTTTACTTTCATCTATAATACCATCATACGCTTTATGAAATTGTACAGAATCTTCAACATCTAATCCTTTCAAAAATGGCAATCGTTTAAAATCTTCAAATTTCTCATGAGCTCGTTTTAAAAACAATAATGCAGTTGGAGTATTATTTGAAGAACCATAACTAGCTGGATCAATAACACCCGTTGGTAATTCGAGCATATGCAACAAATAAATTTTCGCATTGGTGATTTTTGCGATTTCAGAAGCAACCTTGGCAGCATACCTTGCCTGAACAGAAAAATCAACTGGGACTAAAATACTTTTCATATAAATAACATTGATTTATTAATGAGCTTTATGTAAAGTTAGTAATTTTAAATTAAAAAAGAGAATGATTTTTTATCATTTCAAAAATAGTTGTTATATTTGCACAGAATTAAAATTTTATACGAAGATAGGAGGGGACGATAAGTCCCCTCTTTTTATAATATTTTTATGGATAAAGGTAAGATATCAGAATTAGTAAATACTGCAATCGCAGAAAACCCAGAGCTTTATTTAATTGAATTAAGCTACTTGGCTGACAATAAAATATATGTTGAAGTTGATGGAGATTACGGTGTGCCATTAAACGAGTGCATTAGAATAAGCAGAGCGGTAGAGCATAATTTAGATAGAGAGGTTGAAGATTTTTCTTTAGAAGTTGCCTCTCCAGATGTTGCTAAACCTTTAAAGGTAAGGCGTCAATATAAAAAAAATATAAATCGAACAGTAACTTTAAAACTTTTAAACAATAAAGTTTTTGAGGGCATTTTAAAATCGGTTACAGAAACTGGTATAGATATTGAGGCAAAAATAAGAGAACCAAAACCAATTGGTAAAGGAAAAATAACAGTTATAAAAACAACAACTGTACCATTTGAAACTATAGTAGAAGCAAAAGTGAAAATAATTTTTTAATTAATTGAATGCATGGAAAATATAGCATTAATAGAGTCATTTTCAGAATTTAAGGGAGATAAAAACATAGATAGAGTTACCTTAATGTCCATTCTTGAAGAAGTTTTTAGAGCAGCTTTAAAAAGAAAATTTGGGTCTGATGATAATTTTGATATTATTATAAACCCAGACAAAGGCGATTTAGAAATTTGGAGAAACCGAATTGTGGTTGCCGATGGTGAAGTTGAAGATTCAAACGAAGAAATTGAATTGTCTAAAGCAAGAAAAATTGAACCAGATTTTGAGATTGGTGAAGATGTTTCAGAAGAAGTAAAATTAATAGATTTAGGGCGTCGTGCAATTTTAGCACTTAGACAAAACTTAATTTCTAAAATACATGAACACGATAGCACCAATACCTTTAAACAATTTAAAGACCTTGAAGGAGATATTTATAGTGCCGAAGTTCATCATATTCGCCACAACGCCATTATTTTGTTAGATGATGATGGAAACGAAATTATTTTACCTAAAAGTGAGCAAATAAGATCAGACTATTTTAGAAAAGGAGATAATGTTAGGGGAATTATAAAAAGTGTTGAATTACGTGGTAATAAACCAGTAATTATTATGTCTAGAACAGCTCCAGAATTTTTAGTCAAATTATTTGAACAAGAAATACCTGAAGTTTTTGATGGTTTAATTACCATTGAAGGTGTTGCACGTATTCCTGGAGAAAAAGCTAAAGTTGCCGTAGATTCTTACGACGATAGAATTGATCCAGTTGGTGCTTGTGTTGGAATGAAAGGATCTCGTATTCACGGAATTGTACGCGAATTAGGAAATGAAAACATTGATGTTATCAATTTTACCAAAAACACACAACTTTACATTGCAAGAGCATTAAGCCCTGCAAAAGTGGTTTCAATGAAGATTCATGAAGAAGAAGGACGAGAAGATGGTAAAAAAGGAAGAGTTGACGTTTTCTTATTACCTGAAGAAGTTTCTAAAGCAATTGGAAAAAATGGTGTTAACATAAGGTTAGCATCTCAACTAACAGGATATGAACTAGATGTTCAAAGAGAAGGAATTGAATTAGAAGACGACGTTGAATTAACTGAATTTTCTGATGAAATTGAAGCTTGGGTAATTCAAGAATTCAAAAAAATTGGATTAGATACAGCTCGAAGCGTTCTTGAAAAAGACGTTAGCGAACTTGTTACCAGAACAGATTTGGAAGAAGAAACTATACTTGAAGTTCAAAAGATACTTAGAGACGAATTTGAAGACTAATAATTCTTTAAATTAAAATTAAATTAGGCTAAAAAAAACATATATGTCTGACAACGAAACATTGAGACTAAACAAGGTATTGCGAGAATTAAACATTTCTTTAGATAGAGCTGTTGAGCATTTAGCTGCTAGTGGTTTTGAAATAGAGGCAAGACCTACCACTAAAATTTCTAATGAAGAATATGAAATATTATTGGATGGTTTTCAAACTGACAGAAATAAAAAGGAAGCTTCCAAAGAAGTTAGCGAAGAAAAACGCAAAGAAAAGGAAGCTTTAAGAATTGCTCAAGAAGAAAAACTTGAAAAACTACGACTTGAAGAAGAATCTAAAAGAATTGTTGTTAAAGCCAAAGCTGATAAACTCGAAATTAAAACTGTGGGTAAAATTAATGTTGAGCCGGTAAAACCTGAACCTTTAATGGTAACAGAAGAAGTGGTAGAAGTTAAACCTGTTGAAGTTGTTAAAATTGAAGAACCAATAGTTGAGGTGAAAAAACCAGAAATTGAAGTCTCAAAACCAGATCCTATTGTCGAAAAACCTGTTGAAGAGGATAAAAAACTGGGAGAAGAAGTAAAACCTCCTGTGCAAAAAGGTGAAAAACCTATTCAAAATAGACCTGAATTTAAAAAACCATTTTCAAAAGAAGTTAAAACTCCTAAAATTGAAGTTAAAGAGGCTGAAGAAGAATCTATTGAACCTCAAACGATTGAAACTCAGTATAAAAAATTAGATGGTCCTAAATTTATTGGCGAAAAAATTGACTTAAAACAATTTGATAGACCAAAAAAGAAAAAACCAGAAGTAATAGTCAAAAAAGAATCAGCTGCAGATGCTAACAAAAAGAAGCGTCGTAGAATTAAAAAAGCTCCAACAACCGGTACGGGAACTGTTATTGGAGCCGGTACAGGAACGGGAGCACCTAGAACACCTAGAACACCAGGAGGAAGTGTACCAGGCAACAATAAATATGCAAACCGAAATGCGGCAACATCCTCAGGTCCTAGAGGTAGAGCAAAACTTGTAAAAGAAGAGCCTACAGAAGCTGATGTTCAAAAACAAGTAAGAGAAACCTTAGAAAAACTTCAAGGCAAATCTAAAAAAGGAAAAGGTGCTAAATATCGTAGAGATAAAAGAGATATTCACCGTCAACAATCAGAAAAAGATCTTGAAAATCAAGAAGCACAAAGCAAAGTATTAAAAGTTACTGAATTTGTAACTGTAAATGAAATTGCAACTATGATGGATATTCCAGTAACCAAAGTAATATCTACTTGTATGGCTCTTGGAATGATGGTTACAATGAACCAACGATTAGATGCTGAAACCTTAACAATTGTTGCCGAAGAATTTGACTTTACATTAGATTTTGTGGGTGCGGAAGTTGAAGAGTCTATAGAAGAACATATTGATAAACCAGATGAATTAGAATTTAGAGCTCCAATTATTACAGTGATGGGACACGTAGATCACGGTAAAACTTCATTGTTGGATTACATTCGTGAAGAAAACGTTATTGCTGGTGAATCTGGAGGAATTACACAGCATATTGGTGCTTATGGAGTTCAACTAAAAGGCGGACAAAAAATAGCGTTTTTAGATACTCCTGGTCACGAGGCTTTTACTGCAATGCGTGCAAGAGGTGCACAAGTAACAGACTTAGTTATTATTGTAATTGCAGCTGATGATGATGTGATGCCACAAACAAAAGAAGCAATTAGCCACGCTCAAGCAGCTATGGTACCAATTGTTTTCGCTATTAATAAGGTAGATAAACCTAATGCTAATCCTGAAAAAATTAAAGAACAGCTTTCACAATTAAATTTATTAGTTGAAGATTGGGGAGGAAAAATTCAATCTCAAGAAATTTCAGCTAAAACTGGACAAGGTGTTGAAGAATTATTAGAAAAAGTATTGCTTGAAGCCGAATTATTAGACTTAAAAGCAAACCCAAATAAACATGCCGTTGGAACTGTAATTGAAGCTCAATTAGATAAAGGTCGGGGATATGTTACAACCATTTTGGTTCAAGAAGGAACCTTAAATATTGGTGACTATATGTTAGCTGGGAAAAATAGTGGTAAAGTAAAAGCAATGTTCGATGAACGTGGAAATACCATGAAATCGGCTGGACCGTCTTCGCCGGTTTCTATATTAGGTTTAGATGGTGCTCCACAAGCTGGAGATAAATTTTATATTTTTGAAGACGAAAGAGAAGCTAAACAAATTGCATCAAAACGTTCTCAATTACAGCGTGAACAGTCTGTTAGAACACAACGTCATATAACATTAGATGAAATTGGAAGACGTATTGCTTTAGGAGACTTTAAAGAACTTAACATCATATTAAAAGGAGATGTTGATGGATCCGTTGAAGCTTTGACAGATTCATTCCAAAAATTATCTACAAGTGAAATTCAAGTAAATATTATTCATAAAGGCGTTGGAGCCATTACAGAATCTGATGTATTATTAGCTTCTGCATCTGATGCAATTATTGTTGGGTTTAATGTTAGACCTTCAGGAAATGCTCGAACATTAGCAGACAATGAAGAAATTGATGTAAGAACTTACTCAATTATTTATGATGCTATCGACGATTTAAGAGATGCCATGGAAGGAATGTTATCTCCTGAATTAAAAGAAGAAGTTACAGGTAATGTTGAAATTAGGGAGGTTTATAAAATATCGAAAATTGGAACCATTGCAGGTTGTATGGTTGTAAGTGGTAAAATATTTAGAGTTTCTAAAATCAGAATAATTAGAGATAGTGTTGTAATACATTCAGGTGATTTATCTTCATTAAAACGATTTAAAGATGATGCAAAAGAAGTTTCTAAAGGATATGATTGTGGACTTCAAATTAAAAACTACAATGAAATTGAAGTTGGAGATGTTATTGAAGCTTACAAAGAAGTTGAAGTTAAAAAGAAATTGAAAAGAAATTAACAATTTATTTTAAAATAAGTATTAAAAAAGGCGGTAATTAGACTGCCCCCAAAAAGTTAGACACTATTTGGGGGTATTTTTATGGAAAGAAAAGTGAAATATGATTACACATTTAAACTTGAATGTGTAAAATTAGTATTAGAGAAACATT